>DASYYR010000074.1:0-22436 GCA_035933575.1 Candidatus Acidiferrales bacterium | reverse complement strand
TTGCCGAAAATGTCCGTACGCTCGCCTATTCCTACATCGGACCGGAAATCACCTGGCCTATCTATCGCGATGGAACGATCGGCGCGGCCAAGAAACATCTCGAGCAAACCGCGCATACGCTGGATGAAATGTTGGACAACCGGCTTGGCGGCGAAGCACGCATCGCCATCAACAAAGCCATCGTCACGCAGGCCTCGGCCGCCATTCCCGTTGTGCCGCTTTACATGAGCATTTTATTCCGTGTGATGAAGCAGAAAAATCTCGATGAAGGCGCTCTCGAACAGATGCGCCGCCTCTTCTTCGATTTTCTCGCCGAGGGCGCCGCGCCGAAATTCGACGAAGCCGCCCGCATTCGTCTCGACGATCGCGAAATGCGCGCCGACGTGCAAAGGGAAGTCGCCGCGCTCTGGCCCAATGTCACCACGGAAAATTTGCGCGAACTCACCGACTTCGCCGGCTTTCAACATCAATTCCGTGCTCTGTTCGGCTTCGAAGTCGAAGGCGTCGATTATTCCGCGCCGGTCGAAACACAACTCTCTTGGTAATGCGATTGTCCGCCTGATTCAAAATCAGCCGTCAACTCTGCTTACGCCCAATCCCCGGCATATTGCTTCCTCGGCCCTCTTTGAGCTCCGCGCACATCTTGTCCAGCAAGCCCGCAATCGATGTCACGTAGTCGTTCGCCACGCTCTGCAAGTTCGCCAGATTCTCCGGCGTCACGTCGTCCATGGCGCTCGACGCCCGCTGCAGTTTTTCCCAAGGAACCTGCAGCCGGTAATAAGCGCATCCCGGCAAACATCCCAATTCATAATCGACTGCTTCCGAAACACTATCCATCAGCACCGGCACAATTTGCTTCGCCCATCCGAGCAATCCCCATTGTCTGGCCGACGCATACGTGATCTGATCCTGCCGATCTCCCGTGCCCACCGAAACAATCACCATTTGTGCCGCATCTGGATATAAGGTCCGCGCTTCGGCATATGCCGCCATCGACGGGTTGTTCACGAACACTCCTCCATCCACCAGCGCATAGTCCTGATTGCTTTTCGTCAAATGAAGCGGAGGAAAGAATGTCGGCGCCGCGGAAGTCGCTCGCGCCACCTCCGTCACTTTCCAGTTGTAGCTCGGGTCGGTCGCAATTCTGTGGCTCTTGAAGAAAAACGGCAGCTGTCCCTGCAGGTCATAGCTCGATATCAAAAGCGGAGTCAGCGCCGTCTGCAACTCAGTATCTTGGAAAAATTTCCTCAGCGTCGCCTCCAGTGCATCCGGGGAATATTTTGGAAGAATCAATTGTCTCGCCGGCGTGAAGAAGGTCTTGCGGAATATCGCCGGGCCATTCTGCACATAAAGATCCAGAAGCTCGCTCGCTGAATACGGCGCGCCTTTATTTCCCTGTGTGCCGATTCCCAGCGCGATGATTCCGCCCGTGGATGTCCCCGCAATCAGATCAAATGTTTGCCACAAATCCTTGCCAATGCGCTTCTGCAGTTCGCCGAGAATCACCGCCGGAATAATCCCGCGTATTCCGCCGCCATCGATCGCCAGCACCTTAATGCTTTTTTCGCCCGGATTCGCCATGTCACAATCTCCTCAGAACCCGATTACGCATTTGGCAGTAGCAATCGGTGGTGTTATTCGCGAATCGTAAACCACGATGGCCATCGAATGAAAGTTCGTAGGGTCTTCCCTCACCGCGTTGACTTGCCTTGGGCCGGATACTAATATGTCGCGGCGAAAGGCGGTGTCCCCTGGCGGAATCTCGTACCGTGCAGCTCTCGGATCGCTTCGGCGCAACGCAACGGCGCGATTTCTGGTGGATTCAGCCGCTGGCAGTGTTCATCGGGCTGGCCGCGTTTGCGGTCTACGCGACGCTTCGGGCATTTCAAGGCCATTTCTACGAATGGGGACCTTATCTCTCGCCCTTTTATTCTCCGCTGATTGATCCCGAGCATCACTGGTGGCCGCTTTCGCCGGCGGTGCTGGTTTTGGGCGGCCCGCTGGGATTTCGCACCACGTGCTACTACTACCGCAAAGCGTATTACCGCGCGTTTTTTCTTGATCCGCCTGCGTGCGCGGTCGGCGAGCCAAGACACAGCTATGGCGGCGAAACAAAATTTCCGTTGATCCTCCAGAATATCCACCGCTACTTCTTCTATTTGTCGTTTGTCTTCCTGGTTTCGCTGTGGTACGACGCCGTGCGCGGATTTATCTGGAGCGGGCACTTTGGCGCGGGAGTTGGCTCGTTCATCCTGCTGATTAACGTTGCGCTGCTGACCACCTACACGCTCTCCTGCCATTCGTGCCGCCACATGGTGGGCGGCAACGTGGATTGCTATTCATGCGCGAAGTTCGGCGGACCGCGGCTCAGCCTCTGGCGGCGCGTCACTTCGCTCAATGAGCATCATATGCTAATCGCCTGGACCAGCCTGTTCTTCGTGGCCTTCACGGACCTGTACGTCATGCTGACTGCTATGGGAACCATCCGGGACCTGAGACTCTTTTGAACGAAAAATACGAAACTCACGAACACGATGTGCTCATCATCGGCGCGGGTGGTGCCGGCCTCCGAGCCGCTGTCGAAGCGCTCAATCAAGGCGCGTCCGTGGGCGTCGTTTGCAAATCGCTGCTCGGCAAAGCGCACACCGTAATGGCCGAAGGCGGCATCGCCGCTGCCATGGCCAATGTGGACGCGGGAGATAACTGGCGTACCCATTTCTGCGACACGATGCGTGGCGGAAAATTCCTCAACAATTGGCGCATGGCCCAGCTCCACGCGCAGGAAGCCCCGGACCGCGTGCGCGAACTCGAACAGTGGGGCGCTCTCTTCGACCGTACCGAATCCGGCGAAATCATGCAACGCGCCTTCGGCGGCCACACGTTCAAACGTCTCTGTCACGTCGGCGATCGCACTGGCTTGGAAATGATCCGCACGCTCCAAGATCGCGGCGTCAGCATGGGAATCGACGTCTACATGGAGTGCACCGTCACGCGCTTGCTGAAAGACGGCGACCGCATCGCAGGCGCTTTCGGCTATTGGCGCGAACAAGGGCGCTTCGGGCTCTTCAAAGCCAAATCAATCGTCATCGCCACCGGAGGCATCGGCAAAGCCTGGAAAATCACTTCGAATTCCTGGGAATACACTGGCGACGGCATGGCGCTCGCCTATGAAGCCGGCGCCGAACTAATGGACATGGAATTCGTGCAATTCCATCCCACAGGCATGGTCTGGCCTCCCGGCGTCCAAGGAATCTTGGTCACCGAAGCAGTTCGCGGCGAAGGCGGCATCCTCCGCAATCGCCTCGGCGAACGCTTCATGGAAAAATACGATCCCAAGAAGTTGGAACTCTCCACGCGTGACGTGGTCGCCCGCTCCATTTACACCGAAGTCCGCGAAGGCCGCGGCACCGAACACGGTGGCGCCTATCTCGATATTTCCCACAAGCCCGCCGACTACGTGAAGCGCAAGCTCCCTGGCATGTATCACCAGTTCAAGGAACTGGCCGATGTCGATATCACCAGGGGACCCATGGAAGTCGGCCCGACTTGCCATTACGTCATGGGCGGCATTCGCGTCGACGCGGAATCCGCGCAAGCCTCGGTCCCCGGACTCTTCGCCGCCGGCGAGGCCGCCGCGGGACTTCATGGCGCGAATCGCCTCGGCGGGAATTCGCTTTCGGACTTGCTCGTTTTCGGCCGCCGCGCTGGTGCCGCCGCTGCCAAGCACGCAAAAGAAACGGTCACGCCGACTCTCGATTCCGCGCAAATCGAAGACGCCGCGCGCGAAATGCTCCAGCCCTTCGAGCGCAGCGGCGGTGAAGGCCCATACGAAATCCATCGCGAGTTGGAGAACACCCTCCAGAGCCTTGTGGGCATCTATCGCAATGAGGAGGACCTCAAGCGCGCTCTCACGGAAATTGAACGTCTCCGCGAGCGCGCCTCGCACGTACGTGTCGAAGGCTCCCGGCTGTTTAATCCCGGATGGCATCTCGCGCGCGATCTGAAATCCATGTTGACGGTCGCCGAATGCGTCACGCGTTGCGCCCTCGCCCGCAAAGAGAGCCGTGGCGCGCACAGCCGTCTCGATTTTCCGGAATATGACGCAGCGTGGGGGAAAAAGAACAATATCATCGTTCGTGATGGCGCGGCGATGACGTTGCGCCAAATCCCCGTGCGCGAAATGCCCGACGATTTGAAGCAGCTCTTGGCCGATCAAAAATAGTTACAGCAGGCTTCACGGCCTACGGAAAAATTGGATACTTTAGGGGGGTCGCACCTTCATGTGCTTGTTGAAAAACTCTACAGTTGTCATTCCGAGGAGCAGCCGCGACGAGGAATCTGCATTTTCCTAGACTGTGGCTTCTCGCGTCGTAGGAATGGTAACCAAAAGCACTTTTTCAACCCAGCTGTCAGGTGCGACATAGCTGTCGTTTCTTTCAGGGGTTTTAACCCTGAAGTCTGAGGTAAATTGCTGATGGCAAATACGCTCCCAACGCAAGCCCAGCGCAAAACGATCAGCGGAGGCCGCTCGTGCCAGAAGCCGTCTTAGCCGTATTTCGTGGCACGCGCGAAGGTGGCGCTCCAGTTGACTATCGCGTCCCCATCGCCCCAGGAATGGTGGTTCTCGACGCGCTTCACTACATCCAGGGCCATCTCGCTCCCGATCTCGCCGTCCGCTGGAATTGCAAGGCCGGTCGCTGCGGCTCCTGCTCCGCGGAAGTGAACGGCCGCCCGCGGCTCACCTGCAAGACGCGCATGGATTCGCTTCCCACGGACAAGCCCATCACCGTTGCGCCCATGAAAACGTTCCCCGTAATCAAAGACCTCGTCACCGACGTCTCTTGGAATTATCAGGTGAACAAAAAAATCCCCGCATTCTCGCCGCGTCCTGGAACAGATTGGAAGATGTTTCAAGCGGACGTCGACCGCGCGCAGGAATTTCGCAAATGCATCGAATGTTTTTTGTGCCAGGACGTTTGCCACGTCCTCCGCGACCATCAAAAGCAAGAGCAGTACGCGGGCCCCAGATTTTTTGTCCGCGTCGCGGGACTCGAAATGCATCCTCTCGACAATCTGTCGCGCATCAAAGGTATTAAAGACCAGATGGGAATCGGCTTTTGCAATATCACCAAATGCTGCACGGAAGTTTGCCCGGAGAGCATTCACATCACCGATAACGCAATCATCCCGCTGAAGGAACGCGTCGTCGATCAGTTCTACGATCCGCTAGTTTGGATCACTCGCAAATTCAGGCGTTCCGGCGACACCTAATCTGGGCGGAGGTTTCCATGGAACACACATTAAAATCCATCTCGAAGGCGGGAATCCCTGAAGCCATCGCCAAAACCGAGCTATATCGCTATCTGAATGAGCCCGAAGAGGCCGAATCAATTTGCCACGACATTCTTGCCATCGCACCTAATCATCAACTCGCTCTCCGCGTCCTTGGCCTGTCCATCACCGACCAGTTCACCGGCGCTCCCTCGGATCGTTACGCGGAAGTCCAAGCCATTTTTGAGCGCCTCGAAAATTCCTATGAGCGCTTCTATTATCTCGGCCTTCTCAATGAACGCCGCGCGAAAGTGCAGCTCCGCGCCGGCCGTCCCTTGCATGCCCTTCGCGTGCTTTTTGAAGAAGCCCTGCGCTGCTTTGCCGAAGCCGAAAAAATCCGCCCGCCCGGCAATGACGATGCCGTTCTCCGCTGGAATCGTTGCGTTCGCTTGCTCCACAGCCACTCGGCAGCTGAGCAGCAAAATCCGGAAGAAGCCATCGATTTCGGCGACAGCAATCCCTACTGAGTTCTACTCTCGTCCCACTCCCAGCGCGTCTGCCACTCGGTTGATGTAGTTGAACCATGCCGCGATCAATGTGATTTGCAGGATGCCACGATCGTCGAATCCGGCGGCACGAAGACGCTTATGATCCGCGCGGCTAATCTTCGTCGCATCCTTTGTCATTTGCACCGCGTAATCCAGCATCGCCCGTTCTTGTTCGGTGATGGGCGCCGTCTTGTAATCCCGCCGCAAGGCTTCGACTAAATCCGCATCCAACGTTACCCGACGCAGAAACTCTGCGTGTGATTCAATTCAATAGAAACATCGGTTCGTCACCGAAACTGCCGTCGTTATCATTTCGTGTTGTCGCCGGGAGAGAGGCAAGTCTTTCGACATCAGTACTCCAAATGTCGAGAAGGCGTGATTCAGCGCCGCCGGAATCAGGCTATGCGAAGCCACGATTGCGGACGGTCCGTCTTTGGTTGGAAAGACCGGAACAGCATATTCCGCCGGATATAGCGCCCGCTGTCCTTCCATCGCCTCCCGCAAAGCCGAATCGGCTTCAGACATAGGAATGGTTCGAATCCACATCACGATGATTCCCCCCTTCGATTTTGTCGGTTTGCTACAATAAGTTTAAACACATAAAAAGCGCTGTCCGCCATAGTGTTAAAATGGTATCGCAGCGCGCACTAACGGGAGAGTTTTATGACCGAAATCGCCACATTTGGAGCTGGCTGTTTTTGGGGAGTCGAAGCGGCATTCCGGCGATTGCCAGGCGTCGTGGATGTTGCCGCGGGCTACAGCGGCGGGCACACGCCGAACCCGACCTATAAGGATGTTTGCTCCCACACGACAGGCCACGCCGAAGTCGTGCAGGTCACGTTCGATCCACAGAAGATCAGTTACGATCAGTTGCTCGATTCCTTCTGGCAAATCCACAATCCAACTCAAGTGAACCGCCAGGGACCCGACGTTGGCACGCAATACCGCTCCGCAATCTTCGTTCACTCGCCAGAGCAGCAGGCCATCGCCGAGAAATCAAAGGCTGCGCTCGCGGCGAGCGGAAAATTCCAGCGCCCTATCGCCACCGAAATCACCACGGCAGGCCCTTTTTATCGCGCGGAAGAGTACCACCAAAAATACCTAGAAAAGCACGGCGCCGCATCCTGCCATTTCTAGCGTTTTTGCGCGATTCCCTCAAGCGTCCGCGCGGCGCTTCTCCCTGACAGCTTGCCGAAAAACTTCATTTGATGTCATTCCGAGGAGCAGCCGCGACGAGGAATCTGCTTTCGGCTTTGCGCTTGCGGCAACTCGTTCACCTTCGTGCTCTCGAAGTTCCCCTTGCGGGTGCCCCATCCTGTTTATCCTGAGGTACGAAGGGCTCCGACGTAAAAGCCCCAAAAACGAGGGCTTTACCCTGACATTCATCGCCTGTTTAATCCTTACCTTCCTGTTGTCCCTGTTTACTGAAAAAGACGTGGTACGTAACGGCGTCCCACGCGTTATGAATGCCGATGAAGAGTAGCAGCAGCGCTGTCACTCCGGCGCCAAACATGGCCTCGCGCGCATGAGCGCGAGTTGCATACGCCGATGCAGCCAGTGTTGTATACGCCGCGAAGGGCAGCAGAGCATGAAACAACCAGTCTTCGAACTCGGGCTTGTATGTGGTTTGCGTTTGCATACGCCGAACCACGATGATCTCGTACACGATCCCGGTTAATCCCAATATGCCCAAGAGAGTTGCGACGCTGCCCACCCCTTGCCACGGTGCGCTTAGGATTGCTGAAAGCAGCAGCACGGCTCCGAAATGAACGATTGTGGGCGTCGCGAACGCGCTGCCAGCCTGCGCGTGAGCTGCTGCCGGCCTGTCGGCGATCAGCGTTATCACCACGAACTGCAATCCGATCAGCGCGCCGGCAGAAGACCCGACAATTACGTAGAAGTTTTCCCACCCGCTGATTGCTGTCACGACCGTCACCTAGTCTTCCGTACCCTTGCACAAGGCCCGGGATTGCTTCCTTGCCTGTGCGCTTATCTTTCTGATTTCCTCTAGTTGATTTGTCCCGCAGCGATCATTCCTATTTCCGCATCTCAGCGACAACCGCAACGTCGAAGTTTAAATAGTATTTCTTCACATCGCTGGCTCCATACTTGGCGCGGAATTTCTCGACCACGGAAGCGACCGATGCTTGATCAGCAATCGGAACGGCTCGAAATTCAGCGTCCGTGCCACGCGCGTCGATCCGAATTAACGGGTCTTTCAGAACGTTCTTATACCACTGCGTCTCCGAGCCCCGCACCGGCAGGAGGTAAACCTTGTCATCGTCCAATACGAACCAGACCGGCTGTGAGATGGTTCGGCCTGACTTCCTTCCGGTCACGCTGAGGTTAATTTCACGATACCGGGAAAGGCGGTCTTTGAGCGCGTCGTTCTCTGCTTGTCTCTTGCTCATCCGAAGGCCCTCGTTCTCTTTTGCTGCTCAGCGGCCCACCATTTTTTGCAGCTCCTCCGGGTACCGAGCGCCTTGCACTGCGATCTTTGAGGCCGCGGTTTCGAGTTCCCTTAGATCAGCGGGCGACAGTTCGACCTTAGCGGCTCCGATGTTTTCTTCGAGGCGCGCCAGCTTGGTCGTCGCCGGGATCGGCACAATCCACGGTTTTTGCGCAAGCAGCCACGCGAGCGCGATCTGAGCAGCTGTCGCTCTCTTCTGTTGCGCAAATCTGCCAAGCAGATCCACGAACGCCTGATTCGCTTTCCGGTTCTCGGGCGTAAACCGCGGGACGATGTTGCGGAAATCGCCTTTCTCGAACTTCGTGTCTTCGCTGATCTTTCCCGTAAGAAACCCTCTACCAAGCGGGCTGAACGGCACGAAGCCGATCCCCAGTTCCTCAAGCGTCGGGATCACCTCCGCTTCAGGCTCTCTCCACCAGAGCGAATATTCGCTCTGGAGTGCAGTGACGGTCTGCACGGCGTGTGCGCGGCGAATGGTCTTTACGCCTGCTTCCGAGAGTCCGAAGTGTTTCACCTTGCCTTCCTGAATCAGCTTCTTCACGGCTCCGGCGACGTCTTCGATGGGAACGTTCGGATCCACGCGGTGCTGGTAGAACAGGTCGATAACATCAGTTTTCAGGCGCTTGAGCGACGCCTCGGCAACCTGCTTGATGTGTTCTGGCCGGCTGTCCAGCCCGGTCTGTTTGCCGGTGTTCGGATCGAATTTGAACCCGAACTTCGTGGCGATCACCACTTGATCACGGAATGGCGCGAGCGCTTCCCCCACGAGCTCTTCGTTTTTGAATGGGCCGTAAGCCTCAGCGGTGTCAAAGAACGTAATGCCGCGGTCCACGGCGGCATGGAGAAGGTCGGTCATCTCCTTCTTGTCTTTGGGTGGGCCGTAGGAAAAGCTCATTCCCATGCAGCCCAGCCCCAAGGCTGAAACTTCTAACTCGCTTTTTCCAAGTTTGCGTTTTTTCATTGCTTCTCCTCCTTCAGAACCGCGTCAGATGTTCTCGCCGACAAGAAGCACGAAATCACAGGCAGAAAATGGGGCTGGGGGTGTGAAATGGTAGGCCCGTGCGGGCTCGAACCGCAGACCTCTACCGTGTCAAGGTAGCGCTCTAACCAACTGAGCTACGGGCCTAGAACTTCCGGACATTTTAGCACATCGGCCACAATCATCATCCGCGCGCACTTTTACGCCGCGCGCTCCACCACCACCGCCGTCCCGTACGCCAGCACTTCCGTGACGCCTTGCATGACTTCGTTCGCATCGTAACGCACGCCGATAATCGCGTTCCCGCCGCGCTCTGCCGCGTGCTCCATCAACAGCTCCAGCGCATCCTCGCGGGTTTTCTCGCACATATCTGTGAACAGCGTTATGTTCCCTCCCACAATGGTTTGCAACGACGCGCCAATGTTCCCAAAAATGCTCCGCGAACGCACAATAATCCCGCGCACCAGCCCCAGCGTTCGCACTACGCGATATCCCGGAAGCTCGAACGCAGTCGTCACCATGCCCATATCCACTCGTCCGTTCACATTGCCTCCTTATCTCCCTATTGTCATTCCGAGCCTGCGCGCCGTGGCGGACGAATGCGACCAGCATTCGGCGAGCCTGCCTGCCGCTTGCCCGCCTACGCCGGCAGGCAGGGAATCTGTTTTTCTCTTTTCTGTTGATTGGAATCCCAGGCCGCGATAACGCACATCACGGCTGCATCACCGGTATTTCCACATTCGACGGATATTTCCTCGAACGATAAATCCGCTGCGTTGCCTTGATATAATCACTGGCGGTTGCCTTGAAAATGTTTGGCACAAATTTCTGCGGGTTGCGATCGATAATCGGAAACCACGTGCTCTGCACCTGCACCATGATGCGATGCCCCTTCAAAAAACAATGATCGTTCGTGTGCAAATCAATCGTGTACGGAGTCACTTGATTGGGCACAATCGCTTCCGGTTTTTCGAAGCTGTTCCGAAAACGCCCGCGAAAAACGTCATTGGCGATCATCAACTCATATCCGCCCATTGACGGCTCCGCTGCATATTCCTCCGGATACACATCGATCAGTTTCGCCACCCAGTCGCTGTCGCTTCCCGTCGTCGAAGCATACAGGTGCGCGACAATATCCCCCGCCACGCAAACATCTTGGTCCAGTGCGCCCGTTGACCAGTTCACCGTGTCCGGCCGCGAATCGACAAACCGCTGGTCCTCCACCAGCCACGTGTACCAATGGCTCCCCGGCCCGTATGTCTCCTCCACGGGGCGATGCCGGTACGGCACCGGATGCGCCGGATCGGAAATATAACTATCGAACGCCTCCGCTCCCGTTTCTTCCGGCGCGTCGAACGACAATTTTCCTCCGCTCTGAAAATAGAGCTTCTTTTCCGTCACGTTGCTCGTCGGCGGCCAAGCATCAAACGGCACCCATTGATTCGCCCCCGTCTGGAACGTCAGCGCTTTTTTGAACGGCAACTCGCCTTTGTCCTTCAGCCAGTGCGCGAACCACTTCGCCTGCACGTTCGCGCGAAAATATTTGCTCGTCGCGCTCCCGAATTTTATCCGGCCCAGGCTTTCTCCATCACTGCGCGCCCATCCGCCGTGATTCCACGGCCCCACCACCAGATAATTCAAATGGTCAGTGTCGTGTTTTTCAAGCGTCTCGTAAATCTTCACCGGACCGTAGAAATCCTCCTGATCCCACCATCCCGCCACGTTCAAATCCGGCACCGTCAAATGCATGTCCTTCAAATAGGGATAAAATGCCTGCTTTTGCCAAAAACTGTCGTAGTTCGGATGGTTGACGAAGTCTTCCCACGTGGGCAGCTCACCGTGCAAATAATTCTTGTCCACATTCGCAAGCGGCCCCAGCGCCAAATACCATTCATACGTGTCGTATTTGTCAAAGTGAAAAATAAAGTTCGTCTTTCCCGTTTCCATCATCGCCGCATATTCGAATCCGTAACTCAGCCGGAACGCGCCGTTGTGGTGGAAATCGTCGCCCAAAAACATATCCGCCGGCGACGCTTGTTCCGAAACCGCCTTCAGCGCCGGATGCGGCTCCAGCAGCGCCATCGCCGTCAGCCAGCCGCCATACGAAATCCCCAGCAGCCCGGCGCGTCCATTATTGTTCGGCACGTTTTTCAGCAGCCAGTCAATCGTGTCGTACGTGTCCGTCCCTTCATCTATGGACTTCGCATCGCTCCGGTCGCGCGGCGGCCGCTGCATCACGAATTTCCCCTCCGACCCATATCGCCCGCGAATATCCTGCATCACAAAAATGTAGCCCTCCGGAATCATCTCCTGATAAATACCAAACAGCCTGCTGTAACCCTTTTCATCGTCGTTGGTTCCGTACGGCGTGCGCGTAATCAGGAACGGCAGCTTTTCCGTCGAATTCTTCGGCACATAAATCTCCGTGTGCAGCCGCACTCCATCGCGCATCGGAATCATCGCGTCCTGCTTCGTGTACAGCGCGCTCACGTCAATCAACCCCGCCTGCGCGCGCGCCTCGCGCACGTGCACCCAGCTCGCTAACGCTCCCGCAACACCCGCCGCCACGCACAACACCACCACAATTCGCATTCGCCTCTTCTTCATCGTCTTTCGCTCCCCAAATGCCGCCGAAGGTATCACAAATTTGTTCCGGAGTCCTTGCCACATAGCTGGCTCTCTAGGTCCGCTTCGTGTTTGAGTGCCGGGGGCGCCTCACAGTTCGGGATCCACGCAGGGAAGTGGTGAAGGCGAGGTTTCGCCTTGTGTTCAAGATCTTCGATTCTCTCTACAGTGAACAGGAAACGATACCCACCGTCTCCGTAAGGCCCTCCGCCATTGAGCATGCCAACGAATGTTGCAAGAACAGAACCCATTCCCTTCGGAAACTTGCCGTATAACGTTTTGGACTTGCCTTCCAAATCTTCGTCAAACTCGACCCATATCGAAACATCGCGTCCAGGACAGCATTCGGGAGCTTTAAATCGCGAGACTTCGAAGAAGTACGAATAAATCGCACGAACCTGTATCCGCTTACCCACGAACGCGGAGGGATTTTCTATAAGCTGACAATACGTAATTTCCTTCGGACTTCCAGCACTGTTGTTTGACTGCCGCGCAAAGCAGTTTGACGCGATAAGAAGACCAGCGATTCCAATGCAAAGCTTCATCGCTTCTCCCGCAGCAATTCTTCCCGGTTTCCTCTCAAATTCCTTCCATCTCTCACCGTCGGATACGGCGTGTCGTCTCCCACGAGTCCGTACCACACAATGCGGTTGAACTTCGCCGGATCTACGCGGTCTTCCACGCTGAAATCCATTCCCTTCGTCTTCGCCGCCCAATACGCCGCATCATGCCGCGGCTTCACATAAGCGCCACTCCGCGCCGCGCCAGTGCCCGCTGGTATTCCCACGGGCAACTGCGTGTTCACCAGCACCTCCGGCAAAATCGCCGTGTACGTCCATGGCCTTTGTTCCGTCGTGAACACATCCGCCATGGGCTCGATCACATCATCATTAATCCCCATCGGTTTCATGCCCAGAATGTCCTCCATGGTCCGCAGCACGTTCACCGTCGTGTAATGCGTCGACACCACCGCGCCCTGCTTCACATACGCGCCCGCAATCAGCGCCGGACTCCGATGCGCGTCCACGTGGTCCGGCCCGTTCTGTGCGTCATCCTCAACGATGAAAACCACCGTGCTGTTCGCAAACGGGCTGTGCGCCACATCCTCAATCAGCTTCGCGATGGCGTAATCGTTGTCGCCCATCTCCGCTTCCACAGTCCCCGTTCCGTCAATCGCCCCCGCGAAATCCCCAAAGTGATCGCGCCCCAGCCGCACCAGTTCCAGATTCGGCATTTTCCCGCTGGCCACGTAGCCCTGAAATTCCCGGTGCCATTCCGTGTAGCGCCAGTAATCCGGAAACTTCAAATCGAATCCCCGGAAATACGGGTCGGTCACGTTCATCAGCGCGGCTTTATCTGGAAACGCCACGCGCGTCTTCGTTTTGTACGGGTCGCGAATCAGCCCAATCACTCCCTTCTTGCCCGAATACCGTCCGCCTTCCAGAAAAAATCCATAATTCCGCAGTGAGAGTTTCGCCCGCAGCGCCGCGTCCCACAAATAACCCGTCCCCGCATCCCCGCCCGGTCCATCCGGAGCGTCCACGTCGTTCGTCCCCGGCAGCAAATCGTCGTCGTCCGGAGTCTCGGGATTGTCCTTCCTCCGCGCGCTCGGCGACGCAATACCCACGTTGATGTTGCGATTTTCGCCTTCGTAGTCATACGTCAGCCCGCGTTCTGCATAATTCACTGGATACGTATTTTCCACCACGTCCGTCGCCCGCGCCGCCGTTGACCAGTTCCATCCCTCCCCGCTCACGTCGCCGCTGCAATAAAAATTGTCCAAGTCCACGAATTGCTGCGCGATCTGATGGTGGTTCGGACTGATCGCTCGCCCCAGCACCGCCAGCTTCGGATCGCCATTGCCTTCCGGCAAATCGCCAAGCACCTGGTCGTACGTGCGGTTTTCCTTGATGATGTAAATCACGTGCTTGATGTGCGCGCGCAAAAACGCCATCGTTTTTTCATTCGCAGTCCGCTGCGCATCGCTCACGTAATGATCGTTCTCCGCCACTTGCTTTGTCAGCGACGCCAGTTCCCCCGCGCCCGGCGTTGGAATCGTCTCGAACCCGCCTTTGTTCAATTGCAAAATGTATTCGTTCTGCGCATAGCAATTGTCCAGCCCGCCGCGTTTTATCGATGTGGTGTTCCGGCACCCCTCCGGATTCGGCCCCGGCACGCTCTTCGTGTCTGTCACATACAGCATCTTGCCATCTTTGCTCACGCTCACCGAACTCGGATACCACCCCGTCGGCATCAGCCCCGTAACGGCATTTTGTGCTGGTGCCGACGTTCGATCCCCGAAAATTGCGGCTACCAGCTTAATCACCGCGATGGAATTCGCTCCGCCGTTTGTGACATAAAGTTCTTTCTCATCGGGCGAAAGCGCCAAGCTATTCGGATTGCTCCCCATCAGCGTCTGTGAATTCGCAAAAATCGTCCGCGGCGCCGTCGTGTAGATTCCAACAACCCCCAGAAAGTGATCGCTGATCGCTGCCACCATATCGTCGCTCGGCAGGGCCGCATACAGAATGCTTTGCGCGTGATTCATGATCATCTTCCCCGGCTCTCCGGGAACCGCAATTCGCGCCTTTACCTTCGGCTCGCCCGAAATATCCAGCACCACAATCTGCCTGTCCCGCGGGCTCGACACATACGCCTCATCATTTCCCTTCGTGACTACCCAAAAAGGAAATTCCCCTCCCGCCACGCCCACTTTTTTCGGATCGCTTTTCCCGGGCCGCAAATCCAACTCCGCGATTTTCTTCCGCGCCGTCAGATCAATCTCACTCACCGAATCGTTCTCGAAATTCGCCACCAGCAACTTCTTTCCATCCGCTGTCACGCCGATTCCTGCCGCTTCCGGCTTCACATCAATCCCCAGACCGTGCTTGTGCCCTAACGCAATCGCCGGCCCTGCTTCCGCCCATTGCCCGTTCTGTTTTGCAAACACGTGCACATCGTCATCCACGCCGCCCGCCACATAAAATTCCTCGCCATTCGGATTCCACGCGACGCCATCAAACGTGTTCGGCACTTCGAGCGCCTGCAACTTCCTCGGTTTATCCTGCGAAACGTCAAACACAAAAACATATTCATTCGAATCCCGCTTGATTCGTCGCCCCGCCGAGTCATCCATTTCGTTGTAACCGCTCGTCAGCACCAGCAACGTCGCGCCGTCCGGCGACATCGCCGTCGTCACCGGCTGCCCCGCCACATAGTCTGGAAAATCCTCGAGCCCCGGATTGAGCGGCGTGTAAAACGAGCCTCGCGCCGCCATCGGCGTAATCGTCATACCCGTCGGCAGCACCGCGCGGCTCCCGAGCGAAGGCAGCGCGTGCATTTGCCCGGGAGTTATGGTTGCACTCTGCCGTCGCGCGCCCGCCTCATGCCGCGTCCCAAAATAAACCGCCGCCACAATCGCAATAATCATCGCCGCCGCGCCCAATCCAGTCCTTTTCCTCATGTCCTCTCCTCAAGGCCCCCAAACGACCAGCATCACTTCAAACAGATTGCTGAAAAACCACTTTGACGTCATTCCGAGCGGATGCGGCTACCACCCGGCGAGCCTGCCTGCCGCAGGCAGGGAATCTGCTTTTCTGCGCGAACCGATGCGGTCCTTGGTGAACGCACGCACACTCCATGTGCCCCAAAAGCGCCGCCATTTTGTCACAATTCCTCGTAGATGCGCTCCGCCGAATTCGTTTCCAACCGCAAGGGCAGCCCCCTCGAAAATCACCGTCTCTTTACACGTGCGTAATGAAAGAGCAATCTACGACGATCGGGCGATGCGGCATTTGCCTTAGCTCCTGTAAGGCCCGTCTTCGGACGGGCCGCGGCCTGCCCTGCAGGCCGTTTCGTAGCTGCGGAAGCCGCGCAGTCTCTAATAGTGTTCCCCGCCGCCCTGAAATCGGGGATTCTAAGATTGTCATCCTGAGCGCAACGAAGAATCTCGCCTCGACGGGGAAGAACTTAGGAGGTCGCAGCTTCAGCTGCGACATAAACGCTCCTCTACGTCTTCTTCCTTTTGCGCGTCTCACCCGCGCGATGTATTGTCTTTTCGCCGCCTGAAGGAGGCCCTGTGAGACTTTCAATGTCCTGCCTCGCGCTAGCTTGTTTGTTTTTGGCCTGCTTTCCTTTCGCCGCCGCGGTTTCGCGCCGCGCGCCCGTGTCTCAAGCCGGCTCCTCCGCGAACCAAAAACTCACCGCCGAGCTCCTCGCCGCCGAAAAGGAATTCTGGGAGGCGTGGAAGAACAAGCAACCTGACCGCTTCGCCTCCGCCATGGCCGACGATGCAGTCTTCTTTGGCCTCTACGGCACCACCGGCAAAGCCGAATCCGTCGCCGAGCAGCGCGATTCCGTCAACTCCTGTCAGGTCGCAAGCTACGCGCTCACAAATCCCCGCGTCATCTCCATTGACGCCAACGCCGCCATCCTTCTCTACGACGCCGAGCAGCACGCCATCTGCGGCGGTCAACCCGTCCAGCCCTTCATGCACGGCGAATCCGTCTACGCCCTTCGCAATGGCCGCTGGATAAACCTCCTGCGCTCCGAAGTCCCCGCCGCCGACCACCAAGACTCGAAAAAACCATGAGAAACATGTCAGCCACGGCTATACAAACACATATCCGCTCCGCAATGACATCGAAAGGATCACTCCGAGGTGACGAATGCGCCCAGCCATCGTCGTAGTAACCATTATTTGTGGTTTATTTGCTGCTACGGAACCAGCACTTCGCCAGAATTCTGTCAAACAACAAGGTTCCTGCGCCGTGGTCAAAGAAGCGCTCGATGATTCGCTACACATCAAGGTCGGCATGACCCGCCGAGAGGTTGAAAAACACTCTACGCTTGATGGAGGTTTACAGTTTTTCTCCACCACGAGGTCTACCGCGCGTTATGTCTACCTGAAATGTGAATTCATCAAACTAGATATCGGCTTTAAGTCTGCTGTTCGCGGCAAGCAGAATCTCCGCTCGCCGAATGACATCGTCGAAAAGGTCTCGAAACCATATCTCGAATACCCAGTAATGGACTGATGATCACACTCCCGCCGCCCTCCGCTGGACTCCCTCGCAATCTCCTCTTCACTCTCCCTGCCCTGACGGAGGAACAAAGGGCGCCTCCGCCGATGCTTGGATGATTCGCTTTGTGGGTCGCGGCTTCAGCCGCGACAAAGGACGCAATGCCTTGCCTTTTTCCAATCGTGCGCTTCACCCGCGCGATGTAGTCAGGACACCGCCCTGGAGGTAGGAACCAAGGGCGCATCCCCCACAAACGCCACCGGCTCGCCAATCGTCCTGTATCCTTGGAACAGGAACAGCCCGCGGCCTTCTGCGCCTGGCACAGCCAACACCATGTTGCCCAAGTCCGCGCGCTCCGCACCCGCAACTCTTGATCCGAGGAAGGAATGTCATCCTGAGCGCAGCGAAGGATCTCGCTTCGACGAGAGGGAACTTTAGGGGGTCGCGGCTTCAGCTGCGACATAAGTCCGCAGCTCGAAAATTATTCCTATCGCGCGCTTCACCCGCGCGATGTATTGTCCTTTCGCTACAATTTGATGGCGACTTCTACTTGCGGGAGCATCTACGTGGAAGAAGAACGGATCGTCGGCATTGGAAGCGCAGAAGAACAGGCCGATTTCCTCAAGCGGCACGATTTGTTCATGACGCGATTTCCGAACCTACGAAGAACTTTTGAGGCTGCATTTACACGCCAATTTTCGAGCGCTGAACCGGTAGACAGAGTTGTCTTTTCACTCGGGCGGTTGTGCGTGGAAGACTTCATGGAAATCCTTGTTTTGTCGGGCAACGGCTACGGAATAGGAGCATTGAAGATTCTTCGAGGAATGTATGAGAGAGCGATAACGGGTCTTTACCTTCACGTGAAGCCGGAGGAAGCGGAGAACTTTATAGACTATTACTGGGTCGGGCAGCACAAATTAGCACTGAGTGTAATTGAAACGTTCGGTGAAGAATCCCTCCCTAAAGACAAGCTAGCAGAAACGCTCAGCATGTACGAGCAGATTAAGGACAGATTCATGGTGACAGCATGCAGAAAATGCGAGACAAAACAGTTGAATCATACATGGTCGAAATTAAATTTCGTCGCGATGACAAAGGTGACAGGAAGTTGGGGAAATTCATCGTTCCCGCGTATTACCTTCCGCTGCAGCACACCCACGCCACAGTACGATCGATCTTGTCGCGCCTTGAGGAGACGGAAGATGGCGGAGTTACGTTTGCAGGAAAGGCACAGCGGGGAGACGCTGACGATGCTTTGAAGTTCGCACATCTCATCATCTTAAACGTACTCGCCCTCCAAAGAGACCACTTCAAACTCGAATCTCTTAGACTGGGAATCGAGGCGTGTTACGCGGACTATCTCGCGATTTGGCATCCTGGCTCGGACGTTACACCCGCAGCCGTTTAGACCATCACAATTCCTTCACTCTCCTCTCCAGCTCCCCCGCAATCTGTTCTGTGCTCATCTCCGCCCCAAACCTCACCGGCTCGCCAATCGTCACCTTCACCGTCCCGCGCGGCGCCGCCTTCAGCCTCGAAGATTTCCCCGCCAGCCGCGCCTGCGCCAACTCCCATAGCCCGTCGATTCGCACCGGAACTACGGGCAAATGCAGCTTCATCGCCAGCAAACCAATTCCGCCGCGAAACGCCGCCAGCTTCCCATCTTTCGTCCGCGCGCCTTCGGGAAACACCAGCACGCTCCACCCGCGATCCGCCAACTCCCCCGCGAACGCAAAGCTCTCGCGAAATCCCGACTGCTTCGGCAGCGGGAACACGTTAAACAGTGCAATCACCAAAAAATAATCCATGCGGTTCATCATTCGCATAAAAAAATTCATCTCCCTCGACGGATAACGCATCCCGTATAAACGCTCCGCCTCCATCGCCGTCGCCAGTCGGTGACGAAATCTCGCCGGCAGCGCCGCCAGCACGCATCCAATGTCCACGTACGTCACGTGATTCGCGACCACCAATATCGGCCCGCGAACCTCGCTCAAATTCTCTCTCCCACGAATCGTCGGCTTCGCCAGCAACCACGTCGCCGGCCACACCAGCAAATAATAAATTCCCAGCCGAATCCACGTGACCGGCCACCGTTGCGCCCAGCGTGGAAAGTTATACGTTTTCGGCCGCGCCGGCGGCTCGCGCAGCAATCGCTCCAGTTCGCCGACTGTCTTCGCCTCCGCGAACCTCGTCTCCCCCAGATCCACTTGATATTTTTCTTCCAGCGCGCTCATCAATTCCACGCGGTCCAGCGAACTCATCTGCAAATCGCGCTCCAGATCCGCGTCCGCCGCCACTCGCACATTTCCTCGTCGCGTCACGCGAGCAATCAAATCCGCGACTCCGCTCGCCCTTTCATCTCCCGCCGCCGTCGCTGTTCCCATTTGCCTCGCGACGGCTTCCCGTATCCTCGGCAGCAGGGGCTTCTGCGTCGGCGTCCGCGGAAAATCCGGCTCCTCCCACACCATCCACCGCCGCATGCGCTGATATTCCGCCAGCGTTTGATTCGCCGCCTCCACAATCGCCGCCGGATTCGCGCTCGGATTCTCAAGCAGCAGCACCGCGCACGGTTCCGCGTTTCCATCGCGCTCGATTCCCACCACCACGCAATCGCGCACACCCGCTTGCCGCCGCAGCGCCGCCTCCAAATCCTCGGGGTAAACGTTCATCCCCGCCGGCGTCACAATCACGTTTTTTCGACGTCCCTTGAAAAAAAGATTCCCCTCCGCGTCCATCTCGCCCAAATCGCCCGTGCGAAACCATCCCTCCGCATCCGCCATGGCATCGAGCTGCCGCCCTTGCCAGTAACCCGACGCCACGTTTTCCCCGCGCACCAGAATTTCCCCGTCCGCGCTCAACTTGATTTCCATTCCCGGCATCGCTTTCCCAATCGATCCTTTTCCGGTGCGAAACGGATGGTTCACGCTCACCAGCGAAGTCGTCTCCGTCAACCCATATCCCTGAATCACCGCGTAGCCCAGCCGCCGCCAAAAAGTCTCCACGCTTTCCGGCAGCGCCGCTCCGCCCGAAATCAGCGCCCAGAATTTCCAGCCCAACTGCCCGTGAACGCGACGGAATCTCCAGCACCGTTTCAAAAAATGTTCGCCATCCGCGGCCGCGAAATCCTTCCGAAATTTCTCGACGCGCCCCTCCGCTTCGATTTCCCGTTCCACTTGCCCCTGCAACGATTCAATCAGCCGCGGCACACTCACCAGCGCCGTCACGCGTTCCCGCCGAATCGTCCGCCCCACCTCGGCTGGACTCAACGTATCCATGAAAATCACTGTCCCGCCCAGCAACGGCGGAATGAACATGCTCATCAATTGACCGAACACGTGGCTCAACGGCAGCAAATTCAGAAATCGCAGAGGGTGAAAGAATTTTTCGTAGCGCAAATATTCCTGAATTTGCGCCTCCAGCGGCTCGATATTCGCCAGAATATTTCCGTGCGTCAGCACCACGCCGCGCGGCTCCGCTGTCGTCCCTGAAGTAAACACAATTTCCACTGCATCGTTTCGCCTTACGTTTTTTGCGGCAATGTCGTTCGCGAAAACGCTCTGCGTCACCACGTGCCGCGCCGCAATTTCCTCCACATCCTCCAATGCGATCTTCTGTACCGCCGCGCCATTCTGCAAATAGATCTTCGGCACGTCGCGCGAGCCAATCAGCAGCTTCGCCTCCACCGTTTGCGCCACGCGCGCCGCAAAATCCGCGTTCGCCGCCGCATCCATCGGCGCCACCACCACGCCGCGCAGCACGCACCCGAAAAACGCCGCAACCCACTCCGCGCAGTTGTCTCCCCACAACAGCACGCGCTCACCCGGCGCGATTCCGCGCGCCGCCAACTCGCCCGCGATTCCGCGCGCCGTCTCCGCAATACGGCTGTACGACCATCGCTCCATCCGGTAGCCGCGCCGGTGCGCCACCGCGATTTCCTTGCCGCGCCGGCCATATTCATCCAGAAATTCGATCAGGGATTGTCGCGCCATTCAGAGGGAAGTTTCTCTCATCCGGGGCAACTTGCAAAGCGGCCAACGCGCGAAAGCGCTTGCAAAACAAAAAGGCCCGATGACGATCATCCGCCACCGGGCCTTTTTTCTAAACTGTGCTTCTACTGAGGATTCTGCGGAGTCTGCGGATTCTGTTTCGCCAAATCGGGCTTCGTTGGAGTGGCGGCCGTCGCATCCGACGAATTCTGATACCGCGTCAGATACGGCATGAACGGCGTCACTTCAAACGGCATTTTTTCCCGCGCCGAAAGCAATTGCACGGGTTTGGTCTTCACCAGGTCCACTGTGTCGTCCCATGAGTCGAGCACGATTCGCGATCCCAGCGGCAAAGCCGCGATCTGGTCCACTTTCATGGGCTGCAGTTCCGGCGCCGCCTGAACTAATTGCGACGCCATAAATACACGGTTGCCCAGATTCGCGCTGATCAACGACGGCAACTGTTTCTGTTCCGCGGCCACCTGTTTCAGGAAAAGTCCCGCGGTGCCAAGTTGATTCTTGTACGGTGAATTTTTCAGCAATTCCACCGCTTTCTTCGCCGCTATCTCTTCATCGCCTTGCGTGTTGCGGAAGGACATGCGCTTCATCGTGTCTGCCGTTGAAACCATCGTCGTGTCGTTGAATGAGTACGCGTCCGGAAGCTGCGAACCCGTTATCACCGCGCCAAGCTCGTGCGCGAGTATCGCCGCCAAGCTCGGCTCATCCGGCAATACGTCCAACAAGCCTCTGCTCACCACGATTGTGTGCCCAATCGTAAACGCCTCTAAAGTCGAAGTCAGCAGCACGCGGCAGCGTATCTCCGGCTCGATATCCAGATTGTTCGTCACTTCCAGGTTGTTCACCACCGTGCACAACACTTTGTCCACCGGTCCCGGAGGCGCCAGCAATCCGTTGCGCTGCAGCCTTTCAATCACATTGTCTTCGCCTTCGCGCTGCCACTCCCGTTCCGCCATCACCGGCGAAACGTCCTTCGACGCGTCCGCTTGGTCCTGAATCGGCTTTGCCGCTTCGATTTGCAGGTCGCTGAACTCCGTTTCCTTGTTCCCAAGCTTCAGATCGTAGCCCCACAGCCGCGTCTGTGAGCGGTAACGCACATGCCCAAACGGAAAATCCTTCAAATCCGATTCCGCGCTGTAGACATATGACGGAACCCACAAATTCGGCGTCACGTTTGTCCGCCAGCTGTCGAAGTGCAGGTTCCAGCCAAACGTCCGCGCCACGGGCAGGAACACCCCGTTGAACCGCACGATGGAATAATCCTGGTTTTCCACCCAAATGCGCCCCTGGAATCTCCCGTCTCCCGATTTCGGCAGCGGCGTCACGTCGAATACCAGGCACTTCACCGACCCCAGAAACTCGTTTCGCACATAGTCGAACCGGTAATGTTGTTTGTCGAAATAAACCGGATCCACGAAAATCATTTGCAGGAAACCCGATGGCACGTACGAATTTCCCAGCAGGTTGCTAATGTCCTTGATTGGATTTAGCTTGTGCTTCCATCCACTGGAGTCA
>DASYYR010000034.1:0-5394 GCA_035933575.1 Candidatus Acidiferrales bacterium | reverse complement strand
TTGCGGCGTGCGTAAGAAGGCAGCGTCGGGGGAAGACAAGCCGAGGATCCCTTTAGGGGATTGAGGGCTGGGCCGGTTTCCTTCCCCCACACACTCCGCCGACTCCCACGATACCTACCCTCTAAACGGCGGGGGTGTGTTGGTTTCGCCTTTTCCTGAAAGTCTTCCTTCCTCCTGAAATTTAAAACGCGAGAACGAAATGCTGCGTCCACGTTTCCCATCATCTAAAATGTACGCGTGATGAGCGGGAGAGTTGGGGCGTGGTCCAATTGGTAGGACGCTGCACTGTTAATGCAGACGGTGTTGGTTCGAATCCAACCGCCCCAGCCAGTTTTTGACCCGCGCCTAATGGTCTTTTTTGCGGCAGAAGAGTCGATTTTGTCGAAGCTGCGCCAGTCGCCCGAAAAGCCCCACGCTCACAAAACGAGCATGGGCACCCTCAAAAGCCAAACCTTAAGGCCCGGGCCACCCGCCACTCAGAAGAAAAGTCAAAATCGTTTAGCGCGTTGAGGGTGCTCTGACCGCCCTGCCTCAGACGGTTCACCGTGTCGTAACCTATTTGACGTTAGCCCAGGGATACGGAGGCGAGGACAGCGGTTTGTCACGCATCAGCCGCAACTTCGGAGCTCTTTTTTTGATTTCGGAGACCAGTTTTTCAGAACCTGCATAATACCGGTCGAACTTGAATCGTGTAAAGGTACCTACCACGAGCACCTCACCTCTGTCTTGCACCAGTGCCTCGACTTCATCCCAAGGAATTCTCTTTTTGAACCAGAGTACCCTCTTCTCAATACAGCCATCGTAGAGCCAAATCTCGCCCATCCAGAACGAGGTTAACAGAACACTAAACAAGCCGAAAATAAGGCACAGCCACCAGGTAATGGCGGTTCCACGACCTAAAGCGAACAGAACGATCGGCCAGCAGAAGAGGCAGGTTCCTACGAAACCAAAATAGCGCATAGCCCTATTCCTTGGAAAAACGAGTGCGCCCTTCTTTTCTTCTGGCTTCTGGTGCCTCGCTACCACAACAAACAGCCAGACTGCGAGCGGCGTGATGAGCGCTCCCGCGATTACGCCGATGTGACCTTGCAGGTTCAATGGCTATCGCTCTCTTTCATGCAATTCCACAAGCAGATCGCGTGTTCCCAGGGAACACTTCTGGCATATTCTGGCCAGTCCATCTCCCAAACATTTGCCTTCTGCTTCCCTGAAGCTCCTGCGTCAGTCGCGTTAGTCTTTGGCGGTGGGGAAATTGGATTCGGTCCAGGCGCGCCAGCCGCCGTCCATGGAGATGACGTTTTTGTAGCCCATTTTCTGGAGATTGTCGGCGGCGAGCGCGGAACGGAAACCTCCGCCGCAATAGAGAACGAGCGTGGCGTTTTTGTCGGGGATGGTTGTTTCGACGTCGCGTTCGATGACGCCTTTGCCGAGATGGACAGCGCCGGGAATGTGGCCCTTGGCCCATTCGTTGTCCTCGCGCGTGTCGACGACAATCATTTTTTCGCCGGCGTCGAGGCGTTTTTTGATGTCGCGAAAATCGGCTTCCTTGACGCGTTTTTTCGCGTCGTTGACGATGGCGAGAAATGCGGGCGAATGATGGTGCGCCATTTGTAAATTACCTCCGAATGATTTGTTTCGTGACTACTACACCGCGATCGCTGAGATCTTGACTGCTGACGCGTGAAATTCAAGAACGACGCGCGGCACGCGTCGCAGGCCGGCTATAGTCGGCCCCTACAGAAAAACGCTGACCTAGTCGCGTGCCGACCCTTCGTTCCTCCCTTCCTGCGTCTCTTCCTTCGTCAGGGCAAGCAGGGCAAGCCATAGTCGGGTCCTACAGAGAAGCGCTGACCTGGAAATTATCGCACAGGAGACGGGTCCATATCGCGCCAGTTGGGGCCGACTTTGATGTCGACCACCAGCGGAACGCTGAGCGGATGGACTTGCTCCATGGAGTGCTTGACGAGGGGCTTGAGGCGCTCGAGTTCTTCCGTGGCGCCCTCGAAAAGGAGTTCGTCGTGGACTTGCAAAATCATGCGCGTGCGAAATGTTTCCGCGATGAGGCGGCGATCGATTTGGATCATGGCGAGCTTGATCAGATCGGCGGCGGTGCCTTGAAGCGGCGTGTTCATTGCCGTGCGTTCGGCGAAATTGCGCAGGTTGGGCTGCGGCGAGTTGATTTCTGGAATGGGACGGATGCGGCCGAACATGGTGCGCGTGACACCGGTCTTGCGCGTTTCGGCGACCTGGCGTTCGAGATATTTTTTGACGCCGCGGTAGCGGTCGAAATAAGCGGCGATGAATTTCGCGGCTTCTTTTTGGTCAATCTGCAAATTCTGGGCCAGACCAAAGGCGGAGAGGCCGTAGATGATGCCGAAGTTGATGACCTTGGCGGCGCGGCGATGCTCGGGCGTCTGAGCGAAAGGCGCGACGTCGAAAACTTCCTGCGCGGTGCGAGAGTGGATGTCCTCGGCGCGGCGAAACGCTTCGACGAGGACAGGGTCCTCGGAAAAATGCGCGAGGATGCGCAGCTCGATCTGGGAATAATCGGCGGAGAGGAGAATGTTGCCGGGCTCGGCGACGAATGCGGCGCGAATTTCGCGGCCAAGTTTGGTGCGAATGGGAATGTTCTGAAGATTGGGATTCGAGGAACTGAGGCGGCCGGTGGCGGTGCCGGTTTGGTCGATCTGCGTGTGCAGGCGGCCCGTATGCGGGGAGATGAGTTGGTGAAGCGTGTCGGCGTAAGTCGAATTGAGTTTCGCCACTTCGCGGTAATCCATGACGAGCTCGGGCAGTTCGTGAAGCGCGGCGAGTTCGGTGAGAACTTCAGCGGCGGTGGAGCGGGCTTTGCCACGCGTGCGGCGCGGAAGCGTGAGATTCAGCTTGTCGTAAAGGACTTCGGCGAGCTGTTGGGGCGAATTGATATTGAATTCGAAGCCGGCGATTTCGTAGATACGCTTTTCGAAGCCGCGAATTTCCTCTTCGAGAGCGACGGAGAGTTTTTTGAGGGCCTTCGGGTCGACGCAGACGCCGGCGCGTTCCATGCGCGAGAGAACGGCGGCGAGCGGCAAATCAATTTTGTTGTAGAGGCCGAGGAGATTTTCTTTTTCCACTTCAGCGCGCAGAACCGGCGCGAGACGGAAGAGAAAATCAGCGTGTTCGCCGGGCGCGCCGGAGAGCGTGATGTTCAAATGGCGCAGAACCGCTTCCGCGAAGGAATGATTCGCGGTGGTGGGGCGGAGGAGATACGAGTAGAGCATCGTCGCGTAACGAATGCCGGCGACGCAGCGCTGCTTGGCGTCGGCGTCGCAGAGAGCGAGGAGCTCGAAAAGTTTTGGGTCGTGAACGATTTTGGGGCGGGTCGCGTCGGAAAGCCAATCGGCGAGGACGCTGAGGGGCTCGTCTTTTCCGGCTTTTTTCGAGGCCGGTGCCGGATCGATAGCCAATATGCGAGCGAAGCCGGGGCGATTGGAGACTTCGATGGCGCGAACGCGCGTGCCGTAGCCTTGGTTGTCGGTGTCGTCACTGTCGAGCGCGAGCCAGATGGCGACTTCGTCGGTGAGCGGAAGCGAATCGAGAAATTCGCGGAGTTCGCGCGCGGAGGCGAAATTCGCGTAGTCGGTTTTTTCCGTGCTTTTGGGCGCGGGAAGAGTTTTCAAGAGCGAAGTGAAAGCGAGTTCGGAATAAAGCTCGCGGAGCGCGACGAGATCGGGATCCTGCAAGCGGAGCGCGTCGAGATCGAGTTCGACGGGCGCGGCGGCGTGGATGGTGGCAAGCTCCTTGCTGAGCTTGACGAATTTGGCATTGTTTTGCAGGGCTTCGCGGTAACTCGCGCGCGTGACTTCAGCGGCGCGACGAATCGCTTCCTCGGCGCTGCCGAATTGCTGGATGAGCATGCGCGCGCCGACGTCGCCTATACCGGGTTTGCGGCGTTCTCCGGGGCCAGGTTTTTCGTTGGGATCGCGCGCGCCGGGAATGTTGTCGATGGTGTCGCCCATCAGTGCCATCACGTCAGCGACTTTTGAAGGCGGAACGCCCATCAGCTCCTCGACTTTTTTCTCGTCGATAATCAGGTCGCCCTTCGAGGGATTGAGCATCTTCACGCGGCCGTCGACGAGCTGCATCAAGTCTTTGTCCGCAGTGACGATGAAAATGTCGAGGCCGCGTTCGACGCCCTGGCGCGCGAGTGAAGCAATTACATCATCGGCTTCGTAGCCCGCGAGTTCGAGGATGGGGAGCCGCATCGCTTCGCAATAGCGACGGACGAAGGGGACCTGAATGAAAAGATCGTCGGGCATCGGAGCGCGCTGCGCTTTGTATTCGGCGAAGAGCTTGTCGCGAAACGTGGGCTGCGGCGTATCGTAAACAACGCCGAGATAATCGGGCTTCTGGCCTTCGATGAGGCGGCGCATCATGGTGGCGAAAATGTAGGGGACTTTGGTGGGTATGCCTTTGTGCTCGAAGCGTTCGCCCATGGGCGCGTAGTAGGCGCGGAAGATGTAGCCCATGGCGTCGACGAGGAAAAGTGTTTTGCGCGATTTGGCGGTCATGCGTCAGCCCGAATGTTGAACGGGAAGCGAGAAACAAGGTAACACGCTGCACGGAGTTTTCCGATGGAGCGAAATTATAAGTATTGGGTCAGTTTGAATTTGGACTCTTTGTGTCACGATTAAGAAAATTCAAACTGCCCACTACTAAACTGTGATTATAGCAAAGAGACGCGCCTCGCCGAGAGCGCGGCATGGGCAACGCGAAGGATACGGTTTAGACTGAGCGAATGTCCAAGGTCAGCGCGGGGCTGGTGATGTATCGCGTGCGCAGCGGAGAGATTGAGGTGTTGCTGGTGCACCCGGGCGGGCCATTCTGGGCAAACAAAGATGGTGGCGCGTGGTTTATTCCCAAGGGCGAAGCGGCGCCGGATGAGGATTTATTTTCGGCGGCGAAACGGGAATTCATGGAAGAAACAGGGTTGAAGGCGGAGGGGAGATTTCTGGAGTTGGGCAGCGTGAAACACAAAAGCGGGAAAACGGTTACGGCATGGGCGTTTGAAGGCGATTGCGAGCCTGCGTCAATCAGGAGCAATACGTTTAGCATGGAATGGCCGCCGCGATCGGGGAAACAGCAGGAGTTTCCCGAAGTGGATCGCGCGGTGTTTTATACAATTGACGTGGCGCGAGAGAAAATGCATCCGGCGGAATTTGAGTTTTTAACCCGGCTGAGGGAACGGTTGGTGTAACTTAGCGGGGCGGCGGTGCGTAGACATATATGCAGCCCGAGATGGAACCCGGAGGACAAGACGCAGGGCTGGAGCGGGCGATTGCGCAGGCGCGGGACGGAGATTCCGAGGCTTGGGCGGAGCTTTACCGCCAGTTCGCGCCCGCGATTTTCCGGTTC
>DASYYR010000009.1:0-7413 GCA_035933575.1 Candidatus Acidiferrales bacterium | reverse complement strand
TCGGAACGCCCCGAAGTCGAGCTTGCGGGGATAGCAGACAGACAAAATATTCCCGACGGCGAAATTGGCGAGCGTGGCGTAAAGAAGTCCCGCGAACGTTGCCGTCACAATCGCCAAAGGAGGAGGAGCAAAAATCCAGGAGACCGCGGCCCACACGGTAAGAGCCTCAAACACGGCCGCCACGCCTTGAAATAAATTCTTGCCCACCATCACGTCGCGGAACCGCACGGGCGCAACCAATAAGAACTGCACGCCTGTTTCCTCGAATGCGAAGCTGTTAAACACCATGTTCATCTGGATGAGAAAGGTGTAGGCGATGGCAATGGGAAATGCCATGTCGGCCCTGCCAGCGAGAAACTCGGCGTTTCTTCCTTGCTGATGAAATGTGATTCCGAAGAAAATTACGAGGATCACGGGTATCACGAGGTTCAACAACATCGGCCCGCTGCGGAACGCGTACCGAACCTCTTTTTCAAAGACTGCGCTCGATGCTCCCGAAACCCAGGGGATCTCCCACGACGAACTCGGCGCCATGGCGTCTGCGCGCAACGTTTGTGTAGGCAGGGCGACCGGCCGCGCCTCGCTCAGATTCTCGCCACGATATTGCGCAACGAGTCTCGTTCGCAGCAGGAAGAAGAACGCCACGCCATAGATAGCCAAAAAAAGGAACCATACCGCCGCGGAAAAAGAGTGGTCGCCGAGCGCGTACGTCAACGAATGGCCCGCAACCCCTGGCGGGAGCGCGCGTGCCACAGGAAGCAGGGTCATCGCCCAACTGGCTTGTATTCTTGCGTGCTGGTGCTGCAGATGATTGATGGCGGGACCGATGAACTGAAACGACAGCATCGCGAGAATAAAAATGAAACCCAGCACTTCACGCGTTCGGCGCCGCGCAAGCCACTTCTCGGTCCACAGGAGAATTACGCGCCCGAGCAGCAGATTCATCGCTGCGAACAGGAGCAGAACGATCAGTCCCCACAGAATCATCGCTGGCCGGGCAACGGCCAATCCCACCCACATGCAAAAAAGCCAAAAAAGCGAAGTTATGGCTCCCGGATCGAACAGGCCGTAGATCAGGCTGAGCGTAAAAAAACTGCTGAAGCGCAGTGGAAAACGCAGCAAGTTCGCAAAATCAAATTGCACGCCGAACGACGCAGCAAAAAGGGGATACAGCTGCCAGAACAGGAAAACAATCCACAGAAGGCCCTCAAGCCACTGCCATTCGTCGTGGGCCACGAGGAAGTAGGTTGCGATGCCCAGCAATGCGCCGCCGCCCAATACGAGGCCGGTCATCGTCAGACCGATAAGAGCCGTGGATACGGCTTCGAGGCGTCCTTTCAGCGTCCGCAGCGAATTGCGGAAAAGCTGCCAGCGCAGACGAGCGACGAGCGCAATTTGTTCGCGCGTCGATGGAATCGCGTTTATCCCAGCCACGTCAGTTCCTGGTCTGTTTGGCGGCTGCCGCCGACGATATCAAGGAAAATTTGCTCGAGCGTAAGCTTGCCGTCCGCCGCGGCTCCTGAAGCTGCGTTCCCTGCGACTCCCTGGCGCGCTTCAATGCCCGCGCGCAATTCCTCCAGTGATCCCTGCGCAACCAGCTTGCCGCGCGAAATGATGCCGACGTGGCTGCACAGCCGCTCGACAATCTCGAGCACATGCGACGTTAAGAATATGGTTGCGCCGCGCGCAATCATTCGCTGCAGCATGGACTTCAGCGTGCCGGCCGCGATGGCGTCAACACCCTCGAACGGTTCATCGAGAAATAAAATCTTCGGTCCATGAATTACCGCGGCGGCCATGGCTAATTTCTTCTGCATACCGTGGGAATAATCGGTGATCAACGATTTGGGCCGGTCGGCGAGCTGCATGAAGTCGAGAAGCTCCTTGGTGCGTTGCGCTGCCGTTTCGCGGTCGAGCCCGCACATGCGTCCGGCAAAATTCAGATATTCGGCGCCGGTGAGCCGTCCAAAAAGTGCGAGGCCTTCGGGCACGACGCCAATTTGCCGTTTCACTTCGACGGGGTTGTCGGCCAGCTCGACATTCAGAATCCGCATCCTACCCGCGGATGGAGCAAGCAAGCCCGTGAGCATCTTGATCATGGTGGACTTGCCAGCGCCATTTGGTCCGAGGAAGCCAAAGAATTGGCCGGCGTCCACACGCAAGTTCACTTGGTCCACAGCGACCAAGTCGCCGAAGCGCCGGGTCAAGGCTTCGGTCACGATTGCGGGTTCAGTTGACATGGCAGACGAATCTAACACAAGGGCGGAACGGGACGAAGGAGGCGTGCAAGAAAAACCTTCTAGCGAGTGTTGATAGGCGCAGTTGCAGCCAATTGGGGGAAGAGCGCGAGCACCGCCGGCAGGATCACACGGAATGTGCATCCGCCTTCCGCGCGATTGAATCCGAAAATCTGTCCACCGTGTTCCTGAACGATGCCATAGCAAATGCTTAACCCGAGGCCCGTTCCTTTTCCCACAGGTTTTGTGGTGTAAAAAGGATCGAACACGCGCTCCGGATCACGCAGTCCTGGCCCGGAGTCGGAAAAATCAAGCACCACGCTGCCGCGTTCGGTGCGCATACGCACAGTCAGTACTCCGCCGCCCACCGACTCCATCGCATCGACGGCGTTGTTAATCAGGTTGTAGAAAACTTGCAACAGTTGATTGGGGTCGCCGCGCACGGCGGGAAGGACGGCGGGATTATCCACATCGATGCGAACCTTTTTGTCGCGCAGATCGAGCTGGCGCAGCTCAATGGCGCTGGTGAGCACCGATTTCAAATCGAGCAATTGCTTTTCGGTGGGGACCTGTCGCGCAAAACTAAGCAAGTTCGTCACCAGCACTTTTGTCCGGCGGGCTTGCTCGCGGATTTTTTCTCCGAGCGTGCGCGAACGTTCGCTGGCGGTGATGTCGGTTTGAATCAATTCCGCGTAGCCGAGAATCGCCGTGAGCGGATTATTAATCTCATGCGCGGCACCCGCAGCCAATTGGCCGAGCGACGCGAGCTTCTCCGCTTGCACGAACTGCATTTGCAATCGCTTCAGGTGCTCGAGCGAATCCTGCAGGCCTTTCATCAGGCTCAATCGCTCACGGTCCACCAATTGTTGCCGTAAGAAAACAAGACTGGCACCAACGATGATCGTGACGAGGGTCAGCATCAGCCGGAAATTCCTGACTGGTCCGGGCGCGTGACTGAAAAAGGCGCTCCAAACAGCCATTACCGGCATGGACAGAATACAGAGGATGGCGAGCTGAGCGGGCCACTGCGATTCGCGCCGCGGCGAATCCTCGGCTGTCTCGGGTGCTGGCGCAATACCGTGCGCCACGATCCCTGCCGTCCCGAGCCATACAAACGCGGCAATAATGGGTAGGGTGACCAATCCGCCCAAATCGACCCTGCCCCGCGTGGCCAGAATCACCACCACCACGATGCCGAAGACATATGTCGCAGTCGCGCCAAACAGGTTTGCGTAAACTTTTCGCCATCCTTGTTTGGTGCGCATGGTCAGGATTCCGGTACCCCCGAGAAACACGAGGTTTGCCAGCGCATATATTTGAAGGTCGCGCATACGATCCAGACCCGTGTGGGCAGGGTCCTGGGACCAAGCGACAGCCATAAATAAATATAGAAAGGTCCACCAAACAGCGAGCAACAGAAGGTCCAGGTAACCATAACGCAGAGTTTCGCGCATCTTTCGGGTATGGGGCAGCAAAGCGAGCGCGGCCATCAGCGGGACCGTGTGCAGAAAGAATATGATGTCCACGACAGAGAGCGTGCCAGACGTGGTGTGGAGTACCAATCCCCGGTAGGTCGCGATCAGTCGGCCAGCAAGCCACAAAGTGCAACCGAATGCCAGTAGCATCCAAAAATTGTTTTGCCGCCGATAAGCGGAAGAAGCGTTCCAGAGCAAGCAGGCGTTGGCGAAAAGCGGCACGATGCAGAGAACGATGTCAGCGAAGGCTTTCCGCGAGTCGCCCGGTGGCATCGCGAGAGACACGGCTGCGAACCCGCCAACGAACACGACCCAAGCCGCGATGATCACCCAAGTGGATTTAGCTAGTTTCATACCTACCCTGGAAAAGAAGCCTAGCTCAGACTAGCACGGGCAGGAGCGCTGTGGTGGCTACAGAAGCCTATGAATTAACAATGCTTTCTTGTGCCAACACATAGTTCTAGTACCACTCTTGCGATACGCTGCACTGACTATGACTTGCGGGACAACGCGCTGCGTCCCGGAAACCTGGCGCTTGCGCCTAGTTCTTCTTCGATACGGAGGAGCTGGTTGTACTTGGCGACGCGGTCTGTGCGCGACGCAGAACCCGTCTTGATTTGGCCGGTGCCCATGGCGACGACGAAATCGGCGATGAAGGTGTCTTCCGTTTCGCCAGAGCGGTGCGAGACGATTGAGGCGTAGTCGGCCTTGCGCGCCATTTCGATGGCGTCGATGGTTTCCGTGACGCTGCCGATCTGATTCAGCTTGATGAGAATGGCGTTGGCGATTTTCTTCTCGATGCCACGCGCGAAAATCTCCGGATTGGTGACGAAAATATCGTCGCCAACCAGCTGAAGCTTGCTGCCGAGAGTTTTCGTCAGCAGTCTCCATCCGTTCCAATCCTGTTCGGCCATCCCGTCCTCGAGCGACACGATAGGATACTGCCGCGCCCAATTGGCCCAGAATTCGACCATTTGTTCGGAGGTACGCTGCGACTTATCGGATTTCTTGAAGATATATTTCTTTGTGCGTTGATCGTAGAACTCGCTCGCGGCGGGATCGAGGCCCATGGCAATTTGCTCGCCCGGTTTGTAGCCGGCGGCGGTGATGGCTTCGAGGACGCGCTCCAGCGCTTCTTCGTTGGACTTCAGATTGGGGGCGAATCCGCCTTCGTCACCGACGGCAGTGGAGTAGCCGTTCTTCTTCAGGACAGCTTTCAAATTGTGGAAGACCTCGACGCCCCAGCGTAGCGCTTCGCGAAAACTCGACGCGCCAATGGGCATGACCATAAATTCCTGCACGTCGACAGAATTGTCCGCGTGCGCGCCGCCGTTGAGGATGTTCATCATGGGGACGGGAAGTGTGTTGGCAGAATTCACGCTCGAGAAGCGCACGAGATATTTGTAGAGTGGCAGGCCGCTCTCGTTCGCGGCGGCGCGCGCGGCGGCCATTGAAACGGCGAGAATGGCGTTCGCGCCGAATTTCGATTTGTTCGGCGTGCCGTCCGCGTCGAGCATCTTGCAGTCGAGAGCCTTCTGATCGCGTGGGTCCATGCCAGTGACAGCGTTCGCGATAGGGCCATTGATGTTTTCCACGGCTTTGCGCGTGCCTTTGCCGAGGTAGCGCGATTTGTCGCCGTCACGCAACTCGATGGCTTCGTGCTCGCCCGTTGAAGCGCCCGAAGGAACGGCGGCTCGCCCGCGCTGGTTGCTGGCGAGAATCACGTCGGCTTCAACAGTGGGATTGCCGCGCGAATCGAGGATTTCGCGGCCGACAACGTGTGCGATCTTCGCGGCTTTACGCATCATTCTACTCCGGCTCTTCTAGCATGGATTCTTCGCGGACGACGACCACGACTCCGTTGTCACTGATGTGGTAGCGCTTGCGGTCTTCGTCCATGTTGTAGCCGATTTCGGTGTGCTCGGGCAATTTGACGTGGCGGTCGATGATGGCGCGGCGAATGCGCGAATGGCGCCCAACATTCACGTGATTGTAAATGATGGAATCCTCGATGTCGCAGTAGCTGTTTACGCGCACGTCGTAGCCGATGACCGAGTGCGCGACGCGGCCTCCGGAAATGATGGAGCCGGCGGCGACGATGGAATCAAGGGCTGTGCCCGTGCGGCCGGGGTCGGCGAAGACGAATTTTGCGGGCGGATATTGCTGTTCCCAAGTCTTCAGCGGCCAGCTTTTGTCGTAGAGATTGAAGACCGGTGAAACGCTGGTCAAGTCCATGTTGGCTTCGTAGTAGGCGTCGATGGTTCCGGCATCGCGCCAGTAGAGTTTTTCTTTTTTGTTTTCGTCGTAGAAATTGTATGCATAGACGCGAAACTTGCCGATGATTCTAGGAAGGACATCATGGCCAAAGTCATGTGAGGAGTTGGGATCCTCGGCGTCCGCCATAAGTGCTGGCAGCAGAAATTGCGTATTGAAAATGTAGATGCCCATGGAAGCGTCGCATTTTCCGGGATGGCGGGGCGAAAGTTTGGGCGCGGCGGGCTTTTCCTCGAAGCCGAGAATGCGGCCTTCCTTGTCGGTCTCGATCACGCCGAACTGGTGCGCGGCTTCGGCAGGATCCATCTCAACAGTAGCGACGGTGACCTCCGCGCCGCTATCCACGTGCTGCTCCAGCATCTTCTGGTAATTCATCTTGTAGATATGGTCGCCGGATAAAATGAAGACGTAGCTCGACTGCTCGCTGCCAATGGAATAAATATTCTGATAAACGGCGTCCGCGGTGCCTTGGTACCAGTGCGCGGAGACGCGCATCTGCGGAGGCAAAATTTCAATGAAGTCGCCGATGCCCATCAGCGACGACCAACCCTGGCGAATGTGACGGTTGAGGCTGAGGGCTTTGTACTGCGTGAGGACGAAGACGCGGCGCAGATCGCTATTGAGGCAGTTCGAGAGCGTGATATCGATGATGCGATAGATGCCGCCAAAGGGCACGGCAGGTTTGGCGCGATCGCGCGTCAACGGCCAGAGACGTTCGCCCTGGCCTCCCGCCATCAGCACGCCGATCGCGCTTTTCATCAATGACATCGAAGGCCCGTTCCAAATGAGCGTCCTATTCTAACAATATCTTCGCCGGGCGACGCAGAAATGCGGAAGCCCGGAGAAAAAGTAGGGTAGGGCAACGAGGGTTGCGTCGCAACGGGCATCAACCGACCCGGATGCGGCGCGACTGAAAGAGCGTATCCGAACGACGGCGACAAGTATAAGAAGGATGATTTACGAGTTGTGTATGCGTACACTTATAAGGAAAATAGATAGCATCGTCGGGCGACGAGACGGACGCGTGTCTACAAAATATAGTACTTGACTTACGGTGAAGGGTTCGCTAGAAACGCCCCATAAGATGTGTCCTGTGGCGGGATTCGTCTAGTAGTACCCACACCAGCATATCGAGCACAATATCCTGAACGGGGGTGAAACTGCGTGGCGGAAGTCGTAATTCAAGAGGGCGAATCTTTGGAGAATGCTCTCCGGCGCTTCAAGAGAAAAGTCCAGGGTGAAGACATCATCAAGGAAATCAAGAAGCACAGCTACTACATGAAACCTGGAGAGAAGCGGCGGGCCAAGGAAGCTCTTTCACGCAAGCGTCTCCGTAAGAAGCAGCGTCGGGAACAGGATTAGACTAGGCGGCGAAAAACTTTGGGTGTTTCCTATAACCTTCGTTCCGTGCTTCACGTGTTTGAGGC
>DASYYR010000098.1:0-21927 GCA_035933575.1 Candidatus Acidiferrales bacterium | reverse complement strand
GATATCGCGGACTTCGCGGAGATCCGTGTGGAGGGACGAGCCCTCCGGCGCGCGTTTTTCCGTGCGGCTGAGCATCGAGCCGATGGCCGTGAGGATTTGGCCGAACTCATCATGCAATTCGCGGGAAATGTAACGCAGAGTTGACTCCTGTGTGGAGATCAATTTCTGGGCGAGCTCACTTCGCTGCTTCGACAATGCGTCCAATTCCGCGAAGAGGCGGCGATTCCAGTAAATCAAGTACAGGCTGGTCAGCAATATCGCAATCAAGGTTGCAGTGAGAAACAGATAAACCTGACGCTGAACGCGATCGTAGATTTGACCGATTTGCCGCGCGGCTTGTTCCTCACCTGCATTGTTCTCGACTAATTGACGGGCGACAATCGTGGTGAGAGATGCTTGCCTGGCCTGCAACGAAATGCGGATTTGCTCGCGCGCTTCTTTTTCTTTCCCGTCGTGAACAAGCGTGAACGTGCGGTCCACCGCGTTCCAGAATTGCGCGAAGGAATTCGCAAGTTCCTGCATCTGTTCCGGAGTGCGGCGGGCCACCGCGAGTTGCTGTTCGCGCTGGAGCGCATCGTTGAGGTCGGTATGGATCTGCTGAAATTGCGCCGACCATGCCGTCAGAGGATACGGTTCGTCGTTGGCTAGCATGTCACGCATGGCGAGCCCGAGCGAATTCAAGTCATTTTGAATGCGTAGGAGTTGAAGCGAATCCTTGCGGTAGCGGTCGGCTAGATTGTTTTGCAGCGCGCGCAAGCCGGAGATTTGCCGCGTGATGTATGCGGAATAGACCACAACGGCGGCGAGAGTGATGACGAGGCCGAGGAACAGGCCGAGCGTGGGAGAACGGCGAGCGGAGCGCACGTGGGGAGAATATAACGGCCATGCGCTACGTTCCAATGGCGTATCTGATTCGCGGCGATGCGCAAAGCTTCATGGCGTTTTTGCGTTCGAGCGCGCCTTGTTGTGGTACTGAAAACGATATGAGACGGGCGGTTGGCCGGAGACGGCGCGAGTGTTGTAACGCAATAGGTAATCGAGATGGCTCGGATCGGTGGGATAGGAGATCCCGCGGGGATAAGGATAAGAGGCGAGCGTGTGCATGGGCAATGGAGTGACAGTGCTGCCGTAATCGGCGTAGAAATCCATGTCCTTGTCGAATCCATTGGCATAGAAGAAATAATCGCGGACCCAGCCGCGAGCGAGTTTTGGCAGCGAAGAGGGATCAAAACTAACGGCTACTTCGTCGCCGGAGCCGAAGACTACGTATTTCTCATCGACCTGTTGCAAAAGCGGCAGCACATCCCCGTAGCGTGTGTAATTTCCGGCTTGGTGCGCGTAGGGTCCTGTCGCGCTGACCTGATCGTAAAAGAAAGTCAAATCTCCGGGTGTCTTTCCTTCGACGTAATTCGGGTAACCGCGAAAATGGAGATTCGCATTCGCGAGCGGGACTTGCGTGACGCGATACGATGCGTTTGCTGCGGAATTGTCGATGCGGATTCGATCAAAATAGATCTTCAGATTCGTGATGATGCGAATTTTGCGTGTGCCCGGCGGAAGTTTTCCGGTGAGATCGGCGGTCATCGTGCGCTCGAGTCCGGAGAAAAATCCCATGTCACCGGCGACGCGCCGCCAATGGCCGTCCGCGCTTAGAGCTTCGATGTAAGGCGGAATCGGCTTCAGTCCGGCTTGCCATGCTGAATACAAAGAGCTGGCGGAAAAATAATCCGTGAAGCCGTCGAGGATCAGCCGCAGGGGATGTTGCGGATGCCAGTTGCCCAAATCCAATTCGAGCCAGTGTAATTTTGCGAAACCGGCAAAGGGCGTACCCTCGAAGCCCGTTACAAACTGATGGTCGCGCTTGAGCAACTGAGGGAGAACGTTGCGGCCACGATCATCCCAAGCTCCGAGCGGCAGATGAGGAGCGCGAGTCGCGACAACCTTGAAAACTGGAAACGGTGGATACATCGAAAAATGGCCGTTGGGATAGACTTCCACGCCGGCCGGATGGTCGACAGCGAGGAGGCGGACCTGGTCGAGATAGTCGAGCTCTTCCTCGGGCTCGACGAGGCGAAAAGCCAGTTGCCCGTTTTTTAACTGAAGGTCGGAGCCGTTGACCTTAAGATATTCCTCGGGATTCGGAATGTTCCGTTCGCCAGGGCCGACCCAGTGGCCGACGATTCCCGAGCCGATGATGTCTGCAACAAACTGGAACGTGTGGCCGTTCCACGCAAACAGAAGCGGACAAGAACTGCCGCGACGATCTAGCTCGGTGATTGTCTGGCGCGAATCCGCCGGGAAATTAATTTCATCCTGCAAAACACCGGTGGGCCAGAGCATGCGGAAGATATCGATTTTGGCGGCGCCATCGAGTCCCACGGTGATGTTCGCGTCGCTCTGCCCCAAAAACCCAGAAGCTGCAGACACTTCAAATTTTTGGTGAAGGGTTCCGGCGTAGATATCGACCTTGGCGCCAATCGCGCTCTTGTTGTCGTTCAGTCCGGTAAGATGCGCGTTCATCCAATGATTGCGATTGCCTCCCGCGTTGCGCAAGAGCACCGGCGGCGCGCCATTCTGCGTGATGAGCAAATCCGTGGCTCCGTCGCCGAAAAAGTCCGCGGCGACAAGCGAGCGCGGGCGCGTGAGGTGAATTTTGTCCAAGCCAACTTCGGCTGATACGTCGCGAAAACCAGCGGGACCTTCGTTTCGCAGCAGAACGACGCGGCCAGTCGAGCCAGTTTCTCCGACAGCGGCAAGATCAATCCATCCGTCGTTATCGTAGTCAAGCGCTGCGAGGCCCCAACCGCGAGTCCAATCCAATTTCGGCAATGCGACGGGCACAAATTGTTTGCCATTCAAATTGCGCCACAAAGAAAGACCGGGCGCGCCCGAATGAGTAAATGCCAAATCCATCCAGCCGTCTTTATCGAAATCAAATGCAAGCGCACCAACCGCGGGAGATTGCATCGCGGGCGTCCACGGCTGCTCGGCACGGAATTTTCCTTCGCGAGGATTCAAATAGACGGTGGGCGGGCGGTTAAAAGAGGTGACGACGAGGTCTACGGCGCGATCGTTATTGATGTCGCTTGCGGTGGCGCCCCAACTTGGGCCGTCACCGGCTAAACCAGTTTCCTGCGTGACTTCGGTAAATGTGCCGTTGCCATTATTGCGCCAAAGCTCGTTGGTCACAGTCGCGGCGGAAGGAGAAGAGTCTGCCCCGGTGGCCGCCGATGCGCGAGCGACGTAGAGATCGAGGTCGCCATCATGGTCGTAATCAACAAACGTGAGGCCCATCGGCTGGCCCGTGACTTGAATTCCCGTGCTTGCGGTGACGTCGTGAAATTTCCCGCCGCCGTCATTGTGAAAGAGCGCGACACCACCGTTATAGCTCACAGCAAGATCAGGATGCCCGTCATTGTCGTAATCGCCCGCCGTGCAACCCATTCCGACGCCAGGAAGTTTTATGCCGGACTGGGCGGTGAAGTTTGCGAATTTGCCGTTGCCCAGATTGCGAAAAAGAGCGGAGCGGCCGCTGCCATCCGCGTTTACGAGGAAAATATCCGGGCGGCCGTCGCCGTCATAATCGAAAACGCACGCGCCAGAACCGTAGGAGCCGACCTCGGTGCTTTTGGCGCCTCCCTGAATCGCTGGCGGCACCGCGTGAGTTGGCAAGCCGGATTCCGCGGTTACGTCCACAAAATGAACGGGAATCGCGCGAGGGATCTCTTCCGCGCCGACAGAAATGATTTCAGCGAGAGAATATTTTCCCTGGTCGCCGTACGTGAGGCTCATCGGCGCGCCGAGTTTCGCCGCCACGAGATGTTGGAAGCGAACCAGGTGAGTGCGCGCGCGGGGCGTTTCGCCGGAACGCTGGAAAGCTTGCGCGAGCGCGAATTCGGCCGAGACGTGGAACGGATTTATTTTTAGAGCGCGTTCGAACGCGGCAATGGCTTTGGGATATTCGTGCAAGGCCATGTAATCCTGGCCGAGAAAATACTGTGTGTCAGCGTCATCGGGATCGATTGTTGCAACGCGCTCGAAATCCGCGGCGGAGACGTCCGCATGACCGTCGGATTTTTCGAGAAGGCCGAGGTTGTACCAGACGCGAGGATTATTCGGTTCGCGCTTCGCGAGTTCGTCGAGAATCGGCCGGGCCTGCGAGAATTGCTGGAGATTCAACAGAGCGATGGCCTGGTTGAGCCGCGCCGGGTCGAGATGGGCATCAAGGGCATAGGCTTTCTGGAATTCAGCGAGCGCGTTCTTCTGTTCCTGGCGTTCCATGTAGGCGACGCCGAGATTGTTGTGATGAACCGCTTCGGCTTTTGTTCCGACATTTGCACCCGCGGCCACCTGAAAAGCGCGCGCGTGAGAGATCTGGCGGGCGAAAAACAGAACACAAAAAGAAAGACTGAACGCTGCGGCCACAATCGCGAAGCGCTGAAGTCCTCTACGCATGCGTTCGTCAGTCTTTCCGGTACGGCTTGGCGGCAATGATGCCCTGCCCTTCTTTTACTGTAATTGTCTGGCCAGCGGAGACATTTTGCAGATGATCCTCGTGGCCGCTGGGCCAGCGAATATCGACGGCCGTGGCTTTCGTATTTTGCGCGAGTCCAAACGTTAACACGAGTTCGCTTGAGGAGAGATAGCTAGAACCGCTCTTGAGCATTTCCGACTCAGTTGAGCCGCCCGAAGCCACTTTCACGACCGCGCCAATACCGTCACGATTGGATTTTGTACCGACCAATTTGACACGAAGGCTGTGATTCGTGCCGCCTTCGTTGCGAAAGAGATATGCGGGACCGGCGTTGGTCGAAATTAAAATGTCGAGTTTGCCCTCGTTGAATGCATCGCCGTAAGCGGCACCACGGGCTACGCGCGGAGAATCGAAGGCCGCGCCCATGGTCGAGGTCACGTCGGAAAATTTTCCGCCGCCGAGATTGCGAAATAGCAGCGGCCGCTCCGCATAGCGAACCTGGCGCTGCACTTTCTCGATATCCGGATCAATGTGGCCGTTGGCGACGAAAATATCCGGCCAGCCATCGTTGTCAAAATCAAAGAAAAAACAGCCGAAGCCCAGGGTGAGGAGGCTTGCATGGCCGATTTCAGAATTCGGAGCCTGATCCACAAAGAGGCCGTTTCGCTCATTGTGATAAAGCGCCAACATCTGGTTCGAGAAATTGGTTATCAAGATGCTGGGATAACCGGAACGATCATAGTCCGCGGAGTCCGTGCCCATTCCGGCGCGGGCGATACCGTCCTCGCTGAAACCGACGCCGGCCATGACCGCTTTTTCCGTGAAAGTGCCGTTGCGATTGTTGATGTAAAGCTTGTTGGGCTCGGTGTCGTTACTGACAAAAATATCGGGCCAGCCGTTTTGATTCGCGTCGAGAATCGTGATGCCCAGGCTCTTCGACGTGGGATCGTACAGACCGGCTTTGCGCGTGATGTCGGTAAACGTACCGTCGCCGTTGTTATGCCAGAGGCGGAGCGAGGTGCCGTGATAGGCCTCGGGCGTGCAATAGGATTTCGCGGTGCCGTCAAGCGTGCAGAAAATGTCGGTTTGCGGCGTCCACTGAACATAATTTGCGACGAGCAAATCGAGATGGCCGTCGCGGTCGAAGTCGACCCACGCGGCTGAAGTGCTGAATTCGTTGGGACCCCACAGCCCTGCCTTTTTCGTGACGTCGGTGAAAGTGCCATTGCAATTGTTGTGGAAGAGATGGCTCTGCCCGAGTGCGGTGACAAAAATATCGTCGCAGCCGTCGTTGTCATAATCTCCGACAGCGACGCCCAAGCCGTACATTTCCACCGCCAAGCCCGCTTGGCGCGTGACGTCAGTGAACGTTCCGTTGCGATTGTTACGATAGAGCGCCATGGTGGAATGTGGACCGGCGTGTCCGGGCCAATTCGTTCCGTTGATCAACAGGATGTCCTGCCAGCCGTCATTGTTGTAGTCGAGAAACGCGACACCCGGGCCCAGTGCTTCCGGGAGCCACATTTTACCGAACGCGCCATTGTTGGCGACGAAATGAATGCCTGCCGCGCGGGTGACATCTCGAAAAGTGATGCGAGCGGCAGCCAGCGGCGGCAATTTCTGTGCATGCAGGCCAGCGAGAGAAAGCGTCAGGACGAAAACCGTTAGGGCAGGCCAGAATTTCGGGAGCGAATGGTGAGCCATCAGCGCTGGCCTCTTGTCTTTAGAGGTGCGTTGAGCGGCGCGTTGCGCGAATACGGCGCGTTCGCAGGCGCGAGGGGCGCTGAAGTAAGCTCGTGAATGGGCTGCCGTTCGTTGTTGTCGTCTGGATGAGCGCGAAGATATGGGCCGGTCAAGGCACCTTCCGCTTCGTTTGCTTTGAAGCGCAGATAGCGCACTTCGTAGTCGTGAGCGCGTTCGGGCTGTCCCATGCCGTTGTAACATAACATGAGGTTGTAATTGGCCTCGACATCCTCGGGATCGATTGCGAGCACGGATTGAAACTCGCGGACGGCGTCAGCATAGCGTCGCTCGAGGAAAAGCGTGCGGCCGACATCGTTGAGTACGACGCGGTCGGCGGGATATTGCGTGAGCGTTGTTTTGAACTGAGCGATCGCTTCGTCGTAATGGCCCTGATCGCGCAGAACGCTTCCGTAGAAGAAATGGGCGCTGGCAAGCGACGGAGCCACTTTAAGAGCCTGCAAAAGAACTTTTTCCGCTTCTGGCAAGTTCCCTTCCTGAAGTTGGACGCGGCCCATGTTGACCCAGCCGTCACCGCGATTCGGCGCGGCTTGGGCGACTTTCTCAAAGGCTGCTTCGGCGCCTTGCAAATCGCCTTGAAGCAGCAAACCAATGCCATAATCGTTCCAACGCTGCCAGTCGGCGGCTTCCACGACAACGCGCGGCTTGGGAAGCGCTGCGGCCGCGGGCAACACTTGCAATTCCGCCTTGTCCTGGCCCATCACAACGATGGGCAGATTTGGAATGCCGGGTCTCTCACCTGAATCGCCCTTCGTGTCGCCGGTGAAAACCCATTTCGTATCGTCATAATCCGGCGCAACGGAAGGATTGTGCTGCGCGGGATCGTGAACGCCAGCAAACGAAAATTGCGTGAACCACCAGCTAAATTTACGGTAGTTCAATTTCGCGGTGATGGTGATGCGATTGCCGACATTCTTGGGAATGTAGATACGATAGTGGATCGTGTCGGCGGCGCCGGGGGGAATCAGATGGACGTAGACTACAGCGCGTTCGGCCCATGCGTTGCGCTTGTTGATGGGATTGCTGTGCGAGTCGATCAACAACGACCGGTAGAATTGCGCACCAGGATCGACGGGGCCGTTCGTGTCGTTGTTTTTGCCAGCCTCGCCGCTCCAGAAGATCGTCTGTCCCTTTTCGTCCGTTGCCTTCAGCTCGAGCCACAAATCAAAGGCGTCTATGGTTCCACCCGGGAAGAAATGGCCAACACCGCGCGTGCGAACAACCACGTCGAGCCGGAAAGTGTCTCCGCGACGAACTGCGATGGGAACGCGACCAAAGGGAGCCGTGAGTTGTGACGCGCGAGTGGCGAGTCCTTCCTGCCCCTTTGGTGCTGTGAATTCCGATTCTTCGCCTACGCCGAAGGTGGTCTGAAGTTGCGGCGCACCGGGCGCATTTGGCAACAACGGCGTTTGTTTGACTGCGGGCGACGCGCTTTCGGGCGAAATGCCGAAAATGTCCACGCTGACTTGATTGGCTTTCAAAAACTTTTCGACCGTGTCGAGTTGTGTCGTGTCTTCGTTTTCGTAAGGCAAAGCCGTGTTCGCGCCCGGAAAGCGGTGCGAGTCAACCAGACCCGCGTAATTGCCGAAATCCGTGGAGCGCGTCTTGGGCATGTGACAATCCGTGCAGGTTTGCGGCTTGGGCGGATAATAGAAAGAACGCGCGCCCTTGCCGGAAACGCCGCTTGCCTGCCAGTTGTCGTATTCGTTGAAGCCGCGCGTCCAGCGGTAGTGATTCACGGGAAAATCCAGATGGACTTTGTGGCACGTCGAGCAAAATTCGGCGGCCTGATTTTTGACAAATGGTTTCAGAAAAGCGCGGCGATGCGGTTCGGGATTTAGCTTGATGAGGAAGTCGACCAAACTGTGTACGACGGGATTCTTGCTGGTGGCAATGCGATCGAGCGGCGAGTACGCGAGAACGTATCCGTTTTGCCCCATAGTGGACTGCACCGAGACGATGGAATGGCACATCACGCAGCCGAGGCCTGCCTGTCCTTCGGGAGTGTTCTCGACTTCGCGGACGGGCCGGTCGAACATGCCCGTTAAGAGCAACGCGGGATCGTGGCAGCCAGCGCACCATTTCGAAGGAGTAATGCCGACGGTGTCCTGCATGTATTCGATGCTTTTGCGATACCACTGATTATTGAATGACGAAAAATGATGCGCGGAGCTTGCCCATTCGCGGTAAATATCGGCGTGGCAGGTTTTGCAAGTTTCCGATTCGAGGAAAAACTGTGCGGGAATTTTTGCGTTTTGGGCGACTTCGACGGATCCGGGGAAATAAGGCCCTGACGAACCCGCTCCTTCCTGATTCATCGTGGCGGGAGCTATCGCTGGATTCGTAATTTGATACGAGCGCTGCCATTGAACGCTGCGCGACCACCAAGCGCCGTACGAGAGCGCCCCGAAAACAATCAGAATCACGGCCCAGCGCAGCGGAGATGAGGGGCCTAACGGAGCGAGCCATTTCCTGCGATTCGCGTAACTGCCGAGAAGCAAAATGACGCCGAGAAGCGACGCGATTATGTGCACGTAAAGAATTGGAAAATCATTGCGCGGCGTACCGGTGAAAATCAGCACGATGCCAATCACGCCGCCAAGAGCCAGCAGGGTCCATCCCGCGCGGTCTGCAAGCGTTGAGTTGCGCCAAATATTTCCAAAGAAAAAAAAGAGCAGAAAGAGAAAGGCGATTCCTGCCGCGAGGTGGAGCACGACGAAGACGTAGTAATGGATGGTGGGCGTCGGCCAAGCGAAGTCGTACAGGGCGGTGAAAAACAGGACGACTAAGAGAGCGAGGCGAACTCTCTTCATGATTCTCTTCGAAATCGAGGAATGGCGTGGCGACGTGGCAGGATGGAAAGCGCTATCAAGTCATCTGCTCCCGGGTGATCGAAATTGTATCGCAAACTCCCTAGGCTGCCGGTCTAAGCAGGGTCGCGTGACACCCCATAAGCCTATTGAAATCTTGTGATAGTCAGGACGAACCTGCGAGGCAGGAGTTAATCGAATTTACGGGCGCATCGCAATAATGGAAAAGCACTATGCGCCCGGATTGCGGGTTTTCATCGAGCATCTCGTCCGGTGAATGATAAACTCGCGGCTCTTAGCGCCACAGGGGAGATACGCGCCGTGCCAGCTCAAACGCAGAGCCAGAAGAGAAGCATCACTTCCCTTTCCGCCAGCGAAATGGCTGCGGCGGTCCGGCGAAGAGAAATATTGCCGACGGAGCTCTTGGAAGCTCATCTGGAACAAATCGCGCGGCTGAATCCGCAGTTGAACGCCTTTGCCTATGTGGACACGGAAGGCGCGCGGCGACAAGCAAAAGAAGCGGAGGAGGCGCTGGCTAAAGGAAGCGAGATCGGCCCGCTGCATGGCGTTCCGCTGAGCATTAAAAGTTCGATCGACGTGGCGGGATGGCCATGCGACTGCGGCTCGCGCTTGCGCGCAGGATATCTCGCGCAGAACGACGCGACGCTTGTCGCGCGACTGCGGCAGGCTGGCGCCATTTTTCTCGGCAACACCAATACGCCCGAACTTCTGATGGCTTACGAAACGGACAATGCCGTACGCGGGAGGACGAATAATCCGTGGGACATTCAGCGCACGCCGGGCGGTTCGAGTGGAGGCGAAGCAGCGGCCATAGCCGCGCGTTGCTCGGCAGGAGGCGTGGGGAGCGATGGCGGCGGATCAGTTCGCGTTCCGGCGCATTTCAGCGGGATCTGCGGGTTGAAACCGACCCCTGGACGGATTCCTGCGACTGGGCACTTCCCCGTTTCGAGTGGGCCGTTCGCGCTGCTCGGTGTCGTGGGGCCGATGGCGCGCACGATACCTGATTTGGAGATTCTTTTCGAAGTAATGGCGGGGCTCGATTATGAGGATCCGTCGTCGGCTCCTGTGCCTCTTCGGCGACCCGGTGAGGCGGAACTTGAGCAGTTACGCGTGGGATTTTTCGAGGAAGATGGTGTGACTCCCGTGACGCCAGAGACGCGTGCGGCAGTGCGAAGTGCCGTGGCTGCGCTGAACGCCACAGGAATGACAGTTGAGAAATTTCTGCCCGAAGGATTGGAAGAAGCCAGGCGACTTTGGTGGAATCTTTTTGGCCGCGCGGGAGGACTTGTGTTGAAGCCTTTTCTGGAAGGCCAGGAGTCGCAGTTGAGTCCGATACTGAGGGAATTTACGGGCATCGTGCGCAAGGAGCCACCGCTGACCGTTGAGGAACTGATGAGCACTTTGCTTGAGCGCGATGATTTAAGAGGACGGTTTCTGCGGCGAATGGAACGATACCCGATTCTGCTGTGCCCTGTGTGCGCGATTCCCGCATTTAGGCACGGCGAGCGCGAGTGGACGGTCGACGGGCGCAGCGTCAACTATCTGCAAGCGATGAGTTACAGCCAGTGGTTCAACCTGCTTGGCAATCCGGCGGTTGTCGTGCCTGTGGGACGCTCTCCGGAAGGGCTGCCCATCGGCGTGCAAGTGGTCGGGCGACCGTTCGAAGAAGAAATTGTGCTCGCCGTCGCGCGCAAGATCGAAGAAGCCTGCTCGAATCTGGGCGAACCAAATATCCAAATTGCAGGCGCGTAGATAGGACGGAACTTTACTGGCGCCGCGCGCTCGTGGCGTTTCCGAAATCCGCGACGCCGATTCTAATAATTGCTCCGTGGAGCTTCCAGTATTCAGCGCTTCCCCTTGGGGGCTGAGGAGGACGTTCGCCAGCACGCGGCTGTTGAGCTGCACTTTGCGGTCTTTCAGTCCAGATGCCGTAGACGCGCCCGTCGAGCGCCGCTAGTCCTGTGTAATCTCCCAGGAAGACTCCGGTTGCGTTGAACGGTTGCGTGGTCCAAGCGTAATTTTGGAAGGTTTGGCCAGCGTCGGTCGAGCGGGCCAGCGTGACAGTCTCATTTCGATTCTGCGGATCGCCGCGGCGGTCGTAAAAAACCACATCGGCGGAACCGTCTGATGGATCGACGGCTAGCCACTGAAAAAATTGATCCTCGCCATTGTGAAGCGCGTCAGTGTTCACGCGAACCGCGGGGCTCCAGGTTTTGCCGTGGTCGGCGGAGGTGGAGCAAAACACATCCACGTCGCCATTGCGGTAATCGCTCCAGGTAACGTAGAGGCGACCGCCTTTTGCGCCTCCGCGAGGATCCATGGCGATTTGCGGAAAACCGTTGGTGCGGGACAACGCTTCGATGGTGAACATTATCGGAGCTGTGTCGATTATGTTGCGCGTGCGGGCGAACGTGCGCCCGCCATCACGAGAAGTCGTGAAGACAATGTGATTTCCATCTCCCCAGACGGCGTAGAGAGTACTGTCCGGACCGACTACGCCTGCAAAGCCCTCGAGCGCGCCATTGTCATCGCGAGGCAAACCAGGATGGTTGTCAATTTCGATTGGCTGCGACCATGTTTTTCCGTCATCGGTTGAGCGGACAAGCATGAGCTCCGAGTCTTTGAGCGTCCAGCGCGTCCAACCGATGTAAAGATTTCCGGCGTATGGGCCGTGACTGTTGTCCGCCACGATGTAAGGCTTGTCCTCCCAGGGAACGTCCGAGCGATCGGGCTGCACGCTGACCGGAATGTCGTTTGCTTCCCAATTCGCGCCGCCGTCGAGCGAACGCCGGATGTGAAGTCCATTTCTGGAGGAATTGTGTCCCCAATAATTGAAACTGCCCAGCTTGTCGAAAGCCATGAAGCAAATGATGGCGTGGCCTTTGTTGTCGTAGGTGACCGACACGTCACCGGAAACGCGATAATCGGGCGGGGCGATTCCGGAAGCGATGGTCCAATGCTTTCCGGCATCGGCGGAATAGGCGATGTGGGCGTTGTCCTGATAAGCCGCTGCGATTTGCTGAGGATTGTTGGGATTGATCGCTATTGATGGCTCGGAGAAAAAGCCAGGGTCGGGGGTGATGGTGGTGACGTTTGAACCTGGAGGCTGGGGAAGAGACTGGGCGCTTGAGACGACCGCAAAAAATACCAAGAATAAAGCCGTCAGCGTGTAGTGGACTAAGCGTGCAAAAGCGGCTCGATGAAAGCGGCGCCAAAGAGACATGAGACCTCCGATTCGGAACGTACTTCGCGCGGCCGTGGGCGAACGCGGCCCGCGTAAGTAGAAGAAGGCTTGCAATATAGCGCAGTGCATATATTATGCAAGCCGTTTGTCGCCTTGCGATCGTTCGTAGGCTTACACCGTTCGCAGGGCGGATCTTAAGGCTATAGGAAAGCCCTGATGAGCTCAAATCTGAATCCTCCCGTGATGACTGGACCGGCGCAGAATGCGGGTCCGACGTTTGCTCGCGGGCTGGGGCTTTTTGACTGCGTGATGGTGGTTGTTGGCGTGATGATCGGTTCGGGAATTTTCATTGTCTCGGCCGACATGGCGCGTCAGATTGGCAGCGCGGGCTGGTTGTTGGTTGCGTGGGCCTTTGCGGGTGTACTGACGGTGGCCGGGGCGCTCTCTTACGGAGAGTTGGCGGCGATGATGCCGCGCGCACGCGGCATGTACATTTTTCTGCGCGAAGCGTTTTCGCCGCTTTGGGGGTTTCTGTATGGATGGACGCTGTGCACCGTGATTCAAACGGGAACGATTGCAGCGGTTGCGATTGCGTTCGCGCGTTTTTCCGGTGTTCTTTTCCCGCGAATATCCGAAGACAATTATTTGATTCATCCCATGCACATTTCGAGCGGGTACGCGTTTTCGCTTTCGACGGCACAGCTTTTGGCGATTGCGATGATTATTATTCTGACGTGGACGAATAGTCGCGGCTTGGAATACGGGAAAATCGTTCAGAATATTTTCACGGTGGCAAAAACGGGCGCGTTGCTGGCGCTGATCGTACTGGGGCTGACGGTAGGTTTGAATCTCGATGTTGTGCGGCAGAACTTCGCGCACGCGTGGACGGCCGTTGGCGTGACGCCTGTTGTTTCGGGAGTGAGCGCGGTGACGGCGTTTGGATTATTCGCGGCGATCTGCGTGGCACAAACCGGGTCTTTATTTTCCGCGGATTCGTGGCATGACATTACGTTCACGGCCGGAGAAGTAAAGGATCCGAAAAAGAATCTGCCGCGCGCGCTGGCTATCGGGACGATTATTGTCATCGTTCTGTATCTGCTCGCTAACGTGGCTTACCTTGTGGTGCTGCCACTTTCCGCGATCCAGCATGCGCCATCGGACCGCGTGGCAACGGCGATGTTGCAGAGAATTTTCCCGGTGGCGGGGGCGGCGCTGATGGCGGCGGCCATCATGGTTTCAACCATCGGCACGATCAATGCCCTCACGCTGGCGGGCGCGCGAGCCTATTATGCGATGGCGCGCCACGGGCTATTCTTTCCGGCGGCGGCCCGGCTTAATCGCGCGCGCGTCCCTGCACATGCACTGTTGATACAAGGACTCTGGGCTGCGTTCCTAGTTCTGCCGCGCACGTTCGACCCGGCGACGGGGCAGTACGGGAACCTCTACAGCAACTTGCTGAATTATGTGATTTCCGCGGCGCTGATTTTTTACATTTTGACGATTGCGGGAATCTTCCGGCTGAGGATTATCCGGCCCAATGCTGAGCGGCCCTACCGCGCTGTGGGGTACCCGTGGCTTCCGGTGGTTTACATCGTGGGCGCGGGAGCTATTCTGGCGATGCTTTTCACCTATCGCGCGTCAACGACCTGGCCGGGGCTGGTGATTGTACTTTTGGGAATTCCGGCGTACGGCGTGCTATCTCGCTCTGCTGGCATGCGGGAAGTTCAAGACGCGGAATCCAGTCCAGAAGCAGCCTAGGCTGAGAAGTGAGACTTCCTAGGCGCTGGGCAGCGACTTGGGATGTACTGAAAATGGTATAAAACGTATCCGAGTTAATAAATAATGTGATATCTTCTGCGGTGATTTGGGACAATCGGCTCTGTTATCCGAGTCTATTGCTTATAAGTCTATGAATCCAAAGGCTGAAGGCCAAGCAATCAAGGCCGCCGGTAACGGCATACCCCGGACGTCGCTCGCTTCCGCTGTGGCCGATAAACTGCGCGAAATGATCATCCGGGGCGAGATTCAAGAGGGAGAGCAACTGCGGCAGGACGCAATCGCGTCGGATTTTCAGGTGAGCCGCATCCCGGTCCGCGAGGCGATGCGCCAGTTGGAAGCGGAGGGACTGATTACCATCGTGCCGCATCGTGGCGGCGTTGTTTCCGCGCTTTCGCCTGAAGAAATCGAAGAATTATTCGATATTCGCGTGCTGCTCGAAAGTGAGGTATTGAGGCTTTCCATACCGAACCTGACGGAGCAGGACTTTCAGCGAGCTGAAGCGATACTGGAGACGTACGAGAAGGCGCTGTGGAAGGAAGAGGAAGTGGGAACGTGGGGCCGCTTGAACTGGCAATTTCATTCCATACTGTATTCGCGGGCCAACCGACCACGCTTCATGTCGATGATCCAGACAATCAACAACAACGGGGACCGCTACACGCGGCTGCAACTTTACCTGACGCACGCATTTGAACGCGCCAAGCAGGAACATCGCAAGCTTCTCGAATTGTGCCGCGAGCGAAACACGTCCGCAGCCTGCGAATTACTCGAGCGCCACATTCATAATGCAGGGCGCACGCTGAAAGAATTTCTGAAACAGCGCCGCGCGTAATTCCCCGCCCGTCGCTAGACTTGTCAGGCTTTTCGTCTATCAGACCAGCACCGTTTCTTGTGGCCGACGCATGTCGTATTCCTTTAGCAGCTTGTTGAAATCTGATTGCCGTCTCTGCCGCCGCGAGGGAACCGGGGCTTGCTCAAATCCAAGGAAACAGCAGATTCCTCCTCGCGGTTGCTCGTCGGAATGACAGCGAGTAGAGTTTTTCAACAAACTGTCAGGGCATCGCGCTGCTCGGGGCGGCGACTTGAGGCATTGCAGCGGTTAACGGAGTGATTCCCTGCTGCGCCAATGTGCGATCGAAGGCTGGAACTTCTTGAGTCATCAGGTTCTGGTAATCCGCGGTCGCTTCCGAAAGACTTTTCTCGATATTCTGGAGCACTTCGAGCGACGCGGGCGTTGGAGCAAAATCCGCGCCGCCCGCAACGTCTCCCGCGCCAGTGCCCACTTCCCCGTTGAGCCAGATTAGATTCAGATAGACTTTGTAAGCGTCCGTGTAATATTTATCGTCGCTGTTCGCGTCTTCGCGCGTGATCAGCTTGAATTCCACGGACTGCATTTTCTGGTCCATTTGCTGAACGGACTTCCGCAAATCAGCTTTGCTTTTTTGCTCGGCGAGCATCGCGCTCACGTCTTCCAGTTGCTTTCGCATCCACTCGATACGGTTGACCATGTCTGACGTGCGGGTGATGTCGTCGCGAATGCGAAGAAGGGTTTTCACGGAGGCGTCGATATCCGCGTCCGTGCTCGACGCATGCGGATCTTTGAGAATTGTGAGCGGCTGATTGAATGTTTGGCCGTTGACCGTGAGGCGCAAAGTGTATTTGCCGGGCGCGACGATGGGACCTACTTGCGCTCCCTCAATTCCCCAATGGGTGATGGGGCGCGAATCTTTGCCTCGGAAACGAGGCTCTTCCCAGATGTGCGGGTTATCGGGAGCCGCGGTGCGAAGCGCGACCACGTGAGGCGGTTCGTAACGCAGGTCCCAGGCCGTTCGGTTCATGCCAACTTTCCCGGGGGCCTTCAGCTTGCGAATCAGGTTGTTGTGCTCATCGAGAACTTCAATCTGAACCGGCTGTTTTGTCGCGGACTTGAGCGAGTAATCAAGGATTGCCCGCCCGCCGCGCACAAAGCGGTAGGTGGCGCGCGGGGCGAAGAATCGCACAGCGGCGTCGGAAGGATCCTTTGCCATCTGCTCGAGCGGCGAGATGTCGTCGAGGATGTAAAGGCCGCGACCGTATGTGGAAACGACAAGATCGTGGAATTGCTTTTGTACGACAGCCCAAGAGACCGTGGCATGCGGCAGGCCGTCATCGAGCACTTTCCAATGATCTCCGTCGTCAGACGAGTAATACAAGTCATTTCCTGTGCCGGCGAAGAGCAGCCCTTTGCAATTGGGGTCTTCGGCGACAACGCGGACGTAGGACAATTCGTTTTTGGGCAAATCGCTTGATATCTGCGTCCAGCTCTGGCCGAAATTGGTTGTCTTGTAGATGTACGGATCGCGGTTGTCCATCAGGTGAAAATCGATGGAAACATAGGCGGTGCCCGCTTGGAAATGCGAAGGCTCGATGCTTGTAACGGTGCCCCACGCGGGCAATCCGGAAATATTTTTCGTGACGTTGTTCCAGTGGCCGCCGCCGTCTTTCGTGTACCAGACTTGCCCGTCATTTGTTCCCGCCCAGATCAGGCCTTTCTGAATTTGCGAGGGAGCGATGGCGAAAACGACCTCGCCGTAGAATTGGCCGAGGTTGTCTCCGACGATGCCACCGGAGGAGACGATTCTGCTGGGATCGTTTGTCGAAAGGTCAGGACTGATCACAGACCAATGCACGCCGCCATCGCTGGTTTTGAAAATCACCTGGCAGCCGTAGTAGACGGTGTTGTTGTCGAAGGGATCGATCGCGAGGGGCGGCGTCCAGTGGCAACGGTATTTGGTGTCGTTCGGCGGGGAGTCGAGCGTGTGCATCCAGGGGCTGACTGAGCGAGCCATCTTGGTTCGCGCATCCCAGCGCGTTACTTCATTCCCATAGCAAGTGGCCCAGACGATATTCGGATCGGATAGATCGGGGAGCGTCCAGCCGGATTCGCAGCCGCCCATGGCATGGTCCCAACCGGGCTGTTCGCCGCCGCCGAAAGAAAATCCAAAGGAAGTGCTCGGGCCGCGCATGTTGCCATCGTCCTGCATGTTGCTGTAAACGTCGTAAGGAACTTGATTGTCGACGGCAACGTGATACATCTGGCCGATGGGCAAGGTGACGCGATTGAATCCGCGTCCGTGGGCCGTAGTAATCAGAAGGCCGCCGTCGTTCGTGAGGGCGAAGCGATTTGGATTCTTGGGATCAACCCAAATGTCGTGATTGTCGCCGCCCCAGGGAACTTGCTTGAAAGTTTCGCCGCCATCTATGGATTCGAAGAAGCTGCTGTTCGCAACGTAGATTTCGTCCTCGTTGCCGGGCGAAACCGCGATGCGAATGTAATAGCCCGCGCGGCCGATCAGCGCGCGCTGCCAGTTCACGACACGCCAATTCTCTCCACCGTCGTCCGAGCGCCAAACGGAGCCTTGATCTTTGGTCTGAATCAATGCATAAACGCGTTCGGAATCCGTCGGGGCGACTGCTACGTCAATTTTCCCGACGGGCGACTTTGGCATGCCGTGGCCTTCGATGCGCGTCCACTTCGTGCCGCCGTCGCGCGAGACATAAACGCCGCTGCCGTGTCCGCCACTGAATTCGCCATACGTATGCATGACGATCTGCCACGTGCCCGCAAATAATACGTCAGGATTGTGCGGATCCATCGCGAGTCCCGAGCATCCCGTATTTTCGTCGACAAACAAAACGCGTTGCCAGTTCTTCCCACCATCCGTGGTGCGGTAGACGCCGCGCTCTTGCTGAGGGCCGGTCGCACGGCCAAGTGCGCAAACAAAAACATTGTTTGCGTCGCGTGGATTGACAATGACACGCCCAATGCGACCCGTGGCATCGAGTCCCATGTGCGTCCAAGTCTTGCCCGCGTCGGTGGACTTATAAACGCCATTGCCCATGACGTCGCTGTCGCGAATGGCCCAGGCTTCGCCCGTTCCGGCCCATACGACATTCGGATCGGAAGGCGCTACTGCGAGCGCACCAATCGCGGCTACCGGTTCCTTATCAAAAATGGGCAGCCAGCGGCCACCGCCGTCAGTCGTTTTCCAAACTCCGCCTGAAGCGGCGCCAGCGTAGTACACATTCGGATCGCCCGGCACGCCAGCGACGGCGGCGACGCGATTGCCGACAGTCGGGCCGATAAAACGGAAGCGGAGTCCTTCCTGGCCGCCTTCACCACGCCGCCGCTGCGTGTAGCCGGGGAGAGCGCATGTGGCCACAACAACGGCACTGAGAATTAAATTAACGAAGACGCGATTCATTTTGAACATTTCTAGGCCTTTCTTTGAGGCTGACAGTCGAGCCTGTTCTGAACTGCGGTTCCCTTGCGCTTCATAGAGACCTGACCGAATTTAAGGTCTCCTTGGAAGCGGCGGAAGCTTTCGTTCCTTAATCTCAAAACCTGTTGGCGGCGTGACACCGAGCAAGTACTGAACGAAATAATCCCAGCGGCGGCGGCTGACGTACAACGCGTGCGGGCCGCTGTCACCGTGAAACATATTCGGAACATAGAGCATGTCGAAATTCTTGTTTGCGGTCATGAGAGCGTCGACAAGGCGCATGGTTTCGACGGGATTCACATTGTTGTCAATGTCGCCGTGAATGAGAAGCAAGTGCCCTTTAAGGCGGTCGGCCATGGCGGTGTTTGATTGCTCTTCGTAATCTTTTCCGACCGGATAGCCCTGATACTGCTCGTTCCACCAAGCTTTATCGAGTCGCGGATCGTGGTCGCCTGAGGTGGAGACGCACACTTTGTAGAAATCCGGGAACTGCAAAATCGCGTGCGCGGAGCCGTAGCCTCCAGCGGAGGTGCCGTAGATTCCCACGCGCGTAATATCCATGTACGAATATTTCGCAGCCATCTGCTTAATCATCGCGACATGATCGGCGAACGAGCCGCCGAGGTTGTGGTAGGAAAATTCGTGGAAAGCGCGAGAACGTCCGGTGGTGCCGCGACCGTCAACCATGACGACAACGAATCCCAGTTCTGCCATGGATTGAAGACGCAATGCAGCGCCGAACGATTTAGGCACGAAGAATCCCTGCGGACCCGTGTAGACCTGCTCGACGATCGGATATTTCTTCGAGGGATCGAAGTTTGTAGGACGCACGATCACGCCGTACAAGTCTGTCGTGTTGTCCAGGGCTTTGCCTTCGAATGGCTCGGGATTTTTCCATCCCATTTTTTGCAGCCCACTTACATCCGTTTTTTCGAGGACGCGAATTATGGAGCCATCTTTGCTGCTGCGAAGAACCGATTCGCCCGGCAAATCGACGCGGGAATAGTTGTCGACGAAGTATTGACCGTCGGGCGAAACGCTTACAGTGTGATTCACATTTTCTGGAGTAAGAAGCGTGAGGCCGGAACCATCGAGATTCACTCGGTAGAGATGGGTGAGATATGGATCTTCATTTTTCTCGCGGCCGCTGGCCAGAAAATAAACTTGATGGTTTTTAGCGTCGATACTTTCAATTTGGCGGACAACCCAAGAGCCCTTGGTGACCTGATTCTTGAAGTGGCCTTCATCGTCGTACAGGTAAAGCTGGTTCCAGCCATCTTTTTCTGAGGACCAGAGAATGCCTCCATCGTCGGGAATGTAGCGGAAAAAGTGCTCACCGGGATCGATGTAGAGGCCGTCCTCTTCGCTGATCAAAACTTTCTCGTCGCCTGTTTCGGCGTCGACGACTCGCAGTTCCGTTTCTTTATTTCCGCGCGTGCCGCGTTCGTAGAAGAAGCTCTTGTTGTCGGGGAACCATCGGGAATAGCCGGGACCACCCTGAAACTCGAGATCGAGGGGGGCTGTTTTCACATCAACTCGTTTGCCAGACAGTACATCGAAGACCATCACTTGAGCATGCGGGAGAGCCTCGCCGGGCAACGGGTAAACATAGTCGTAGGCCTTCGGCCGAAGTTGACCGGGCGGGACAAACTGCAAAGTGGTGAAGCGTCCGGCACTGCGCGAATCGATCCGGAAGGTAATCAACTTCGAGGAATCGGGCGACCAAAAAAGGTCCGGGCGCGTCTTGGCGTCTTCGCCACGTTGAATTCCCTCGGTGACAAGGGTGCGAAGGTCTGGCAGCGGGGTTGCATAATCCCATCCGGGCACTCCGTCGCGCGTCAATTGGACGATCTCTCCGGTCGAAGTATCACGAAGAAATAAATTGTGATCTTTCAAGTAGGCGGCCCAACGGCCGTCTGGGGAGACGTTCTCGTACGGATCTTCTTTTGGGCTCGAACTTTTCGTGCATTCGTAATTGGTGAGCTTGCAGGTCCACTCCGCGTCTTCGATTTGAAAGCGAATCGCAGTCTCTTTATCGGTGTATTCGAAACTGAAGAACGGCAAGTGGGCCGCGTCGTAGGGCTGCCGGGAGGCACGCGACAGGGCCTCTGCCAGCCGCGCATGATCGAACGCCGGAGCGCTGGTATTCTTCGCGGCGTCGACGACGATGAATTCGGAGCCCTTCGGGCCATCGCTGCGGTACCAGAAGCGGTCGCTGCCCTCGATCCACGTGGGACGAATATCGGCGACGGAGACGATCGTGCGCATGTTGCCACCCATGAAACGCTGCGCACGCTGGTAGTCCTGGAGAGTTCCTTGCGCGTTTGCCAGCGCGGGGATGAGCGAGAAACAAAGAGTCGCGGCTGAAACGATCACACGACGACGGTACGAATGCATGCAGCCTCCTCTACGAGCTAATCAGCACATTAAGATGTAAAAGACGCTTCGACGCGCGCCGCGCACACACCAACGCGAGGTTATCGGTTCGGCTGGCGCTATCGTCCGGGAATGAACAATTCCAACCTGACGTGCCACGATACGGATTGTCCCGGCGCAAGCCAATCCATGCCGGTATTTCTGTGCCCCCAGATTTTCGTGTTGAACGGGTCCGCCAAGTTGAACTGCGGCTCGAGGACGATGAAATCCTTGTCGGGCGGCGCGTAAGCTTGAATGGCTTTGATTTGCGGTGAGAGCGCCGTGATGCGAAGACCATATTTCGCGGCGGGATCAATGACATCGATAACCGCGTTCCCGGCGGCATTGCGCTTGAGATCAGTAAAGCAATCATCCATGTAGAGCGTGGGCCCAAGGGGTGCACCGCCAGGCGCAGTAAAATCGTACGGCGTGCCCTTGACAGGCACTACTTTTCCAGTTGGAAAAACGTCGTCGTAGTTGTTCACCAGAGTTCGCATGTCGGCGGGCAGGTGCAACCTTGCTTGCGCCCGATTGCCGCTCGGAAAACGGAAGTAGGGATGGAAGCTTATGGCCATCGGCAGTTTTTCGTTTCCAACATTTTTGGCCGTGACGATGACGTCCAGCGCAGTGTTTTTCAAAATCATCCGGACGCTCACGTCGGTCTTCGAAGGCCAGTGACCGTCAAAATTCCCGCCGTGCAGGAAACCCGATACCGTCGACTCCGTTGGGCCGTTGTGGAATTTCACATCCTGGAAATGCGCGGACATAATTAAGCCGTGCATGGCGTGAACTTCAGCGCCGGGTTTCTTGCCCTTCCAATTCGCCGGAAGCGACAGCGGCTGGTTGCCGATTCTGGTCTCGATGATCTTTCCGTCGGCCGAGAGTTTTCCGCGGATTCGATTTGGATACGGCAAGAGGATTGCACCGCCCATGGAAAAACTCTTATTGCCAAAAGCGTCGTTTTGATTTTCGAGAAGGTTTTTGGCTTCGGGCAAACTGGGGGCGTTGATGACGTCAATGTCGCCCTTGCCTGGCAAATAGGCTCTGACCTGAAGCAAGTTCATTCCGTTTCCCGGCAGAATGGTCGCGCCAAGGAATTGGGGTTTGGTGTGATCAGCCGATTGCGGTCTCTCCAAGATCACTGCGGGCTCCCCTCCAATCGAAATAGGCGTCGATTCCGCGGCACGCGGACCGCTTCTAGCCGCACGAGGCTTGGACCGA
>DASYYR010000033.1:0-3712 GCA_035933575.1 Candidatus Acidiferrales bacterium | reverse complement strand
GTTGGTTCCCACGCTGATTGAGTCGGAGCTTTTTGGTTATGCCAAGGGAGCTTTTACCGGCGCGATACACACCAAGCAGGGCTTGATCGAAAGCGCCGACGGCGGCACGCTGTTTCTTGACGAAATCGGCAATCTTCCTGTCGACATGCAGGCCAAGCTCTTGCGCGTTTTGCAGGAACGCGAGGTAAAGCCTGTCGGCTCGAATGATCGCATACCCGTCCGGGTACGCGTGATTGCCGCGACAAACAAGAACCTCGAAACCGCCGTTCGTTCGGGGCAATTTCGGCAGGACTTGTTCTTTCGCTTGAACGTCGTTCAAATGAACCTACCGCCGCTTAGGGAGCGCAAGAGCGACATTCCGGTGCTCGCGCAGTTGTTCCTCGAAAAATTTGCCGACGCCGGACGTCCTTTGCCGACGCTGGCCGAAGACGCCCTCACACGCCTCACAGCCTACGATTGGCCCGGGAACGTTCGCGAACTCGAAAATGCCATCGAACGCGCGGTTGCTCTAGGTTCGGGGCCAACACTCCATTCCGGCGATCTGCCGCCCAATCTCCTGTGCAAAGCCCCTGGCCCCACTGAACCGACTTCATCAGATGACAATCAGGTGCCACTGCAAGAGCTCGAACGGCGCACGATTCTCCGCGCCATGCGCGAGTCCAATGGCGACAAATTGCTGGCGGCGCGTGTACTGGGCATCGGCAAGACCACTCTGTATCGCAAACTCAAGCTGTACGAGTCGTGTTCGGCCGTGAGTTGAACAAGCCACGCAGGCTGTCGCGCGGCCTATTTGCGATGACCATCGACGACGTTCCACGGCTTTCCAGCGAACTCCCAGTCGAGGTCTTGATAGACAGGTGTGTTCAGGCTCCGTCAACTGGCCCCGCGAATAAACTTTTGATGACGACGGAGGAACCGCTTGGTCCCGCCTCCTGCGCAACGGGAACGACAGCATTCAGTTTGCCAAATATGCACCTGTACATCCTCCTCTCCTTTTCCGTTCTGAAATTCTTCAGTGGTTGAGTCGAACTGGGACCGGTTGACCTCTCGCTCGAACAGATCTTCAGAACGCAAATAAGCGGCCCTTCAGTAAAAAACAATGCCCGAGCGTGCCGTTTTGGAGCATGGTAGAGCCAGCGTGGCTACCTACGTAGCTACGTACACGAAGAGATAAGGAGAAAGTCCGATGAAACATACCTCAAGAATGATTGCGCTCGCAGGTCTCGCGATTCTTGTGATCGCGATGCTTCACCTTCGCAATCCGCTCCAACACTCGAAGAGCCTCCTCACAGAATGCTGGACTGCATCACAACTGCTGGCGGACGGAGGAGCACCCATGCCCCCGTGGCCCCCAACAGCCGGTTTCTTGACGGTGGATCCAGGCGTACTGCGCACGGCCGTGGCTTCCGGGCATTCAGGGACGCCTCGCGCTTAGTGTCGCAGCATGGCCGTAGAAGGTGAGGGCCGAGCGTATGATGACGATCTAGATAATTAGCTGTTGTCATACGCTCGGTTCCCTGCTACCATCACTGGGAAATTTGATCGAATGCTCGAAACTACCCGTCAGTGATGCGGACTCCGCGTCCGCGGGAACTGCGACCGAGGGACAGAATTCTGACAGAGTTAATCATCAATATCTTGGTCGTATTGCTGCTGGTACTGCTGTTCGCCATTTTCCAACGTCCCCGCAGAACTGAAACCAATCACCGCCAACTCACCATAAATGATTTCCTCCCAAGCCACCATCTCCAATCGGACGAGATCCAGGAGCGCCTGGCCGAACACAACGCCATGCTTAAAAAAATCGAAGCGCTGCGACGCGACACCGCCTTTTCATTTGTGGAGGCGATCCGGGGAGATTTCTTCCGCTTGCAACATCTGCTCACGCGTGCCGCGAAATTCGTTCCAGAATTGACGCTTGACGGGGAGGCTCATCGCTTTTGGATCGGAATCAACTTTCGATTGGAATGCAGACTCGCCCAGCTGCAGATTCTGCTCGGCCTAGACGCAAACAGCCGCCTGAAGGCCCTGACGGCCAAGGTTCGGCTCTTGGCAGACTGCGCCGACAGAACTTTGAACGAAGTTGCCCGTCAGCAAGGCCTCCCCACCCTGGAATCAGACCTCAATTCCTAACCCTGCCCGGTAGCGGCGGACCTCCTGGATCCCTCTCCGTTTCCGTGGAATTCAACGAGCCGATGATATGATCACCGCATCATGGGGCTAACGACCGCCCAAATCGCCCTGTGGCTATCGGCATCCATTCTCGAACTAATACTTTGCGTCCTCGTTTTCCGCCGACATTGGATCAGGCGGCTTCCGTTCTTCTCTGTCTACTTGTTGCTTCTGGCGGTTCGGGAGGCATTCATATTCTGCGTTTATCGATCCGCCGGTTACGCATCCAAGTTTGCTCTGTACTCTGCCTGGATCGCGCAGTTGGTTCTCCTTGCGGGACGAGGCCTGAGTATCGGCGAGCTGGCCTGGATTACATCGCGACCATATCCAGGATTCCGCATCGTCACGAAATGGCTGTTGGCGCTCGCAGCGTGCATCCTCCTGCTGCGAGCGGCGGTCGCTTCAACAGCCAGCAATTCTCGACTGCCCCACTTCGTCCTTGCTCTCGAGACGGATCTTGAGATTACCGCAGCGGTCGTTTTGGTCCTCCTGCTTGTGCTCGCCAACCGATACGAAGCCTATTTCCCCGCTTCCGAAAAGCTGGTCGCAGCGGGGCTGTTGACATATTCGCTTGTGCAGGTGGTGAACAACTCTATTTCTGACCACTGGCTTCAATCCTATTTTCTCGGATGGAATATCGTCCGCGCGGCGTCATTTCATGTGGCACTGGTTCTTTGGCTCATCGCACTTGCAAAACCCCTACCCGCGCGAGCAACCCAATACGAACGTGTTGACACTCAGGAAGCACGCGATTTCATGAGCCAAGGAACTGCCGCCCTGCGCGAACTGACGAATCAGTTGACGCGCTTTCGGAGGAAACTCTGACGCGAAATGACTCCGGACACGACACTCTGGGGGACCCACCAGCTCACTTGCTGGCGGAGAAGGGTCGCAGAAAACTGGGGATGCACCGTAGCAAAAATCCGGACAAGCGGAAGAGCTGCTTCGCGGAATCCTCGCTCTACTTGCGAGTCACCGACCGTGTCCGGCCGAAACAAGACCAAAACTACTGACGGCTGGACGGGTTATGCCTTTGCGCTGTCGTGAAGAGCAAGTGGCATCTCAGATGGCGTTTTCGGGAACTACGTTGCAGGCTGGAGAGGTGTACTCCGGCAGGATTTCGCGAAGTTTCGAACGCACGGGCCCTGCGCCATCGACATTCAGAGAAGCGCGCAACTCTTCCAGGCGGCGCGCCAGCAGCGGCCATTCCCGGCGCTCGCCGCGCACGCGCTTGATTTTTGGCCGGTCCGTGGAAACGATTTCCTCGGCAGCGGAGGACAGTTCTTCATACAGCTTTTCGCCGGGCCGCAAACCGGTGAACTGGATGCTCACTTGATTTTCCGTTTTCCCTGACAATTGGATGAGCGTCCTGGCCAACTGAACGATGGAAATCTGCTTCCCCATTTCGAGCACCAGGATGTCTCCGTGCTCGCCGACGGTGGAAGCCTCCAGCACCAGCGCGACCGCCTCGCGGGTGGTCATGAAGTATCGCTTGATTTCAGGATGAGTGATTGTGAGCGGACGATTGTTTTCGAGTTGC
>DASYYR010000018.1:0-55447 GCA_035933575.1 Candidatus Acidiferrales bacterium | reverse complement strand
TTCGCGTTGGGAGCGACAGAGCGAAGGCGCACCCGACTTGAAGGATGCCGTGAAGCTGGCTTTCAACTCCTCGCCGGATGCTTCAGTGGCCACGTGGAAATCGCCGGTCCTGTTGATTCAGGGTGACGACGACCGCAACGTGCCGTTCAGTCAAATGGTGGATTTAGTGCAGCGCCTGCGAGAACAACATGTTCCGTTTGAGCAAATGGTTTTCCCCGACGAAATCCACGGTTTCCTGATGTGGAAGACGTGGATTCGCGCCTATGCCGCCACCGCCGATTTCTTCGAGCGCGTTCTCGTGAAGGGAGAGACGATTCCGCCGAGCCAGTGACGTACTCGCGGTGTTCGGGAGCGCTATCGGCTATACAGGGGTTGGTGAAGCGCCGTCGGACATGCTCGAAGAGGCGTTCAAACTCATTTGGCTAAGAAAAACTCCAAAACGCTTCTTGCGCCCAGGATTCACTTAAACGCTGCGCTTTTCTGACGTTCGAGGCTACTGCCGTTCCTCGGCGGCTTGGCGCTCCGCGACGATCTTCTTTGCGTTGTCGTAGAGAGCCTTTGCCTGCGGGATCAATTCTTCGGCCTTCAGGACTTGCGCATCATCATCCACCGCGACTTTGTAGCCCGCGGGAATACCCAGAGCGTATGTGAACGCCTCTCGCTTGATATGATCCTTAATCCAGTCGAGATTCGCGCTAATCAATTCAGGGGTGTACTTGATGTGTTGCTGGTCCAGGAATCCCAAAAATTGCTTCATCACGGCGTCATCCACCGCGAAATCCTTGGTGATCGTCGGATGCGTGCCCATGAAGTAGCGTGTGAAGTCGCCGACGCCGATGGGTTGCGATGAAACGAAAAAAGGATCGGCTGGGAAAAACACGCCACGCCCGTAAAGAAGCTGCTGGAAGGGGTCCAGTTTTGGAGCCGGATCCGGCACGTCTGGAGTGATCCCGCCGCCGCCGTAGACTTTCCGCCCGCTATCCGTCAGCTTGACTTCCGGTTCCTTATTGGGCTGGCGATTGTATTCATAATCGTAGAGCGATACGTCCTTGTAATCGCGTTGAATCAGGCGTCCGCTGGGAGTGTAATATCGCGCGGTTGTCAGCAGCAGCATGGTGTTGTCGCTGAGCGGAAACTGCGTTTGCACCAAGCCTTTCCCGAAGCTGCGTTCCCCGGTCACAAGCGCGCGGTCATGGTCCTGCAGCGCGCCTGCCACGATCTCCGAGGCCGATGCACTCCCGCCATTGATCAGTACAACTACCGGAATATCATTGCCACTGTTGCCGCGGAGCGCATAGTAGCGCCGCTCGGAGGAGCTGCGTCCCTTATGCGAAACAACCAATTGATCCTTGGACAAGAACATGTCAGACATCCCCACGGCCTGCATCAGCAATCCTCCTGGATTGCCGCGAAGATCAAGAATCAAACCGTCGAGGTGCGAGTAATCGAGCTTCCTTAACGCTGCCTTGAGGTCGCTGTCGGTGGTCTCTGAACTGAAGCCAGTCACATGAACGTATCCCACTCCTGGTTTGAGCAACGTCGAGAATTCAACAGAGGACTGCGGTATTTCGTCCCGCATCACGTTCACGACGATCGGCTTCGGCCATCCTTCGCGGCTCAGGGTAATCGTCACCACCGTGCCCTTGGGCCCCTTCAGTATGTCCGCGACTTGCAGCGTTGTGAATCCAGTGCAGTCCTTGCCGTCCACCTTCATAACAAAATCGCCGGGTTTGATTCCGGCTCTGTCGGCGGGCGATCCGGGAAACGGGGAAACGACTTCGATGTGGTTTCCGTTGGGCACGATGCGCATTCCCACGCCGTAGTAATTGCCGCGCTGTTCTTCCAGCATCAGCGCCCATTGCTTCGGATCAAAGAAATTCGAGTGCGGGTCAAGGACGTGAAGCATTCCCGGTATGGCGCCATCGTATACAATTTTGTCGGTGTCAATGGGTTCGGCGTAATTCTGCTGAACGATGGAAAGTACCCGGGCGAACGACTGCACCGATTCCTGCAGGTCGGTGGCCCCCGCGGCCGTTGCCTTGAGCGACGGACCGTAAAGTCCGCCCAAAATTGCCGCAATGATTAGGATAATCGCTAAAAGAAAGGCCCCGCGTTTGTGCGATTGCATGCGTCCCTCGATGTGTCTCACGGCAGTATAGCACACATTTTCAGGCGGTTTGACACGCCTGCCAGCCTCTTCTATGATGCAAAAGAAGGCGATCGCGCACCCAAAAAATGCTGAGCATGCCCCATCTTGTGATTATTTTTCTAGTGGCCCTGCTCGTGTTCGGCCCCGAGAAATTGCCTGAACTGGCGCGCACCTTCGGAAAAGCGATGGCTGAATTTAGGCGCGCGACGGGCGACTTGCGCGCCGGATTTGAAGAGCACATGCGCGAACTCGAACGTGAAACGCGCATTTCGGAAGCTGCGAAGCAGCAGGTTAATCCGCCGCCGAAGGAGCCCGCGGCCCAGACAGTCACGCAAGCTGGCACTTTGCCGGAGCCTCCCGCAATCAACGAAAAGCCAGACGCTGCTCTACCCGACTTCCCGCAGGCCGTCGCGCCCACCACCGCAAACGAGTCCGAAGCCTCCAGCCACTCTTCCGAACCATCCACCCACGAGACCGTCCCAGAGAAGGCGAGCGATGGCCACGCCTAGCCAGCCCGCGCTGCCTCAATCCAATCGCGGAGCAGAAGAAGACACCAGCGACAAAATGTCGCTGATTGAACATCTGATCGAACTGCGCAAGCGTCTGCTTTATTCGGCAGTCGCCATTGCCATCGGATTTGTCATCGGATTTTCCGTCGCGAAATGGGTCATCAATTTCGTTGCCCAGCCGATGGTCCACGCGCTCCAGCAAGCGCATTATCCCGACAAGCTGATTTTCACGGGTCCCGCCGAGTACGTGAATCTTCTAATTAAAGTTGGGTTCTATCTGGGCTTGGTAATCGCGCTGCCCGTGATCCTTCATCAAATCTGGCTTTTCGTCGCGCCCGGCCTCTATAAACACGAACGCAAGGCCGTACTTTCCTTCATTCTGTCCTCCGTTGTTCTTTTTCTCTGCGGAATTGCGTTCGCGTATTTCATTTTGCTGCCCTTCGTCCTCAAGTTCCTCATCACATTCCAGGGCCCGCAAGGTCCATTCCAGCCGCTCATCAGCATCAGCGAGTATTTCGACTTGATTCTCATTGTGATGGTTGGGCTCGGAGCAATCTTCGAGCTCCCAGTCTTGATTTTCGTACTTTCGATTTTTGGCATTGTCACACCGCAGTGGCTCTGGAAGAATCTGCGTTATGCCATCTTGGTTATCACCATCGTGGCCGCGATTGTTACGCCCACGCCCGATGCCACCACGATGCTTGTGTTCATGGCGCCCATGCTCGGCCTTTATTTTGTCGGAATTGCGGTGTCGTACATGGTGTTTCGTAAGAAACGAAAGCGTGAAATTGCCGAGCAAAGCGCGCAATAAGACAGCGGAATCGAAAAGGGGCCTTGAAAGCAACGCAGAAAGCGGAGCCCCAAAAGGAGCACAAATGTTAGGCGGTTTACGAATTTCTTTGGGAATCGTCGTGCTGGCGTGCGTCATGGGATGCGGCGCTGGAGGAAATAAATCAAACGTAACATCAGGTAGCGTCGCAGCCGCGGGCCCAGTGATAGCTCCCCGGGACAAAGCTCCGGCTCCGCAACAAACTGGTGGTTTCGACGGCCAGCGCGCTTACGATTACACAGCGAAGCTCGTTAGCTTCGGGCCGCGTCCGTCGGGTTCCGACGCCATTAAGAAGACGCAGGATTATATTTCCGGTGAGTTGCGCGCCGACGGATGCCAAATTGATGAGGACAATTTTAACGCGCAGACTCCTGTCGGCACTCTCGCCATGAAAAATATCGTCGCGAAGGTGCCCGGCAACGGCAAAGACGTCATTCTGCTGCTGACGCACTACGATACAGTGCGCACGACCCCAAATTTTGTCGGCGCGGAGGACGGCGGTTCCTCAACTGGCTTGATGCTCGAAGAGGCGCGCCTCCTGTGCGGCAAGAAGCAGCCCGTCGCGATTTGGATGGCGTTTCTCGATGGCGAAGAAGCCATGGTTGATTGGAACCAGAACAATGATCACACGTACGGCAGCCGCCAGATGGCCGCGAATCTTGAACTCACGGGTCAGCTGAAAAATGTCAAGGCCGTTATTCTCGTCGACATGATCGGTCAAAAGGGATTGCACATTTCCAAGGACTCATACTCGACACCATGGCTGACGGACCTAGTGTGGTCGACCGCCGCGAAACTCGGCTATCAGAATGTGTTCGTCCCGCAAACCTCGAGCACCGAGGATGATCATCAGCCATTTCTCGCTAAGGGATTGGCCGCCGTCGACCTGATCGACCTGAACGATTACATCAACGAAGGCTACTGGCACACCGCGCAGGACACGATGGACAAAATCAGCCCCAAGAATCTCGCCATCGTCGGCCACGTGGTTTTGGCCAGTGTCGACGAGCTCGAAAAGAAATTCTCGCAGTGACGCTGGATGGAAGGAACGCAACCTTTACCGCGATTGTCGCCGAAGCATTGATGCAATAACTCCAATCTCCAATGGGAACAATTCATGTACGTTCGGAGTCTTCGAGATACGCGGTGATTTGCGGCCGCGGTTCGCTCGCTCGACTTGGCAATCTCGTCGATGACTTGCGTAAAGGTGGAGAAGTGTTTGTGCTGTCGTCACCTCGCGTGTGGAAATTCTGGAGCCGCGCGGTGGAGCGGCAACTCTCGGACCTGCGGCGCGACCACGTCATTTTGTTTGACGACAGGGAAACAGCGAAACGCCTCGCCACAATTGAGGGGATTTGCCGCAAGCTCGTGCGCGCCCGCGCCGATCGCCAAGCGCTGCTCGTCGGTGTGGGTGGAGGCGTGGTCGGAGACGTCGCTGGCTTCGCAGCTTCGAGTTATCTGCGTGGCGTCCGGATTGTCCACGTGCCCACCACGGTTGTCGGGCAGGTTGACAGCGCCATCGGCGGAAAAACCGGCGTCGATTTGCCGGAAGGGAAGAACCTCATCGGCGCTTTTTACCCGCCTCGATTGGTGCTTGCCGATCCGTCAGTCTTGCGCACTTTGCCGGCGCGCCAATTTCGTTCGGGCCTCTACGAAGTAATTAAATACGCCGTGATCGGCGACAAGGAACTTTTCGCATTTCTCGAACGCAAGTTCGATGCATTGTTGCGAATGGATATGCGCGCGCTCGAATGGGTGATCGAACGCTGCATCCGTGCGAAAGCGCGCATTGTGAGCCGCGACGAACGCGAGGCCGGTCCCAGGCAAGTTTTGAATTTCGGCCACACCATCGGCCACGCTCTCGAATCGCTCACCGAATACAAACTATTTCTTCACGGCGAAGCTGTCGCGTGGGGAATGTTGGGGGCAACGCTGATCGCCGTGGGCATGAATCGGCTGGGCGAAACCGACGCGACCCTCATCGCTTCCCTTATTGCGCGCTGCGGAGGCTTGCCCCCATTGCCTCGCATTTCACCTGCCGCATTGTCGCGCGCAATCGCTGCCGACAAGAAGTCACGTTCCGGCCGTGTTCGCTGGGTGCTGCCGAGATGTATCGGCGCTGCTGATATCGGCATCGATGTCCCGGAAAAAGTTGTGGCGATGGCATGGCGCGAGCTGCCGTCGTTTTTCGCTCGCGCGCGACAGAGTGGGCGCACGTGAATCGCGACGCCGATCCTGCCGACTCTCCGAATGGCGCGGCTTTGCCCGGAACGCGCCCTCAAGGCACTCACGATGAGCGCGAAGCGCAGCGTCGCGTTCGCGACATGTTCAGCAACATCGCGCCGCGCTACGATTTCCTCAATCATTTCCTGTCCGGCTCGTTCGACAAGCTATGGCGCAGGCGGACGGCAAAGAGATTCGCCCACATTTTGCATTCGCCGAACGCCCGAGTGTTGGATTTGTGCTGCGGCACGGGCGACCTGCTGTTCGCCCTTGAGCGCGAAGCAAAAAATTCCCCCAAAGAAGTTCAAGAGGCCCCGCGTCGTTTCTTCGGCGCCGATTTTGCGTTGCCAATGCTGACGCTTGCCCAACTCAAGAATAGGAAACGTGCGGCTTTTCTAGCAGGCGATGCGCTCACTCTACCGTTCCCCGACGCGAGCTTCGACCTCGTCGCCACTGCGTTCGGCTTTCGCAATTTGGTGAACTACGACCATGGTCTGCGCGAAATCTCTCGTGTCCTGCGCTCCGGTGGAGAAGTGGGCATTCTGGAATTTTGCGAGCCGAAAGGCGGAGTCCTCGCCGCGCTCTATAAATTCTATTTCACGAGGATTCTACCGAAGGTCGGCGGCGCCATTTCAGGAAGGGGTGAGGCGTATTCTTATCTTCCGCAGTCTGTGCGAAGATTTCCGCAGCCGCAGATACTCAAAGAATGGCTCGAAGCGGCGGGATTTGAGAACGTGCAGTATGAACGGTGGACCTGCGGGATCGTGGCGCTCCATCGGGGTGCGAGAAGCAGTTGAAAGTTGATCGTGGAAGGCCTTTCTAATTCTTAACGGTTAGCTTTCAGCCCTCGACTGCTCTTCAATTCTCCAGCCCCAGCGCCCGAATCTTATGCAACAGCGTTTTGTATGACACCCCGAGTTGCTCCGCGGCCCGCGATTTGTTCCACTTCGATTCGCGCAGCGCCGCTTCGATTTTGAATCGCTCCACATGTTGCACCGCCCGTTGCGCCACTTCTTCCAACGGGCCATCCCAAAGAAAATGGTCATCCAGCATTCCATCGGGCATTTCCTTTGCGGCAGGGCGCGGCAAAGGCAATTGCAAGTCTTCCGCGCTGATTTCATTTTTGTCCGCCAGAATTGCCGCCCGCTCGATACTGTTCTGCAGTTCGCGCACGTTCCCGGACCATTGATGGCCGCGCAGCCGCGCGCGCGACGCGTCGGTGAATTCCAAGGAAGGCTTCTTGAATTCGCGTCGATAGCGTTCCAGAAAATGCTCGGCGAGCAGAATCACGTCGTCGCCTCGCTCGCGCAGCGGCGGAATCGTAATGGGCACGGACGAAATGCGAAAATATAGGTCCTCGCGAAACGTCTTCCGCTCCACGGCTTCCTGAAGATTTTTGTTCGTTGCCACCAGGATGCGCACATCCACATCGATCGCTTGCGTGCCTCCAACGCGCTCGAAGCGCCGTTCCTCCAGAACGCGCAGCAGTTTGCTTTGAATCGCAAGCGGCAGTTCGCCAATTTCGTCAAGAAAAATCGTTCCGCGATGCGCGAGCTCGAGTTTCCCGATTTTGCGCGCGCCCGCGCCGGTATACGCGCCGCGTTCGTGGCCGAACAGCTCATTTTCAACCAACCCTTCCGGTATCGCCGCGCAGTTCAGCGCCACAAACGCACAATCTTTTCGTCGGCTCAAATGATGCAGCGCGCGCGCGAACAGCTCCTTCCCCGTGCCGCTTTCTCCCAGCAACAGCACCGTCGAATCGGTGGGTGCCACGCGTTGCACCATCTGGCTCGCCGCTTGCATTGACGGATGTTCCCCAACAATGCGCGGAAAGCCATAACGCTCCGCGTATTCCTCGCGCAACAGCAAATTCTCGCGGAGCAGTTCCTGCTGGTGTGCGGCTCGCGCAATCAGTAATTTCAAATGTTCCAGATCGACCGGCTTTTGTATGAAATCAAACGCGCCATCCTTCATTGCCGTTACGGCGTCTTCGACGGAGCCATAAGCGGTGATAAGAATTACGGGGATCATCGCATCGGCGCGCCGCGCTTCGCGAAGCACATCCAGGCCGGACGCGCCGGGAAGTTTTAGGTCGGTAAGGACGGTAAGGTAACGCTTGTTGCGGACTTTATCGATGGCCGAAGTGCCGTCGGGAGCCTCATCAACTGTGTAGCCGGCCTTCTCGAGGGCTTTGCGCAACATCACGCGTAGTTCAGGCTTATCCTCGACGAGGAGGATTGCTTCCATTGCGCCGCGCTACTCTCTCGCCCAACCGGGATCGCCGCCTGCTTGGCGGAGTTCATCCTCGAGTGTCGAGATGGCTTGTTGGTCGGCGTCAATCTGTTTTTTCTTATCGTCGATCGCTTTTTGCTTCTTGATGATGTCGCTGCGATCCACCGACTGCATCAGAGCCTTTGTCGGATCGGGATAATATTGAACCTGTAGTTGATCTGATTCACGTTGCAGGACGGAAAGTTCAGTCTGATCCTGCGCCAGTTTCTGGCGCGCATCCGCAAATTTCTTGCGCCATGTGGCCTCATCGTTGTTCTTCGTCGAAGAACTCGCCTCGCCGGCGCCGGCGGTTTTGTCGGACGAAGTAGATGACTTGCCTGATGTCTCGGCCGTCGTGCTGCCAACCACGGACACCGCCCCGGGTGTAGCGGGAATATTGTCGTTGGTAAAAACGGCTGACGCCTTCGGTGCATTCTTTTGTGCTTCGCGATTTTTGCGCGCGGCTTCGACCAGCGGATCAGCTTTCGCCGCCGGCTGCGTTCCGGAAGTCTGAGTCTTCGATGGCGCGGACGCCTGTGACTGGCCGGATTGCTGTGTTTGTTGCGCCATCGAGCGGTGCGCTGACACGAAAAACACAATAATTGCCGCCAGCCAGATTCCTTTTCGCATGGCCTTCACCTCATTTCCAAAGCGCATTTCGCTACCGGCCCCAGGTCGGGTCGCCGCCGGCTTTGCGCAACGCGTCTTCCAAGTCGTCAATCGCCTTCTGATCCGCCTCCACCTGTTTTTCCTGAGCCAGCATTGCTTGTTGTCTCGCCACAGTGTCCGTTTCGTTGAAATACCGCGCTAGTCCCAGCGCGTAGAAATTGCTTTTCAGTTCGGCGAGTTTGTCTTTGTCTTCGCGAAGCTTCAAATGTGCGGCGGCGAATTTTTGGCGCCACATCTTTTCGTCGTTTTTTGCGTCCTGCGCTTCAAGGGCTCGGGCGTTCGCGGAGGAATTGGCCGAGGCCGACGCATCCCCAACAATGGATATCGCGGTGGCGGATGTAGGCATATTTTCGTTGGTGAACACAACGGGAGGTGCGGGTGTGGCTTTCTTCGCTTGACGCGCCTTACGGGCGGCCTCGACCACCGGATCAGTCTTTGCCTGCGATCCGGGAGCCGAGCTCGATTTCTGAGTCTCCGCTTGCCCCCCAGTTTGCGATTGCCCCGTGGACTGCCCCTGCGACGCCTGTTGCGCCACGGAGGCGGGCGGTATGCTAAAGAACAGCGCAACCGCTGTCAGCCAGATTCCTCTCCGCATAGCATCACCTCGGAAGCCCAATACGGACGCCTATTCTCCTTAGTTTAGATGCAGCTACAGTCCAAGGCAATCGGACAAGGGCCGGGCGCTACCGCAAAGGTAACCATAAGTCGAATTCGGCGCCCCCTCCAGCGCGATTGCGCACCTCCACCCGGCCCCCGTGCTGCAAAGCGATCTTCTGCACCAAAGCGAGGCCCAGGCCCGTCCCTGCCGACTTCGTAGTGAAGAACGGCACGAATATCTTGTCGAGATCGCCAGCCGGGATCCCCGGCCCGTTATCACGCACGGCGACGGATTGCCAGCGTTGTCCCGCATGGCCCTCCTGTCCGCCCGCGATTATTACCTCGCCCGCATGCCCGTTGGACGATGCAGCTTCCGACGCATTCCGCGCCAGATTCAGCAGCGCCTGCCGCAAGAGTCCTGCGTCGCCGGAAACCGTCCCAAAAACGCCCTCGGTGCGAATTGTTGCTCCGGGAACCGCAGCGCCAATCTCATCGGCAACTTGTTCCACGACCTCGGCAAGCTCAAAATCTTCCTGCGCCAGCTCCAGAGGCCGTGCGAACCGCAGAAATTCCGTCACCACGTGCGTAAGGGATTTTGTCTGATCCAGAATTTTCTCGGCGCTTTCGCCCATCTCCGATGAGGGTGCTTCGCTGCGAATCATCTGCGCGTAGCCGGAAATCGTCGCAAGCGCGTTCTTGAATTCGTGCGCGATTCCGGCCGACATTTCGCCCAGCGCCGCCAGATTCTCCTTCCAGCGCATCTGTTTCTGCAACGTGGCCAGCTCGGTCAGATCGCTCATCAGGCACAGCGCGCCCGCGATTTTCTGTGTCGGGGCCGCGCCGGGCCCTTCAACCAGCGTATTGCGCGCTGTCCGGTAGATCGGTGAAATCGTGACGCCCAATTGGCGAAGCTCTCCGGAAGGCGTCGTGTGCGGCACTTCGCCGCGTTGAAAAGTCTGCCCGTCTCGCAGGCACGCCGTCAGCATTTCCGTCAGCGTCGAATCTTGCCCCAGAATTTCCGTGTATCGCCGGTATTGCAACCCGCGAATATCAAGATTCTTTTCCGCGGCCGGATTTGCGGAACTGATAATCCCTGTTGCGTTCACCAGCAGGAGGCCCGCGGGCATGTTGCGCGTCACCGCCTCGCTCAGCCGCTCCGTTTCTTGCGCGCGCTCCTTTTCGGCTTGATGTAGGCGGGCCAACTCCTGTTCCTGCTCGCGCAGACGTGCAATCACGCCTTGCATCGAAGCCGTCATGAATGCCGATGGATTTTCGGAATTCACGCGGAAAGAATCCGTCGGCTCCTTCGGGTTTCGCCCACCCTCGCGCATTGACCGCCGGACAAAGAGGAACGCGCCAATCACCACTACAAAGATCAGCGCAACTAACGCGAGCGTGACAATGATCTCAAAGTTGAAATTTTGATGTGCTGGCGCGATGCCCATTTGCGCGGACCTACCGCATCACGAACAACGATTGGTACCACGTCACCACGGGCGTGCCAAAAAATACCACCAGTAGCGCGGCCGCCCCCAGAAACGTTCCGAAAGGCAGCTCGTAGTCGGAGCCTTTGCGTGAAAACAAAATAAAACCCGCTCCCAGGATTGCGCCGAGCACTGAGCCAAGGAGAATCGTGAGGATCGTGCGCCGCAGTCCCAGGAAAACGCCGGCCATCAGCATCATTTTCACGTCGCCGAAGCCCATTCCTTCGCGCCCACGCAACCGGAAATATCCCTCGCCAACCAGCCACAACAGACCCCCGCCGACAATCCCGCCAATCAGAGCATCCGCGAAAGAAATAACCGGCGTCGGCGGAGGAAACTCGAAAATACGATTCGCGATCCACAGCGCCGCGCCATCGTTGGGGCGTACGAAAAAGCTAACAATCAACCCGATCGCGAGGCCCGTGAAGTTCACCGTGTCCGGAAGCAGTCGTTCGCGCCAGTCAGTAAAAATCAACACGACCACAATGGCGCAGAATGCGGCCCATTTTATTGTCTGGACGGAGTTGCCGAAGACCGCGTAGCATGCCAGAAAAAGCAGCCCGGTGAGCAGCTCGACAGCCGGATAAACGGGCGAGATGTGCATCTTGCACGCTCGGCATTTGCCAGCAAGAAAAAAATAACTCAGCACGGGAATGTTATCGTAGAACCGGATGGATTTTCCGCACCTGGGACACCGCGATGCCGGCCGCACGATGGATTTGCCCTTTGGCAGCCGGCTGATACACACGTTCAAAAAGCTGCCGATAACCAGCCCAAACAGGAAGACGAATGCCGCGATGAATTGTGTCGGGGGCACGATTTCACTGTGCCACAAGCCCGCGCGAGCCTCAATAACGCCCGCAAAACGCGTGCCCGATGCCTAACGCGCCGACTCAGTCAAGATGTATCGGTTCGTTGACAAAAAAACAATCGTTGTCATTCCGACGAGCCTGCCTGTCGCAGGCAGGAAATCTGCTTTTGGCTTGTCGCCTTACGTCAGCTATATTTCTAGGTTTGCGAACATGCCCTGGCTCGAACAGACAATACGGCGCTACGAACACCGCCGCTGGGCCGCCGAGCCCAACCGGCCCGCATTGCCATTTGCCTGGGGATTGGAGCACATCGGCGGCCGCTCCGACGAAAAGGACCCTCGAAAATTTCTGAATCGCTTCGGTGACGAAACGCTGGCGAATAGCGACGCCTGGTTCGCCTGCGAAACACCGGCCAATTATCAGCTCGAAGCCGAAGCGGCCGGCGTCCCGTGGAGCGGCATCCTCACGTTTACCAGTGCCGTCCACTCTCCCTGGGAAGAAAACAATCGCGTCCACGCGCGATTTTTCCTCGCGAATGCAAGCGGTCCCGCCGTAGTAGTTTTGCCTCAGTGGAACGCGGATTATGGCGCGCACGTCGATATTTGCCGCTGGCTGAATCGTCTCGGAATCACGGCCCTGCGGCTCAGTCTGCCTTATCACGACCATCGCGCAGTGCCTGGCCATCCGAAAGCCGACCATATCGTCGGCCCAAACATCGGTCTGACGCTGCAAGCCAATCGTCAGGCCGTTTGCGACGCGCGCTGCTGTCTGCGATGGCTTGCCCAGCGCGGCTACGGTCCGCTCGGCATTTTGGGGACGAGCCTCGGTTCGTGCATCTCCTGCATTACCGCCTCGCACGAACCGCTCGTTCGCGCTGCGGCGCTGCTGCACGTTTCGTCCTATTTCGGTGACGTGGTTGCCACCGGCCTCACCACGATTCACGTCTGGGAATCGCTGCACACGAAAGTCTCGCAGGACGAAATTCGCCGGTTCTGGGCACCTATCAGTCCGATTCCGTATCTGGCAAAATTGCGCGGAACGGACCAAAAGCTTTTGGCCATCAGCGGGCGCTACGATCCCACTTTTCAAGACGAATTTTCGGAGGATTTCTTCTCAACTGCGTGTGCTAATGAAGTTTCGTGCAAGTCTCTGCGATTGCCGTGCGGGCATTATTCGCTCGGCGAAGCTCCGTTCAAATGGATTGCTGGCTGGCGCTTCGGCAAATTCTTGCAGAAAAATCTCAGGTGAGCGGCGTTCCGGGTTTACCGAAGTAGATTTTGAAACTCGCCTTTTGCGACGAGTTGCGCCACCGCCGCAATATCCGGCGCGAGAGCGCGGTCCTTGTCAACGACGCGCGATACAGAGCGCACCAGCGCGTAAGCCTTTCGCGCCTCGAAGCCCGTCTGCAGCGGCGCTTGGAAATCGATTCCTTGGCACGCGGCAAGCAGCTCGATGGCGATGACGTTCCGCAGCGCGTCCAGCATCCGCTGCAGCCGCCGCGACGCACTCATCCCCATCGACACGTAGTCTTCCTGGTCGCCCGATGTGGGAATCGAATCGACCGAATGCGGAGTCGATAACGCCTTCAATTCGCTTGCGAGAGACGCAGCCACCACTTGCGCGATCATAAATCCCGAATTCAATCCCGGGTCCGCCGTCAAAAATGCGGGCAGCAGGCTCGTGTGAGGGTTCGTCATGTGCTCGACGCGGCGCTCACAGATTCCCGCGAGCGTCGCCAGCGCGATGGCGATTTGGTCCGCCGCCATCGCTAACGGCTGCCCGTGAAAATTTCCGCCGCTCACCACTTCTCCCGAATCCGCAAATACCAGCGGATTATCCGTCGCGCTGTTAAGTTCGATTGACAATGTCGTGCGCGCTTGCGAAAGCGAATCGCGTACCGCGCCGTGAACTTGCGGCGTGCAACGCAGGCTGTACGCGTCCTGCACACGCGTGTCTTTTTTCGCTGAACGGTGCGACTCGCGAATTTTGCTCCCGCGATTCAGCCGCGTCAAGTTCCGTGCGCTCGCCGTCTGCCCAGGATACGGCCGAATTCGCGAAATGCGCTCGTCGAAAGCCGCGGGACTCCCGCGCAGCGCATCCAGCGAAAGCGCGGCCGCCACGTCCGCCGTATCAATCAGAATTTCCGCGTCACGAATCGCGAGCGCCAGCAATGCAAGCATCCCTTGCGTGCCGTTCAGCAACGCCAGGCCTTCTTTTGCTTCGAGCTTTAGCGGAACAATGTCCGCCTGCTTCAATGCGTCGCCGCCGGATAATTTTGCGCCCTTGTAAATGGCTTCGCCTTCGCCTATAGCGACGAGCGCGAGATGCGCCAGCGGCGCCAAGTCCCCCGAAGCTCCAACCGATCCCTGTGACGGAATCACCGGCAGCACGCCACGATTGAGCAGCGCGAGAAGCGTCTCGACCACCACCGGACGAACGCCGCTAAATCCCTTCGCCAGCGCGTTCGCGCGGAGCAAAATCATCGCGCGCGTTTCATCTTCGCTCAACGACGCGCCAACCCCGCACGCATGGCTGCGCACCAGATTCAGTTGCAGCTCGCGAATCTGCTCTGGCGGGATGCGCACGGTGGCCAGAGCGCCGAAGCCTGTATTAATTCCGTAAGCAGGAACGTTCCCCATCGAGAGCCGTTCAACTACTGCCTGTGATGCGTCCATCCGCGCGCGCGCTTCCGGTGCCAGCGTCACTTCGAACCCCTCGAGCACAACTTGATAAAGCTGTCCCAGCGTTAGGTCGTTGCCAGAAAGCGCGAGCGATTTCTTCATGATTTATGCACCGTTCCCGCGGCAACGGAATCGCCTGCATGCGTTAACGGGAAATACTGGCGGTACTTTTCCGGCAGGCTCTTCGGCCTGCCATGTCGGTCGCAAATCACGTGCAGAGTTTCGCCCGTCGCGATTACCGTGCCATAGGCCTCGTTGAAAACCTCATACGCAAAGGCGATCGTTCGGCGTCGCGATTGCGCTACGGTAGTGCGAATGCGCAGCACATCGTCGAATTTCGCCGGATGCTTGTACGTGCAACTCGCTTTCGCCACCACGACGAAACTGTCATCCTCGATTTCCATTTTCTTGTAGCTGAATCCCAGTTGCCGCATCAGTTCCACGCGCGCCACTTCGAACCACACGAAGAAATTCGCGTAGTAAACCACTCCCATCTGGTCGGTTTCGGCGTAGCGTACGCGAACAGTTGTTTCGCCCGCGACGGTCATAGGCCGCGCCACTCCGGTTTTCGCTTTTCCAAAAATGACGCCAAGCCTTCGCGAAAATCCTCTGTCCGCCGAATTTCGGCGCTCTCGCGTACGGCGATGGCCAGGTCGCGCTCGATTTCCTTTTCATTCCAGCGCAAAACAATTCGTTTCGTCAGCAGCAAGCTCGTCGGACTTGACGCAATCAGCGATTGCGCCAGCTCACGCGCCGACTCCATCAGCTTTTCTTGTGGCACGAGCTGCGTCACCAGTCCTAGGCGGTGCGCCTCGGCCGCATCGAATATTTTTCCGGTCAGCAAAAGTTCGCGTGTAATCTTTTCTCCCACCTGCCGCAAAAGAAAAACGGACACCACGGCCGGCAGAAAGCCGATGCGAGCCTCTGTGTAACCGAATTTCGCCTCCGGCACGGCAAGCGTAAAATCGGCGAGCGTTGCCAAACCCGTTCCGCCTGCGATGGCCGCGCCATTCACGGCAGAGATCAACGGTTTCGGAAAGCTGTAAACGCGGTGAAACATCTTGCCCATCCGCTCGGCGTCGGCCACGTGCTGTTCGTGGGTCCGCGACGCGAGCTCGCGCAGCGCTTCCAAGTCCATCCCCGCGCAAAAGGCTTTTCCCGCGCCTGTGAGAATCACAACGCGCGCCGGCCCGCGGTCCGCTTCATCCAACACGCCAAGCAGGTCGTCAATCATCGCAGGCGAAATCGCATTGCGCTTATCGGGACGATTCAGCGTGATGATTCCGATTTCGCCATCGAGTTCGAGTTGAAGCGTTGTGTAGCTCATGGATTGTTTTCAGTTTGGCTTCGGTGCATCCACTTCGTGTGCGTAGGTTTCGCGAATCTGCCCCGTCAGAGCGCACGCCACGGCAAGCGATTTCGCGTCGATGCCAGTCGACACCCCGCGAGCGGCCAGCGTCGCCAGCACAGCTTCCGTCGGGATATTCCCGACCAGATCGTCTCCCGCGAATGGACACCCGCCGAGTCCCGTGAGCGCCCCGTCGAATCGCTGGCAGCCTGCCTCGTACGCGGCCAGAATTTTTTCAGCAGCGGCGTCCGGACGGCTGTGCAGATGCACTCCAAGTTCCACTCCCGCGACGCAACTTTTCGCCGCGCGATAAATCGACGCCACATCGTCGGGCGACGCTTTGCCAACTGTGTCGGCCAGCGAAACCGTGCGCACCCCGATGTCTTTAAGCCACACCAGCGTGTCTTCGACGATCTCCGGTCCCCAGGGCTCATCGTAAGGATTCCCAAACGCCATCGAGATATAAACCACGAGTTTGCGCCCTGCGTCCTTCGTCTGCCGATGCAGCTTTTCCACCAACGCGCGTGATTCCGCGCGAGACATATTCGCATTTGCGCGTCGAAAATATGCCGAGATGGAGTAAGGATAACCAATCGTCGTTACGCCGGGAGTGGCAAGCGCCCGTTCCAGTCCCTTTTCATTCACCACAATTCCGATAATTTCCGGTGGCGCTATGTCGGCAGGGAACTGCTTCGCCAGTTCAGCCATCACTTGCTCGCTGTCGGCCATCTGCGGAACATATTTGGGCGAAACAAAGCTCACCGCGTCAAGGTGGCGAAATCCCAGCGCGATCAGCCGTCCAAGATATTCGATTTTCGCCTGCGTGGGAATAATTTGCGGCAGCCCCTGCCACGCATCCCGCGGGCACTCGATGATCGTCACAGCTTCCATTTATGTTTGCAGAACTCCGGTCCTGAATTCCGCTACCACCGGATTCAACGACGCCGCTTCGAGCGCTTCAATAATCGCGTCGCGCGTGTGCGCAGGATCGATAATCGCATCTACCCACAATCGCGCTGCCGCGTAGCGCGGGTCCGTTTGATGCTCATAGGTCGAGCGAATCGACTCGAAAAGTTCCTTCTTATCCTTCTCGGTAATCTTTTTTCCTTCGCGTTCCATCTGCTTGATTTTAATTTCCACCAACGTTCCCGCCGCCGATTCTCCCGCCATCACAGCGTAACGCGCCGTCGGCCAGGCAAAAATGAACCGCGGGTCGTACGCTTTTCCGCACATCGCGTAATGCCCAGCGCCAAAGCTGCCGCCGCAAATCACGGAAACCTTCGGCACCACGCTGTTCGCCACCGCGTTCACCATTTTCGCGCCCGCGCGAATGATTCCGCTCCATTCCGCTTCTTTGCCCACCATGAATCCGTTCACATCGTGCAGAAAAATCAGCGGAATCAGATTCTGATTGCAGTCCAGAATAAACCGCGCCGCTTTGTCCGCCGATTCGGTGTAGATAACCCCGCCGAATTCCATCCGTCGCTCGCCCGTGCCGGCAGCCGCGATTTGAACGTGCGTTTTCTGATTCGCCACGATTCCCACGGCCCATCCGCCAATCCGCGCGAATCCGCAGAGAACCGTTTGCCCATATTCAGCGCGATATTCTTCCCAGCGACTGCCGTCGACAATTCGCGCAATGATCTCGCGCATGTCGTATTGCTTGGCGGGATCCGACGAAAAGATCCCATAGATTTCTTCATCCGGATATACCGGCGGCTCGGCCTTCTGATGATCGAAGGGCGCACGTTGCCGGTGGCCCATTTTGTCCACCAGCGCGCGAATACGCGCAATGCACGAATCGTCGTCCGGTTCGCGAAAATCGACCGTGCCGCTGATCTGCGCATGCACTTTTGCGCCGCCCAATTCTTCCGCGGAGGTTTTTTGCCCGATCGCCGCCTGCACCAGCGCGGGACCCGCGAGAAACAGCCCGCTGCCTTCCGTCATCAGTATGTGATCGCACATCACCGGCAGATACGCGCCGCCCGCCACGCACATTCCCATGATCGCCGTCAGTTGCGGGATTCCCATCGCGGACATCACTGCATTGTTGCGAAACACGCGCCCAAAATCATCCGTGTCCGGAAACACGTCTTCCTGCAGGGGAAGAAAAACTCCCGCCGAGTCCACTAGGTAAATTGTCGGAATGTGATTTTCGATGGCGATATTCTGCGCGCGAATCACTTTTTTCGCCGTCATCGGGAAAAACGCTCCGGCTTTCACCGTGGCGTCGTTCGCGATGATCATCATCTGCCGCCCGGCGATACGCGCCAAGCCCGTGATCGTTCCCGCAGCGGGTGCGCCGCCCCATTCTTCGTACATTTCGTAAGCGGCGTAGAGTCCCAGCTCGAAAAAGCGGCTGCCCGGATCAATGAGCTTTTCAATCCGCTCGCGCGCGGTCAACCTGCTTTTCTTGTGTTGCGATTCGATGGCCTTCGCGCCGCCGCCCTGGCGAATTTTCTCCTCTTCATTTTTGATTTCGGTCAGCCGGTCGATAATCCAGCGTCGGTTTTTCTCGAACTCAGCAGATTTGGTTTTGGCACGAGATTCAATCAAGGAGTTGTTCACGCGGCGTCAGACTTTCTGCGTACTCGGGGCCAGGCGTTTGCGGATGAACTGGACGATATCTTGCGTGGATGTGCCCGGCAAGAAAACTTCAGCGATGCCCGCTTTCTTCAAGTCGGGAATGTCCGCTTCGGGAATTATTCCGCCGATCAGCACCGTCACATCCGTCATACCCTTTTCGCGCAGCAATTCCATCAGCCGCGGGCACAGCGCATTGTGCGCGCCAGAAAGTATCGAAAGCCCGATGACGTCCACATCTTCCTGCGCTGCCGCCGACGCAATCATCTCCGGCGTTTGCCGCAGCCCCGTATAAATCACTTCCATGCCGGCATCGCGCAACGCGCGCGCAATGATTTTCGCGCCGCGGTCGTGCCCGTCCAGCCCTGGCTTCGCAATCAGCACCCGTATCTTTTTGTCAGTCATCCGCGCTGAAAGCATACTTCAATTCGCGACGATTTGTGTAGCGCAGAACAGTGTGAACGTACAAAATCACTTGGGAAGCGCATTCAGGAAACCTTCTAGGACGGAGTTGAAATGCTCCGAGTCATCCACGAACAGTGCATGCCCGTCGCCGTGAAAAACCTCCAGACGAGAGCCCTTCACGCTCTGCTGCATTTTCGCTTGAGCCCCTGCCGACATGTACGGCGAATCGGCGTAGCAAAATAGCGCGGGCTTATCAATCTTCGCCGCCGCCGCACGGTAGTCTGCGGCAAACTTCCCCACAAGCAGCGCCACAGCGTCGCTTGTCGGCGTGCGCATGCACGCCGCAATAACGCGGTCAATATAGTCGGCAGGCTGCGGCTTCTTGAAACACAAATTCCGCACGAACGCGTCCGTGTTTTTCTGACGGTCGTCAAGGATTTGTCCGATGAAAAGCAAATCGCCGTTGCCTTCACCAGGCGCGAGGCCGCCAAAGTTGTCGTCGACGAAGACAAGTCCGGCGACGTCTCTTGTGCCAAACTGGTCAACGTAAGCTGCAAGTTCGGTGACGGCCATTGACCAACCGACCAGCACCACCGGCGCAAGATGCAACTCATCGACGACTGCTTTGATGTCGCGAGCGCGTGCCGCCGGATATAATCCTTCGCCCGTTTGTGAAGATTCACCCTGGCAGCGCGGATCCATCGCCACGACGCGATAATTCTTCGAGAAGAAATCAATCTGCTTCTGCCAGATCCACGCTGGCATAGTCCATCCCGGCACGAAGAGCAGCGTCGGGCCCACCGTGGGCGCTACGTCCGCTTCACCCATCGGCTTGTCGCTGACTTGGACGTGCCATTGCGAATGTCGTGTGCCCGCGATGAGGTAGTGAATCTTCACGCCATCGTGCGTAGTGACAAATCCGCTCTTCGTCCCCTCTGCATGGGAAAATGGCGCGGACGCCGCCAATGCCAGAAAAATGGCCAATAGGGAAACGACTGTCGCAAAGCGGGAGCAAAGATTGAACTTTGGCAGGAACACGCATCACCTCCGGCGCCAGCTCGTCCTTCGACGCCGGTTATGATGCAAGCAGCAACTCAAAGATGCAAGAGCACTAAGTGATGGCGACTTCCTCGTAGATTCCGAAAACATCGCGCAGCGCGTCGCAAATTTCACCGAGTGTCGCGTAGGCTTTCACGGCGGCATAGATATGCGGCATCATGTTCTCGTCGCCTTCTGCTGCTTTGCGAAGAGCCTTGAGGCGGCGCTCGACTTCCGCGCCAGAGCGTTCCGCGCGCAATTTTCGGAGCCGCTCCGTCTGCCCGCGCGCGACGCTTTCGTCGATTTGCAAAGTATCGATCGCCTTTTCTTCAGCGACGAAATCATTCACGCCCACGATAATCTTTTCTTTGCGGTCCACTTCCACTTGATAACGATACGACGCCTCGGAAATTTCTCGCTGTGGATACGCGCGTTCAATCGCATTCACCATGCCGCCCAGCGCGTCAATTTTCTCGATGTAATCCCACGCGCCGTGCTCCACTTCACCCGTCAGAGTCTCCACGAAATACGATCCGCCAAGAGGATCGACCGTATTCGTCACGCCGCTTTCGTGCGCGATGATTTGCTGTGTGCGCAAAGCGACCGTCGCTGCGAATTCCGTCGGCAGCGCCCACGCTTCATCGAGCGAATTCGTGTGCAGCGATTGCGTCCCGCCTAATACGGCGGCCAGCGCCTGCAGCGCTGTGCGAACCACGTTGTTGTAAGGTTGCTGCGCTGTCAGTGAACAGCCTGCCGTTTGCGTGTGGAACCGCAGCGCCCACGAACGCGCATTCTTCGCCCCAAAGCGTTCACGCATCGTCTTGTACCAGATACGCCGCGCCGCGCGGTATTTCGCGATCTCCTCGAAGAAATCGTTATGCGCGTTGAAGAAAAACGAAAGACGCGGCGCAAAGTCGTCGACTTCCAATCCGCGGCGAATCGCCCAATCCACGTATTCAATGCCGTCGCGCAGCGTGAACGCCAATTCCTGAATTGCCGTCGAGCCCGCTTCGCGAATGTGATAGCCGCTGATCGAAATCGCATTGAACTTCGGCGTTTGCTTCGCGCCAAATTCAAAAGTATCGATCACCAAACGCATCGACGGCCCCGGCGGATAGATGTATTCCTTCTGGGCGATGTATTCTTTCAGTATGTCGTTCTGCAGCGTGCCGGAGATTTTCTTCCAGTCCGCGCCCTGCTTTTCCGCCACAGCCAGGTACATCGCCCAAATGATCGCCGCGGGCGAATTAATCGTCATGGAGGTGCTCACGTCCGCCAGCGGGATCTTGTCGAAAAGGACTTCCATATCCGCGAGCGAACTGATAGCCACTCCGCATTTGCCGACTTCGCCCTCCGATAATGCATGGTCCGAGTCATAACCCATCAGCGTGGGAAGGTCGAACGCCACCGAAAGCCCCGTTTGCCCCTGCGCCAGCAAATAACGAAACCGCTTGTTCGTATCTTCCGCAGCGCCGAATCCCGCGAATTGTCGCATCGTCCAGAGGCGCCCGCGATACATCGTGGAATGGATCCCGCGCGTGTATGGTGGCTGCCCCGGATATCCCAGGTCCCTCTCAGGCGACCATCCTTCTAGGTCCGCTGGCGTGTACAGTCGCCGGATCGGGTAGTCGGAAATCGTCGTGAATTCCTTCGCGCGCTCTGGCGATTTCTCGAGCGTCGGCTCCAAGACTTTTTTCTCCCACTCGATTTCAGCCGCCGCTGGCGTTCGGGACGCGCCTGATGAAGTGTGTGAGGAGGCACGTGACGATGTGCCTGAGGAAGTGCGAGGCGATTCAGGCTCCGCGCTCGTCGTCAGAGACGATATTCGCTCTTCTTTCGGCATTTCACATCTCCCCGGGCCGGACCGCGCAGCCTCCACACCCGCTCGCGAAGCTCTGACTTGATTGTAGGGCAAGCCCAAAAAGCGGGCAAGAGCGGCTCGCGAAGAATTCCGCGCACAAGCGCAAAAAAAAGCCCGGAGGTTTGCGAACCTCCGGGCCCCATTTTGATCGCTGCTTTATCGCCGCTATTTGTGCAATCCCAATCCGAACACGTCTTGTCCCGCTAAATGGCCGCCGATTGTGCCGGGAATGAGCGGCTGCTGGGCTTCATAATCGATAGCTCGGTGTCTGGCATCGGCGATCGTGATGTTGTTTGTCGTAAGAGTGCGGCCCATTGCCAAATTGAAATTCACGAGCGCAATTTGCAGATTCGCCTTTGCCAGCAGTTCGTTGCCCTTGGCTGCCGTCAAGTCGCGGGACCGGAGAATCACGTTGTAGCTCGTTGACGCACCGAGAGAATATTTTTTTTGCTCGTCATCGAGCGTTTGCTGCGCAAGCTGGGTTGCCTTCTCGGTGGCTACCACCTGCGCCGCATCCTGCTGAATCGCAATCAGCGCGTTGCGTACACCGACGACGATGGTGTTCTTTTCCTGTTGGTATGTCGTTTGGTATTGCCGCTCGTTCAGTAGAGCGCGAGCGTGGTCCGCCTGCGCCGAGCGGTTCCGCAGCGGCAAGCTCAAGTTCAAGCTGGCCGAATAACTCGGGAACTGATTCTGAAAAATCGCGGAATAGGCGTCCCCAACGCCGCCGGGCACAACCGTCGTCGTGGTGTTAAACGTGTTTCCCACGCCGATGAACTCGGCTGTCCCCCCCGTAGTTAAAACGGGATTGCCGTTGGCATCGAGAATAGGAACATTCAAATTCGGAATAAAAGTGAGCGGCGTCGAGGATTTGAGCGTAGAGATGCCACCCAGTCCGGAGCTCTGATAATTCCCGGACAGAGTGAGTGCTGGCAGCAACTCGTTCCGTGTGGCTTTGATTTCTATATCATCATTTGCCAACTGCAGCTGCTCCACTTGCAATTCGGGTCGATTTGCCCAAGCTTCCTTTACAGCATCTGGCAGGGCGATGCTCGGCACCGCGGCCAATTCCTCGATCGGTGTCGTCGGAATCACCTCAACGTCCTGGAAAGCCGGATCCAAAAGATTCTTGGTGATCAACTGAAGCAATAACGTTTGCTGTTGCAGCAGGTTGGTTTGAGCCTGAATAACTAACTGGTTGTCTGTCGCGATTTCCGACTCCGCTGTCAATACGTCGAGCGGCGCGAGTGTGCCGATTTCAAGCTGGCGCTTATTGTCCTCGTACAATTTCTGTGACGTCGCGAGCGCCGCCTTTTGCACATCCACGTTCTGCCGCGCATAGACGAGCTGCCAATATTGATTTTCAACCTGCGTCACCGAGTTGATTACCTGCTCCTCGAAAGTCAGGTTGTCCTGTTTCAGCGTGTTCTTTGTTTCGATGATGAAGCGCGTCACCGGTAGGAAGCCGAAACCTCTCAACAGCGGCTGTTGAATACTGGCGAAAAGCTGAGACGAGACGGACGGGTTGAAAAAGTTGGCAGACGACGAGGAAGAGCTGCGAGTATTGTCTAGACCAAAAGAGAACGATGTTCCGGTGTGCAGTTCCTGCGAATAGCCGATGTTGAGCTGAGTCTGGTGGCTCTTAAGAGCAATCAGTGAGTTGGTTCCGGTTCCAGTCCCCGAAATGAACGGATTGTTCACAGGGGTCGTGTTATCCGCGATAGATGCGGTTGCGCCGATCACGGGATCAAACGTGCCGCCGCCCCCCGAGCCAAGGACGAACGTTCCGCTTGGCACCCCGCCGCCTTCAGCCCGAAGAACGTCGGTTTCGCCAAACCAGGGCAAGTAGCGCTGAACGCGGATGTCCAGATTATTTTGGAGCGCCAGGGCGATCGCATCCTGCAGGCTCAATTCAAGCTTTCCGTTTTGGATAAGGCTGTAGATCGCCGGCGTGTTCGTCAAATCCGGAGGCGGCACATTGATCGAGAAATACGGCGCGAAGATATTCGGAAACCATTGTCTTCCCTTGGAATAGTCCGGACCCGAGCGAAGATTCGGATAGGGCAGCACGGCCGGAGTTTGTTGCGTTGCGGGCGTCTGTGTTTGCGTCGTCGTTTGGGTCTGCGGCGGTGCTGTTTGCTGAGCCTGCGCCTGGGCGAGGCCGGGATACCCAACCGCCAGCGCCGCAGCCAGATAGAGAGCAACGGCGGTCCGAATGAGCCTTCCAGTCATATAGTTATCTTCCCCCTGATTTCAGAATTGCGTTTTAAGTCCTAGTATGGTGAAACGTGCGAGAGCGACGATATGTTTCAACTGATTGCATGCTGCAAGGTGGCGGCCAATCCTATCCGTTTGCAATCAGGCAAATAAAGCTGGGATGGCTTCGCACAATGTTCAGAATCGGACACTAACAGGCTACAACCGGACACATGAACCCACGAGTTTAGCATCTCTCCTCCCGCATTGACAACGAAGGCCGGGCTGACCTAGGCTAGCCGGGCGCGATCGATCCGGGAGGCTCGCTCACATGCACGCAGATGAAATTATGCAACTATTTGAGCGTGTTGGGGCCGTGCGGCATGGACATTTTGAGCTGTCCAGCGGCCGCCATAGCTCCACGTATGTGCAATGCGCACTTGTGCTTCAGTATCCTGAGTCAGCCGAAAAGCTCGGTCGCGCGCTCGCCGAGAAATTCAAAGGCGTACAGATAGACTGCGTTGCTTCGCCCGCCCTCGGCGGTGTCCTCGTCGGGCACGAAGTAGCGCGCGGGCTTGGTGTCCGCGCCGTCTTCGTGGAAAGAGACATCTCCGGGCGCATGGCTCTCCGCCGGGGATTCGCTTTCCAGCCGAATGAGCGCGTCCTGGTTGTCGAGGACGTCTGGACCACTGGCGGCTCTACACGCGAAACGATTGGCGTCGTCGAGCAAGCGGGAGGACTCGCCGTTGCCGCGGGAGCTCTGATCGACCGCAGCGGCAGCCAGCTTGAACTCAACGTGCCCACCAAAGCCTTGATCGATTTGGATATTCCTAGCTATGAAGCCTTTGAATGCCCCCTTTGCCGCTCCGGCCAGGAAATCGATAAACCCGGCAGCCATTTCGTCCGTTCGGAAAGGTAGCAGTACTACAGTAAAAAAGTTATTGCATTGTAAATTAGCTTGGAACAAAATACCCGCCTGAATTCCGCGTTGCTCTACTCAGAGGGTAGGTGCCGCGCATAATCCGAGCTTCCGCCGTTGCGGTCGCGTCCGCATATTTCTCAGTCTCGTGCTGTCGCGCTGGCGTAAGCATTCTCTCCTTACTTGTCGGCGAGCTCGCAGCGCCCGCCGTTGAGGTTGGGATATGGCTATCGTCAAAGTGCCGCATCTCGGCAGAACATTCATCATGCCCGCTCAGATCGAGATATTCCTGGCGGGTATCGGCGTCGAATACCATCGCTGGACTCCCTCAGCTCTTCTTTTGTCTGACGCCCCTGCCACTCAAGTATTGGCTTCCTACGCCACCGAACTCGAAAATCACAAAAGAGCGCACGGGTTCGTTGCTTATGACGTCATTGAGTTGACTCCGGAAACCCCGGGTCTCGACGAAATGCTTGGCCGTTTCAGCAAGGAGCATTGGCACGACGAGGATGAGGCGCATTTGATCGTCGCGGGGCGCGGCGTATGCCATATCCATCCGGTTGGACGGCCGATCGTGATGGTTGAGCTCGAGCCCGGCGATTTTCTTTCCGTGGGCCGCGAAATTCGCCACTGGTTCGATCTATGCTCGGAGCGCCGTCTGCGCGCGATTCGCTTTCTCTCTCGATCCAACCATATTGCATTCACCCAAAGCGGTATCGAAGCCGACTACGAGCCTGTCTGCCTCGGCCCCGCCTATTTCGCCTATCGTCCGCCCCTCAAACCATCAGCTTCGGCTGACGAGGCTGTCTGAGCTTTTGTTGTAATGCGGCCTGCCCTGACGCAGGAAGGGAGCTCCATGCCGCGCATATTTTGTGTCCGATTGCCTCTGCGGGACAACAAATCCGCATTTCCTCCGGTCATCCATCGTCTCGGTTTAGTTTTCTGCTGAATTCTTGCGGCGTGCGATAATTCCCGTCGCATGCGAAACATCAAATTGACTCTTGCTTACGACGGCTCTCAATTCCACGGCTGGCAAATCCAGCCTGGCGTTCCCACTATTCAAGGCGCGGTCACGGATGTGCTCCGAAAAGTCGCTCAGGAAGAAATAATCATTCACGGGGCCAGCCGCACGGACGCGGGCGTGCACGCATTTGGTCAGGTCGCAAGTTTCAAAACGCAATCGCAGCTCGCCACGGAAGAATTGCAGCGTGCCCTCAACGCGCTTCTGCCGCCCGCGATTCGCATCGTCGCCGCCGAAGAAATGGGCTCCGATTTCCACGCTCGCTGGCAGGCTCTCGAGAAAACCTATCATTACCGCATCTTTCGCGGACCCGTTGTCTCGCCCTTTGAATTCCAGCGCGTTCTGCATTATCCCTACCCACTTAATGAAGCTAATATGATCGAAGCCGCCCGGGTTTTCGAAGGCGAGCACGATTTCACATCTTTCGCCGCATCAAGCGGCTCGGAGGATACCGACAAAGATCGCTCTCCGATCCGCGTGATTCTTCGTTCTGTCCTCACTCCCCATCCGGATAAGCAGGAACTCGTCTACGAAGTCACTGGCCGCTCGTTTCTTCGTTACATGGTGCGCAAAATCGTCGGCACTCTCCTCGACGTTGGCCGCGGCAAACTCTCCGCTGCGGACATTCCCGCATTATTCGAATCGCGCGACCGCTCCCTTTCCCGTCCCACGGCGGAACCAACCGGGCTTTATCTTGTCGCGCTCAAGTATCCAGAGCCCTGGAAAATCGGTTAGAATCCGCGCATCGGTGATTTGTTCGTGTGCGGCCTTGCGGTGACGGAGAAGTGATGGATTTGAACGAACTGATCTACGACTGGAACACCGCGAAGGGCCGCGAGATTCCGCTCGGGCGCAAGGTCATGCTCAATGACGAGACTCTGCGCGACGGCCTACAAAATCCTTCTGTGCATGACCCCGGCATCGAAGAAAAAATTCACATTTTGCATTTGATGGAAGACCTCGGCATCGACACGGTAAATATCGGCCTCCCCGGCGCTGGCCCGCGCGCCTACCACGACACGGAGGCCCTCGCGAAGGAAATCGCTCGCTGCCGTATGAAAATCCGTCCGAATTGCGCGGCGCGCACTCATGTCAACGATATTCGCCCCATCGCCGAAATCTCCCAAAAAACTGGCATGGCCATCGAGGCCGCCACATTTCTTGGCTCGAGTCCCATCCGCCGCCTTGTCGAAGACTGGACCGTCGAGCATCTTCAACGTACTACCGAAGACGCCGTGAAGTTCGCCATCGCGCAAGGTTTGCCCGTGATGTACGTCACGGAAGACACCACGCGTGCCGACGCCGCCACCGTGAAAACTCTTTACACCACCGCAATTCGCTGCGGCGCCCGCGCCATCGTGCTCTGCGACACGGTCGGTCACGCGGAACCGCGCGGCGCCTACAATCTCGTCCAATTCGCAATCGAAGAGGTCGTAAAGCCGTCCGGGGGAAAAATTCGCGTCGACTGGCACGGCCACAATGATCGCGGCCTCTCCATCGCGAATTCCTTGGCCGCCATCGCCGCCGGAGCCGATCAAGTCCACGCCGCCGCAAATTCTCTCGGTGAGCGCGTCGGTAACACGCCGATGGAACTCATGCTTGTTAATCTCCGCTTGATGGGATTGATCGACCGCGACCTCTCCAAATTGAAACAGTATTCAGACGCCGTATCGCTTGCCACTCACACTACCGTGCCTCCGAATTACCCCGTCGTTGGACGCGACGCTTTTCGTACCGCCACCGGAGTCCACGCAGCCGCGATTATCAAGGCCTACCGCAAAAACGACGTCATGCTGGCCGATTCCGTTTACAGCGGCGTGCCGTCGCATCTTTTCGGCTTGCAGCAGATAATCGAAATCGGCCCCATGAGTGGCCGCTCCAATGTCACGTACTGGCTCGAAAAGCACAAAATTCCGGCAACGGATGATCTTGTCGACCGCATTTTTCAGGCCGCGAAGAAGGCTGAGCGCGTCATGACCGACCAAGAAATCCTGGCACTTTGTGGAACCGATGCGCACACCAAGCCTGCGACAAAGCACTGAAGTGAACTCATATCCAATTTCCGAGAAAGCGTCTCGCTCCCGCGCGAACGCGGCTCCGATAAAGTCCGTGAAACTTTTTTTCTTGTTCGGTATCCTGTTGGCTATGGGAACGCTGACCGCGCGCGCCGCGAATCCAATCGATGCCCTTGTGCAAGACAAGCGCGTGGCTCTCGCCATGTCCTGGTTGGACAAAAGTCTCGATTGGGTCACGGAACAGCAGATCGCCATCACCGAAATTCCTGCGCCGGAATTTCACGAATCGCCGCGCGCTGCCTACGTTGCAAAACTTCTCGCTGCCTGCGGCCTCGACGTTCGCACGGATTTGGTCGGCAATGTGATCGGCGAGCGCAGTGGCTCATCCGGTAAAAGCAAAGACATCGTCCTCGTCGTCGCGCACCTCGACACTGTTTTTCCTGCTGGCACCGATGTTCACGTCAAGCGTGTGAACGGTCGCCTCCAAGCCCCGGGAATCGCTGACGACGGGGCGGGCCTCGCCGCGCTCATCGCCATTGCTCGCGCCATGAACGAAGCGCAGATTAAAGCGCAAACAAAGATTGTCTTCGCCGCCGATGTGGGCGAAGAAGGAGAAGGGAATTTGCGTGGCATTCGCGAATTGATGTCCACGTACAAAGGCAACGTTCGTGCCGTGATTGCGCTCGACGGCGCCGCGACCGATTACATCACCACCATTGGCCTCGCCTCTCGACGTCTCGACATGCAAATCACTGGCCCGGGAGGTCACAGCTGGTCCGATTTTGGCGCGCCCAATCCCATCACCGCTCTCGCGCGCGGCATTGTGCAATTTTCCCGCACCCGCGTGCCGCAGGAGCCGCGCACTACTTTTAACTTTGGGGTCATCGACGGCGGCAACTCCGTCAACTCCATTCCTGCCGAAGCCGGCGTGAAAGTGGATTTGCGCTCCGAAGACGATGCAGAGCTGGCGCGCCTCGAAAGCGAGTTGCGCAAGTCTTTCGCCAGCGCCGTCCACGAGGAAATGGCCGCGGCGGAACCCGGGAATGAGGCCCTCAAACTCAAAGTGACGGTCATCGGCGTCCGCCCCGGCGGAAGATTGGTCGCGGATTCGCCGCTCCTGACTGCCATCGAAAACGTCGACCGCTATCTGGGCAATCGTTCGCGCCTTGAACGTTCTTCTACCGACGCCAACCTCCCTCTCTCGCAAGGCATCCCTGCTATCGCAATCGGTGCCGGCGGGCTGGGCGGCGCTTCGCATTCCCTCGAGGAATGGTACGATCCCGCCGGACGCGAGCTCGGCTTGAAACGCGCCATGTTGACTATGCTCGCCATCGCAGGAGCACAACCCTGAAATCGTCCGTTCCTTTCGCGAAAGCCTTCGCCATTGCGTGCGCGGCGCTCCTGCTAGCCTCTGGCGCTGTACTCTTCGCCGCGCCATCCATTCCGCATCGCACGCTAAACAAAAAGGGGAGGGGCATGTCTCCAGACGAGCAAGCCGCAAAACCGCCCGCCACTTTGGCGCTCATCGACGGCGATATTTATACCGTTTCCTCGCAGCCCGCTCATGCGCGGGCCATCGCGATTCAAGATGAAGAAATTGTCGCCGTCGGAAGCAATGCTGATGTCCGCGCGTGGATCGGCCCGCATACGCATGTAATCGACTTGCACGGACGTTTCGCCATGCCCGGATTCAACGACGCACACACGCATCTGGCCAGCGCCGGCATGGGAATGCTTACCGTGAATTTAGAAGGCGCAAAGTCCGTCGCCGAATTTCAGCAGAGAATCCGCGCCGCGCTTAAAAATTATAAAACCGGTGAATGGATCACCGGCAGCGGCTGGGACCACACTCTCTGGCCTGAGAAGCGTTTCCCCACTCGCTTCGATCTCGACGCCGTCTCGAGAGATCATCCGATGATTTTTGGCCGCGTGGACGGCCACGTAGCAGTCGCCAATTCCCTCGCGCTTAAACTTTCGGGCGTCACCAAAGACACGCCCGATCCCGCCGCCGGCCACATCATGCACGATCCGAAAACAGGCGAGCCCGACGGCATGCTCGAAGAAGACGCCGCCATGAGTCTCGTCTACCGTCACGTTCCGCCCGTCGGCCACGAACGCCGACGCCGTGCGATAGAACTTGCGCTCGCCGACGCCGTCTCCCACGGCGTCACTTCGATTCAGGATTATTCCACGTGGCAAGATTTCCTGATTTATCGCGAACTGAAGCAGGAAGGGAAGTTGCCTCTCCGAATCACGGAATGGCTCACTTTCACCGAGCCTCTCGCCAAGCTCGAAGAGGAGCGTCGCGAAGGCACTACCACCGATCCTTGGCTGAAAACTGGCTCGCTCAAAGCCTTTATGGACGGCTCGCTCGGCTCTCGCACTGCCGCGATGCTCGCGCCTTATTCCGACGATCCATCCACGTCCGGCATTCTCCGCATGCAGCCCAAAGAACTGAATGCCATGTCCATCGAGCGCGACAAAGCGGGCTTTCAGCTTAATTTCCACGCCATCGGAGACAAAGCCAATCGCGTTGCCCTCGACGCTTTTGCCGCCGTGCGCGCCGCGAACGGCCCGCGCGACCGCCGCGATCGCATCGAGCATGCGCAGGTCGTCGCGCCCGACGATTTCGCGCGTTTCGCCGAGTTGCATGTAATCGCCTCGATGCAGCCTGTTCATTTGCTCGATGACGAACGCTGGGCCGGCGAGCGCATCGGCCCCGAACGCTCGAAAGGCGCCTACGCTTGGAACACTATGCGCAAACACGGCGTACGTCTCGCCTTCGGCACCGATTATCCAGTCGAAGGAATCGACCCGTTGCGCGGCCTTTACGCCTGCATCACGCGCGAACTCCCCGAAGGTGGCCCCTCCGGCGGTTGGGAGCCTCAGGAAAAGCTCCCGATGGCCGATTGCATTTCCGATTACACCACTGGCTCGGCCTATGGTGAATTCGAGGAGAACACCAAGGGCCAGATTAAGCCGGGCATGCTCGCCGACATCGTCGTCTATCCCGTCGACATCACTCGCATCCCCGCTCCGCAGCTCCTCCACACTTCCCCTGACATCACCATCACCGGCGGCCGCATCGTTTACGAACGCCACTGAGCGCCGCATTTCATGAGCCGCACAATTCCGCGCCGCCTTCAGGCTGACTTGGCCCTGGCGCTTTGTTCGCTCATTTGGGGCGCTACGTTCCTGGTCGTGAAGGACGCGCTCGCGTTTTACTCCGTGTTCGTCTTCAACGCGCTGCGCTTTTCCCTCGCCGCAATCGTCATGGCCGTCGTCTACTGGCGCGCGCTGCGGAAATTGCCTCGCGCTACGCTCGCTGCGGGTGCGCTCATGGGCTTCTTCATGTTCGCCGGATATGCGTTCCAGACTCTGGGCCTGAAACTCACCACGCCGTCGAAAGCAGGATTCATCACCGGTGCCGGAGTTGTGATGGTCCCCGTGCTGCTCGCAGTATTTTGGAAGCGCCGGGTGAACCGCTGGGTCTGGGCCGGCGCAATTGTCGCCCTGGTTGGGTTATATTACTTAACCGTCCCGCGCGCGGGCTTTGCCAGGTTAAACGTTGGCGATCTTCTCGTGCTGGTCTGCGCGCTGATGTTCGCGCTCTACATCATCGTCGTGGGACGTTACAGCGTTCGCCATTCCGTCCCCGCGCTCAGCGTCTTGCAAGTAATCATGACGGCGCTGTTGACGCTGGCCTGTTTGCCTCTGCTCGCCGTCACTCGATGGGAGCCGCCGCGCCTCTTGTGGTCTCCAACTCTTATCTGGGCGATTCTAATCACCGCCGTCGGCGCCACCGCGTTATGCTTTTCCATGCAAGTCTGGGCGCAGCAATATACGACGCCCACTCACACTGCGATTCTCTTGAGTCTGGAACCTGTTTTTGCCGCGCTCACTTCTGTAATCGTCGCCCACGAACATCTCGGCGCACGCGAACTATCCGGCGCCGCTCTCGTCTTCATCGGAATTTTGCTCGCGGAACTAAAAGGCCCGGCGCAATCCGCCGCCGACTCTCCCGGCCCCGTCTCCAAAGGAACCGCGCTCTAACGTCGCATAACCAAAAAGGTGATCTACGGTGGCGTCAGGGCAGGGTTTTAACCGCGCCGACTGTGTTTTGCGGGTGCCCCATCCTGAGCGTTTTCCGCGAAGGTGGGGGTCTTTGCGTTTGTTTTCGGTGCCTGCGCGGAACGATGCGCCACTCGCTTCGGCCCCTGTAGCCCATGCCTGCCTGCCGCAGGCAGGTCCCGTCCGCACCGATTCTGGCGAACTGACGTGAGGCCCCTATCGTTGTCTTTGTACTGGCGAGCACCCTGTTAGTGGATCGGCGTGCGCAGCTCCAGCGGATGCGGCAGCTCAACATCCAGAAAAATATTTTCCTTCGTCAACTCCACCTGAATGCGCTCCGCGGGCCCTATATCGCGTCTGTCCCAGTCCGTACTGGGCAGCGCATTCTGATTTGAGGCCGGGTCCGTGCTTTGATAAATTTTCCCGTGAAGCTGAAACCCTGCCGCCGTAATTTCATACACTTGCTTCGTCTTCGCATCCAGAATCAGGTAGCGGCTGTCCATCTCCACCAGCACTCGCTCTTTCTTCTTTTCATCCTGATACACATTCCACACTTTCGGAGGCTTCCGCCCCGTGATTTTCAGGATCGCATCGCCCACGGGCTTCCAATTGATTTTGTCCCCTTCGCGCGCGCCCGCGAGCGGAGCAAGCATCGCAACCGCCAGCGCCAAAACCACCATCATCGATATGGGAAAGCGGCAGGGAACTCCTGCATTCATTCGCATTGAAATATTTCTGGCCGTCATCAATAAACGCTCGATTCCCGCTTGCGTCCGGTGTAATCGATATACACCGTCTTCAGCTCCGTGTAAAAATCCAGCGCCACGTGTCCCACCTCGCGGTGCCCCACGCCTGTATCTTTGATTCCGCCGAACGGCAAATGCGCCTCGCCTCCCACCGTTGGTGAATTGACGTGCGTGATCCCCGTCTCGATGCGGTCGATGAACTCGAAAATCTTGCTCGCATCGCTGCTGTAAATCGCGCTCGCCAACCCAAACCGCACCGAATTCGCCGCGTCCAGTGCTTCGTCGAAATTCTTCACGCGAATCACGCTCAACACGGGACCAAAAATCTCCTCCTGGGCAATACGGCTCTGCGTCGGTACATGATCAAAAATCGTCGGCGCCACAAAATACCCCTTGTCGTATCCGTTTCCCGTAAGCCGCTCGCCGCCCAGCAGCAGCTTGCCTTCCTTTTTCCCGATCTCGACGTATTTCAGCACTGTGTTCATCTGCTTTTCATCCACGGACGGTCCCATATCGATCCCCGACTCCAGCCCGTTGCCAATATTGAATTTCTTCGTCCGCTCCGTCAGCATCGCCACAAACTTGTGCGCCACGCTTTCCTCGATCACCACGCGGCTCGTCGCCGTGCATCGCTGCCCCGTCGAAGCGAAGGCTCCCGAAACCACCGACTCCACGGCCAGAGGCAAATCCGCATCGGCCAAAATCACCACGGGATTCTTCCCGCCCATCTCGCATTGCACTTTTTGCATTCGCCGCGCGCCGTTCGCATAAATCTTGCAGCCAATTTCCGTCGAACCAGTAAACGAAATCGCGCGCACATCTGGATTCTGCACCAGTTCGTCGCCCACTTCTTCGCCCGCGCCGAGCACCAGATTCAAAACGCCCCCGGGCAGCCCTGCCCGCTCGAAAATCTCTGTCATGCGAATTGCGCACAACGGCGTCAGCTCCGCCGGCTTCAACACGCATGTGTTTCCCGCCACCAGCGCCGGCGCAACTTTCCACACGGGAATGGCTAACGGAAAATTCCACGGCGTGATCGCGCCAATCACTCCAATCGGTGACTTCACCGTGTACGAAAAATTCTTGGGCAGCTCGCTCGGATAGCTTTCCCCATTCAGCCGCCGCGCTTCTCCCGCCATGAACTCCAGAATATTGATGCTCCGCTGCACCTCGCCCAGCGAATCTTTCAGCGCTTTGCCTTCCTCCAGCGTGAGCATCCGCGCCAATTCTTCTTTTTGCTCTTCCATGATGCGAACGGCCTTAAAGAGAATCTTGCCGCGATTCGGCGCCGGCGTGTCGCGCCACGCGGGCAATGCAGCCTTCGCCGCAGCAATCGCCTCGCGCATTTCTTCGCGGCTCGACAGCGGCACGCGCGCCACCACTTCATCCGTGTTCGCCGGATTCCGCCGCTCGGCAATCTTCGCCGCCTTCGACTCCGCCCATTTGCCACCGATGAAGTTCCGGCACGCCCGCATTGTACTCACCGCCGTCGCCATAGTTCTTCGTCCTCAACTTACGTGTGTGATTTATGATTCAGATTCGCACTTCGCTCAGTGATTTGTCGAGCATGCGAACGCCTTCATCCACATCCGCCTTCGAAATATTCATCGGCGGCGCCATGCGTATCACATTGCCGAAAAGCCCGCCTTTGCCAATCAACAATCCATTCTCCCGCGCGCGCTCCAGAAGTTGCCCCGTGGCTTCCGCCGCTGGCTCTTTCGTCTTGCGATCCTTCACTAACTCAATCCCCTGCATCATTCCCATTCCACGGACGTCGCCAATAATCGAATGCTTCTCTTTCAATTCTTCCAGCCGCTTACGAAAATATCCGCCCACCGCGTATGTATTTTCGCGGAGATTGTCTTCCTCAATCACTTCAATCACCGCGCGCGCCGCCACCGACGTCACCGGATTCCCTCCAAAGGTCGAAATCGTCAGCCCCTGGAATTTGTCCGCCAGCTCGTTCGTCGTAATCGTTGCGCCCACGGGCACGCCATTCCCCATGCTCTTCGCGCAAGTAATTATATCCGGCGTCACTTCCCACTGCTCGATGCCAAACCATTTCTTTCCCGTGCGCCCGAAGCCGGTCTGCACTTCGTCGGAAATGTAAAGCCCTCCATAGTTCTTCACGATTTTGTAGACGATCTTGAAATATTCCGGCGGCGGAGTAATAAATCCGCCTACGCCCTGTATCGGCTCCGCAATAAAAGCTGCAATGCTCCCTCTCGTCCCCGTCTGAATCAGATTCTCGACGTCGTTCGCGCACGCCACTCCGCAATCTGGATATGTCAAATGCAGCGGGCAGCGGTAACAATACGCATTGATCGCGTGCGATACTCCGACGTTGATCACTCCTCCCTTGCGCCACGGCGCGTGCGCGGTCACGCCTTTCGCCAGCGTCGACGCTCCCGCATACCCGTGACGCAGCGCCACAATGTCGTAACTGTCGCTCGCCATGCGCGCCAGCAAAATGGCCGCCTCATTCGCTTCGGTCCCAGAATTCGAGAAAAAACTCTTCTGCAAATTCCCGGGAGTAATCTCCGCCAGCTTTTCCGCCAGATCCACGATCGCTTCGTTGGGGAAAACGGTCGACGTGTGCTGCAGCTTGTCGACCTGCGCTTTGATTTTCGAAGTCACTTTCGGATTGCAATGTCCCACGCCAATCGTGACGATGCCGCCAAAAAAATCCAGATATTTTCGTCCTTCCAGATCCCACAAATACTGCATCGAAGCGTGATCAGCCACCAGCGGCTGCTTAAAGTAATTCGTCACCGCCGGCCACAAAAATTCCTTGTGCTTGCGGATGATTTCTTCGCTGCGCGTTCCTTCGCTCATGGTCTTGGCTGGCGTTGTCACGAAAGCATTCCTCCGGTGGAATGAATGCGTTTTATTTGTGATTCCCCGAAGAGTTTACGCCTCGCGACCCACAGGGACAAGTGACTCGAACCGCATGTGCCTGCGATTTTCATTATCCGCCGCTCAGTCGTCAGCCACTTCGAGTACACTCGCGTAGTCTAACCCAGTGAACATGGTCGGCTTAAAAGCGTTCACAATGCGCATTTACCGCGCCATCCGCCGCGTGTTTCCTCAATGTCAGATCGTTGCGGAGGCGACGGCGTACAGCATGTTCCTAGCGTTTTTCCCCATACTCCTTCTTGGCCTCGGAATTCTCCACGGCACCAAATGGGGAGCGTCCGCCGTTTTGCAGATGTGGTTTCGCCTTCAAATCATTTTGCCGCCGGAAAGCTCGCACCTCGTTGGCGCATATCTCGGCCGCCACGGCGAAAGCGCCATGAGATGGATCCTTGTGGGCCTTTTTGGAACCTTGCTCGTCGGCGCCCGTCTGATGACCACTTTGACCGACGGCTTTCACATCGTTGAGGGAGACGAGGCGCGCCCAAAATTCTGGAATCGTCAGCTCCGCGTCTTCACTCTACTGTGCCTTACAATTTTCCCCTGGCTGGCGGTGGTGATTCTTACGATTTTCGGTAGGCAGTTCACCAACTGGCTGATGTACGAAACCGGTTCATCGTTCATCATGCGTGTCGCGCTCAGAGCCGGATATGTCGTTGCTGTGTTCGTGCTCGGCGCCGCCATTCTCATGACCGTCTATCGCGTGGGCCGTCCCGGGCACCGCGGTTGGCGCGACGTCTTGCATGGCGCTATTCTGGCGACGATTCTATGGTGGGCCGTGGATTATATTTTTGGGACCTATGTCCGCCACATGCCCTATGACGTCGTCTACGGCGGCGTCGCCGCAGCCATCGGCCTTTTGGTATGGATGTACCTCACCACTATCGTCGTGCTTTTCGGAGCCGCATACAACGCTGAACGCCGCGCCGAAGAATCCCAGTTCGCGCAAACTCCCCGCGACTAGCAAGTCTGTTTGAGCATCACCCTCGGGGTTGGCTCTTTTAGAGTGCGGCGGGGCTCGACGCCGCTTTGTATTTGCAACGGCAGATCTTCCGTGCATTTGCGTCTTTAGTGTGCGCTCCCGGTACCCATTGTCATTTCAAGGAGCCGCGCGACGAGGAATCTGCTTCTTCTTGTCTCTTTGACCGTCGCTTTTCCCGCGCGGTAAAATCACATCGCCATCCGGAGCGCCATGAACGACCTCCATGTCGAATGCTATTCCGGCCATCGCGCCGACGAGCGACCGCTAAAGTTTTCTACCGGCGATCGCGCTTACATCGTCGAACGCCTCGACGACAAATGGTACTCGCCCGGCGTCACCTATTTCCGCGTCCTCGCCGACGACGGGAACCTGTACGTCTTGAAGCACGACGAATCCGCCGACACATGGTCCCTCGACGCCTTCCGCTCGCGCAGGTAGCGAATTTCGCGCTGCAACCACGCGTATTTCGACCCACGCTATCACCTGCGAACCTGTCCCTTCGTACAGGTTGCCACCTAAGCCGTCCCTTCGCAGCGCTGCACAACTTTTGCTCGACGGCAGGGTTAAACTCTCAAGTAAGGGAGAGAACTTTGCGTATCGCGCACATTGTGCACTTGCCGCGGCAGGGAGCTCTTACAAGTCGACGCATCCAAAACCGTCTTGAGGCTTTCGGAATAGCGCTCCTAAGCGCCACCTTGGCCCTTGCTCTGGCGGCTGTCGTTCCCGGCGTCGAAGCCAGAAAGAACGACGCAGACTCACGGTCGAAAAGCTCCGAATACAATCTCCCTAAATCCTTCAAGGGCAAATTGCCCATCACGCAACTCACCGAAGACGAAGCCATCCTGCACGCCCTCGACCGGCTCGCGTACGGCCCGCGTCCGGGCGACGTCGACCGCATCCGCAAAATGGGCCTCGAGAAATGGATCGATCAGCAACTCAACTACAGTTCAATCGATGATTCAGCTCTGAATGCCAAGCTCGCGGAATTCAAAACCCTCAAGATGTCTTCGGAGCAGTTACTCAGCAAGTATCCGCCGCCGAATCAGACCGCCAGACGTCAGGGTCTGACGCCCGAGGAAGTTCGCCAGCAATATCAGCAGGAAATGCAAGCCAAGCGTCAGGAAATGCGCCAGCAGGGAATCGATCCGTCCATGATTCAGTTCGAAACCATGCCGGGCCCGCAGCGCATTCAAGAGGAACTCGATCTCGCCACCATCGACCGCGCGATTTACAGCAATCGCCAGCTTTACGAAGTGATGTCCAATTTCTGGTTCAACCACTTCAACGTCAATGTCGCAAAAGGCGCTGACCGCTGGCTGCTCACCGATTATGTCGAACGTACGATTCGGCCCAACGCCATGGGCAAGTTCGAAAATCTGCTGGACGCCACCGCGAAAAGTCCCGCGATGCTTTTTTATCTCGATAATTGGCTCAGCGCAGACCCGATTGCTTTCCAGCACATGCAGCAGGAACTCGCTCTGCGCCGCCAGCGTTTCCAGGGACTGTTCATGGGCATGGAGATGCCCGCGCCGCGCCAGTTCCCGCAAGCAGGCCGCTTTCCGAATGGCAAGCCGCCGCAAGGTCCGCCAAAAAAACAGGAGCGCGGCCTCAATGAGAATTACGGCCGTGAAGTGATGGAGCTTCACACCGTCGGCGTGAACGGCGGTTACACGCAGGCGGATGTAATTCAAATGGCCGATTGCCTTACCGGTTGGACGATTCGTGCGCCGCGCAAGGACCCGCAATTTTTCTTCGACGACCGCATTCATGATCGTTCCCCGAAAGTCGTCATGGGCAAAACATTTAATTACGGAGGAATGAAGGACGGACTGGAAGCTCTCCACATGCTCGCCATCAGTGACGCCACCGCTCATCACATTTCCTTGCAACTAGCGCAGCATTTCGTCTCTGACAATCCGCCGCAATCGCTCGTCAACCGCATGGCGCAGACTTTTGTTTCGAGCGACGGCGACACACGCGCCGTCTTGAAAACGATGATCTATTCGCCGGAATTCTGGTCGCGCGACGCTTATCGCGCCAAAGTGAAGACGCCTTTCGAAGTCGCCGTCAGCGCGGCGCGCGCGCTCGAGGCGCAAACCACGATTTCGCCGCAGCTCATTCAATGGGTCGGCCGCATGGGTGAGCCGCTCTATCAATACGAGCCGCCAACGGGCTATGCCGACACAGCGGACGTTTGGGTCAACGCCGGCGCGCTTCTGAATCGCCTGAATTTTGCGCTTACGCTCGCTACTAACCACATGCCCGGTGTAAATACGAATCTTTCTGGACTGTTTGGTCAGGACGCGGACTCGAATCCAAGTTTAGTCCTGTCTCGCGCCCTAGGAGATTTTCTCGGCGGCCAGGTTTCCGCGCAGACGCGTGAAACTCTGGAGAAGCATCTCTCCGATCCGCAAATTCTCCAGGCGCGCCTCGACGACCCAGTCAAGCATGTGAACGAAGGTTTGATCGCCGGGCTTGTTCTCGGCGCGCCCGAATTTCAGCGCCGCTAGCAGTGCAGCATTGCAAGGAGAAATGCCATGAGAATGTCGCGACGAATTTTCCTGAAGAGCGGCGGGGTAGCCATGATCGGCATGACCGCCATGCCCGCATTCCTTCAGCGCGCGATTGCCGATACGCCCGCGCCTAATAAAAAGAAGCTCGTCGTCCTCTTCCAACGCGGCGCCATGGACGGTTTGAACGTCGTGGTGCCTTTCGCCGAGCCAAATTACTATCGCCTGCGCCCCACCATCGCGATTCCTCAACCGAAAAACGGCGGCGCCGATGCCGCAATCGATCTCAACGGCTTTTTCGGTTTGCATCCAAGCCTTCAACCGCTTGAACCACTTTTTCACTCCGGACAGCTTGCCATCGTGCAAGCAGTCGGCTCGCCCGATCCTAGCCGTTCGCACTTCGACGCGCAGGATTTTATGGAATCCGGCACTCCGGGAAAATCCAGCACCAACGACGGCTGGCTGAATCGTTCTTTGCAGGAAACGCCGAGTCCAAAAGCTTCCGCATTTCGCGCCGTCGCGTTCGGCCCCTATCTGCCGCTCACTCTTCGCGGCAGCGCCTCCGCGATCGCAATTCCCGACCTTAAGCAATTCCGCCTTTTCGGTAATCCGCAAGTCACCGAAGGCGATTTCGAATCGATGTATGCCAGCAGCGTCGACCAAGCTCTGCACGGCGTCGGCCAGGAAACTTTTGAAGCCGTCGATTCGCTCAAAAAACTTGATCCCGATAATTATCAGCCCGCCAACGGCGCGCAGTATCCCAAGAGCCGCTTCGGCAAAAGCCTTCAGGAAATCGCTGAGCTGATCAAAGCCGACCTGGGCATGGAAGTCGCGTTCCTCGACAGCGGGGGCTGGGACAATCACGTCAACGAAGGCGGCGTCGAAGGTCAGCTGTCCAACTTGCTGCGCGATCTCGGCCAAGGGCTCGCTGCGTTCCATCAGGATATGGGCGATCAAATGAACGACGTCGTTTTCGTCAGCATGTCTGAATTCGGACGCACGGCGCACGAGAACGGCAACCGCGGCACCGATCACGGCCACGCGAATTGCATGTTCGTGATGGGCGGCCCTGTGAAGGGCGGGCAGGTTTACACCAAATGGCCCGGCATGAGCGACGAACAGCTTTATCAGAATCGCGACTTGGCCGTCACGACCGATTTTCGCAGCGTGCTTGGCGAAATTATTTCCAAGCACCTCGGCACTCGTGACTTGAGCCCGGTATTTCCGGGCTTCAACAACGACCCGAGCAAATTCCTGAACATCCTGAAATCCTGACGGGTAGCGCAGAGTCGCATTTGGGGACTCCGCGGCTTGTTCTCGCTGATGTGTGTATCGCGCGGCTTTTCTTTGCTCCGCCGCGCTGGTAGACGGAAGACCTGGCCTGAAAATCGAGGCTCGAAACACGCCCACCGCAAACTGAAATTCATTTGCGATCAAGAAAATGGAAGCGGCACATTTTAAGGCAGTTGTGCTTGCGGGACTTTGCATTTCATTTGCGGTCAAGGTCTGGCGTTTTTGGGGAGTTTTAGGCGGCTTTGAGGTGCTCTTTAGCCTGTTGCCGGGCGCTCGCATCGTCGTTCGCATCATCGAATTTTCGCTCTGACGACGCTAGCACAATGCGAGGCGTACGATAGGCGTGGTGGCTGTGGAAGTCAGGTAGTGGCGAACGCAAAGGAGTGGTGAACTCGAAGGCAACTCGATGTTGGTCTTCGCCGCTGCTTTCGTACAGCGCGACTTGTTCACCCCCGGTCAGCGACTGCTCCGCACCACTCCTCAGCCTCCCGCGTGGCCCGAAACTTTCTCCTTGACTACTTAGGAGAGAACGCGTTACCCTCCTAACCACCTTAGGAGGACGCGTGACCACTCAAGCCCAACTTCTTCCCGGTACTCTCGATCTTCTCATCCTTAGGGCGGTGTCGCTCGGCCCGCTGCACGGCTACGGCATTCTTCTGCGCATCGGACAAATTTCAGGCAACGCACTGCTGATCGAACAGGGCGCGCTCTATCCCGGTCTCTTTCGCCTCGTCCGTCAAGGACTGCTCAAGGCAAGCTGGGGCACGTCGGAGAACAATCGTCGCGCCAAGTTTTACGAACTGACCGCTGCGGGGCGCAAACGTCTCCGAGAAGAAGCGGATGGATGGAACCGCCTTGCCGCAGCCATTGCTTCCGCTCTTGCCACGCAACCGGAGGAAGTATGAAATTCGTGGCCTACTTTCGTTCCGTTGCTGCCAAGGTTTTTCGTCGTTCTCAGATTGAGAATGACATGGATGAGGAGCTGCGTTCGCACATCGAGAATCGCGCCGACGATCTGGAGCGCTGCGGCCTCGCTCGCGCCGAAGCTGAACGTCGCGCGCGCATGGACTTCGGCGGCTACCAAAAATACAAAGAAGAAATCCGCGAGTCTCTCGGCGCGCATTTCATTGAAACCCTCGTGCAAGACATACGCTACGCCTTCCGCGTGTTACGCAAATCCCCGGGCTTCACTGCCGTCGCCGTGCTCACTCTTGCCCTCGGCATCGGCGCCAATACCGCGATTTTCAGCCTGATGGATACGGTGATGCTGCGGATGCTGCCGGTGCAGCGCCCGGGCGAACTCGTGCAAGTGGGAATGATGACGCACGGCTTTGGGCGGAGTCCGCGCACAATCTACACGAACCCGCTCTGGGAGTCGCTGCGCGCGCGGCAGGACATTTTCGCCGGCATTTTCGCGTGGGGCAATACACAATTCAATCTAGCGCCGAACGGCGTCGCGGAAGACGTGCGCGGAATTTATGTCAGCGGGAGTTATTTTCCGACGCTCGGTGTGCTCCCCGCGCAAGGCCGGCTGATTGCACCGGACGACGACAAGCGCGGCTGCGCAGGGGTTGCGGTGCTGGGCTATGGGTTCTGGCAAGAGCACTTCGGAGGCGCGTCCGTTGCCGGGAAAACGATTTCCATCGACGGCCATCCCTTCGAGATTATCGGCGTATCGGCGGCGGGATTTTTCGGGACTGAGGTGGGGCGCGCTTTTGACGTCGCCGCGCCGATCTGTTCGGAAGCCATCGTCGAAGGGAAGAACTCGTCGCTCGACCAGCGCTCGGCCTGGTGGCTCCACGTGATTGCCCGGCAAAAGCCGGGAATCAACAGCGCGCAGATTTCGGCGGGTCTCGCCGTCCTTTCGCCGCAGATTTTTGGGGAGACCGTACCCACGAACTGGAAGCCGAGCGACCAGAAAAGATTCTTGGGATGGACGTTGACATCTTTGCCCGCGGGCACGGGAATTTCGAACTTGCGCAGCCAGTACGATCTGCCACTCAAGGCGTTGATGGCGATCGCAGGATTTGTGTTACTGCTGGCATGCACGAATGTCGCCAGCTTGATGCTGGCGCGAGCTGCGGCACGGTCGAAAGAAATCGGCGTGCGACTGGCGTTGGGGGCGTCGCGCCCGCGACTGGTGCGGCAATTGCTCACCGAGAGCGTGCTGCTCTCCTGCTCCGGCGCGCTGCTGGGGATATTGTTCGCGCAATGGGGCAGCCGACTGGTAGTCGACTACATTTCGACCGGGAAGGACAAGATCTCATTGAACCTGACGCTGGACAGCCGAGTTTTAATCTTCACGGCTGCCGCCGCGATCCTTACGGGCTTGCTGTTCGGCGTGCTGCCGGCATTTCGTGCCACGCGCGTGTCATTGGCCGACGCGATGAAGGGTGCGTCGTCGACGAAAACACAGGGGGACGCGAGATTCCGCGCGGGGCGATGGATGGTGGCGGCGCAGCTGGCGATTTCGCTCGTGCTGGTGGCGACGACGGGGCTTTTTGTGCGCAGTTTTGCGAATCTGGTGAATCTCGATGTGGGATTTGACCGCAGCAACGTGTTGCTTGCGAACGTTGATTTGCATAATGCGGGCCAGGCTGGCGGGCAATTCGCGTCCATGCGGGAAGAGATGCTGCGCCGAGTGCGGGCGCTGCCGGGTGTGGTTTCGGCGAGCGAATCCTTGATGACGCCGGTCAGCGGCGGGACGCGGGACGACTTCATCGTCGTGGACGGTCCGAACGCGCCGAAGGGCGACGACCGAGACGTGTACCTGAATTATGTCACTCCCGGTTACTTCGCTACGTTGCGTTCGCGGCTGATTGAAGGGCGCGACTTCAATGCGCAAGACAAGGCGGGCGCGCCGCACGTCGCTATCGTGAATCAAGCTTTGGCGCGCAAGTTCTATAGGGGCATTGATCCGGTCGGAAAAACTTTTCGCCAATACGCGACGGCGACTGTTCTTGGCGCGCCGTTTCTAATCGTGGGAGTCACGGGCGACGCGAAGTATGACACGCTGCGGGAAGATGCTCCACCGACGGCCTACTTTCCCCTGGCGCAGATCGAAGGTCCCCTCGAGCGCGCCAGTATCGAGATCCGCACGGCAATGCGGGCTTCGCAACTCGCAAAGCCAGTTGCGGAAGCTGTCCTGGGCGTGAACAAATCCGTGGCGATCCAGTTCACGACGCTCGCGCAGCAGGTGGACGATTCGCTCACGCAGGAGCGGCTGTTGGCGACGCTTTCGGGATTTTTCGGCGCGCTGGCGCTGCTGCTGGCGATGATCGGCTTCTACGGCGTGCTCGCTTATCTGCTTCTGCAGCGGCGAAAGGAGATCGGCATCCGCATGGCGCTGGGCGCACAGCGCGGCGCGATTCTGCGTCTGGTGATGCGCGACGTGGCCATGCTTCTGCTGGCGGGAGTTGCGGCGGGATTGGCAATCACGTGGGCGACGACGCGATTCGTGCAAAGTTTGCTGTTCGATCTTCCTGCGCGTGACGCCGCGACGTTTGCGCTCAGCGTGGCGCTGCTCGCCGCGGTTGCGCTAGTGGCGTGCTGGATTCCTGCGCGGCGGGCGATGCGCGTGGATCCCATGGCGGCGCTGCGTTATGAGTGATGCGCTGCCTGTAGCAAGACGCCTTCGTAGGGGCGACCCTTGGGTCGCCCGGGCGGGGCAATTCCCGCCCCTACGAAGGATCTGGTGCAACTCTTTCGTGCGTCCCTTCGCGACAGAACTCAGGGCAAGCAGGATAAACGCGGAGGTTACTTCGGCTTGAGCGAGGCGTTCAGCGAGCCGGTGCGGTAGCCTTCGAGGTCGAGCGTCACGTAGGTAAACCCAAGCTGCTTCAACTGCGCCGCCATTCGCCGCATCGTCTCCGCATCCAACGCACGCGGCAATTCGTCCGGCGCAATCTCGACGCGCGCCAGTTCTCCGTGCGCGCGCAGACGGAATTGCCGGAAGCCGAGTCCGCGGATAAAATCTTCTCCATGCTCGATTCGTCCGAGCAGTTCCGGAGTCACTGCCGTCCCATACGCGACGCGCGAAGACAAACACGCTGCCGTGGGACGGTCCCACGTCGCCAATCCCGCCTCGCGCGACAGCGCGCGAATCTCATTTTTTCGCAATCCCGCAGCCAACAACGGCGCGAGCACTTTATGTTCCGCGGCCGCGCGATGCCCAGGGCGAAACTCGTGCGTATCGTCCGCGTTAATTCCATAAGCAATCGCCGCGAAGCCGCGTTCGCGTGCGAACGCTTCCATTTTGTCGAAAAGCTCGTCCTTGCAGTGATAGCAACGGTCCGCCTGATTGGCCACGTACAGCGGATTCGCGAATTCCTCCGTGCGAATAAATTCGTGACGAATGTCGGTCGCCGCCGCGAAACGTTGCGCCTCCTCGCGGTCATGCTCGGAAAAGCTCGCCGACAGCGCCGTCACGGCAAGCGCCCGTTTACCCAGCGCCTGGTGCGCAGCCCACGCAAGATACGCCGAATCAGCACCGCCAGAAAAAGCAATCAGCAGCGAATCGATTTTTCGCAACTCGGCCATCATTCGCTCCTGCTTGCGTCGCGATTCCTCAATCTCGGCGGGCTTCGCGCAAGCGCCACTTGATTGCGTCGTTTTTTGCGGCTCTTGAATTTCTTTCAGGGGTGTATTTTGCGTGAGGTCGCGCATGCGGGAAACAGTATAGCGCGAATTCGCCTATTGAAAATCAAGCATCACGTCAACCGTCCCTGGCTGGGGATTTTTCTGCAAAAACTTTCCAACTTTGTCTTGCGCCGCCGGCAATCCTCTCAGCGCGTCAGCAATTCCCTTGGCCAGAAAATAATCGTAGAAAGTTTTGTCGAATACTTGCCCTTGGGGAATGCGCCAGGCTTGGCGAATGTGGCGCTCGGCGTCAATCGAAAGCCCGGTCAGCACCAGATTTCCCATTTTGTATTGCTGGCCTTCGGAAATATCCACGCGATACGAGACGCTATGTGTTGCGTCGTCGAATCTCTCCTTGGGGACAACATTTGCGTCGAGATAACCGCGATGCCCGTAAGCGTCCTCGACGCTTTGCAGCAACGCCACGATTTTCATTCCGTCCGCGGGTTGACCCACGGTCAGGCCGCTCTGCGTAACTAATACCTCCAAATCGCTGTTTGTGTAGGCGTGATTCCCGTTCCAGGTGATACCTCCCCACGAATAGATCGGACCCGTGGTGATGGGCACGATGACCACTACGCTTTTCGGGAGCGGCCCGCGCGGATCCGCCTCAAACCGCGCCTCGGGACGCGCGAAACTCACACGCAAATAACCCCGGCTCAAATAGACCGGCCGAACGTGCTCGAAATCGAAGCGCTCGACCTCTTCCCGCGAAAATGGTTTCCCGACCAGATTTTGCAATTCATCTTTGACGCCGCGATCATTCGTCGCCAACGGATCCGAGAACTGAATTGCGTTGATCGTTAAATCGGTTCCCTCCACGCTGAACTGCAAAGTTTTTTGATCGGTTCCGGGGGCGGCGCTTATTTCATGTTTCACCGTGGCATGCACGCCGCGCGTCGCCAGCGTTTTTTCGAGTGTTTGCGCCATCGTGTCGAGCACCGTGCCCGTCGCCGGAGCCGTGCCGTGGAAGGGAAGTCCCGCCTGATTCAAGGCGGCAGTCAGCTCATCGTCTGTAAACCACGGAAAATTGTCGAACGAGACGGGAAAAGTCGGCGCGTCCTGCAACTCAAACGTCACGCGCAGGCCGCCCGCTTCGCCGGAGTAGCGGTAACGTACGCTCGAAAACAATCCTGTGTGTGCCAACCGATCCGCCGCGGCCTGGATCGTGTCGCGATTCACGGTGGCCACATTTTGCAATCCGCTCAGCGCCGTCACTTGTTCCGTCGAATACGCCTGTGAACCCACCTGCGTTACTGAAAGAAGTTTCGCATCGTTGGTTGATGACGCCTCCTGGGGTGAAGCGGAAGGACAAAAATTCGCAAACAGCGCGACGAAAGCACAAACCGGTAAACACCGCCGCAGGAATCGCAAACCGCGCATCAACACGAGCGTCAACAAAGGACCGCGAGTCATCCCTGCAATTCTAAAGCACGGCTCGCAGAATGGAAACCATCTGTTTGTTTATTCCACCGTCACCGATTTGGCCAGATTTCGCGGCTGGTCCACATCGCATCCGCGCCGCACGGCAATGTGATACGCCAGCAGTTGCAGCGGCAAAATTTCCAATATCGGCGTCAAAATCTCCGGCGCCGCGGGAATCTCGATCACATGGTCCGCGGCCTCGCGCGCCAAATGATCGCCTTCGGTCACAATCGCAATCACAATCCCGTCGCGCGCTTTTACTTCCTTGATGTTCGACACGGTTTTTTCATAGCGCGTCATCGATGCCGCATCATTCTCATCACGCGTCGCAATGATCACCACAGGCAAATTTTCGTCAATCAACGCATTCGGTCCGTGTTTCATTTCTCCCGCCGGATAGCCTTCCGCGTGAATGTACGAAATCTCTTTCAGCTTCAGCGCGCCTTCGAGCGCAATCGGGTAATGTATGCCGCGCCCCAGATACAAAAAGTCCGAATGCCGGAAGAATTGCCGTCCGAGCGCCTCATATTCTTCGTCGCGTTGCAGCACCGCTTCCATTTTGTGCGGCAGGCGCGACATTTCCTGCACGATTTTCTTTCCCGCGTCGGGAGAGGTCTTGCAACGCAACTCGCCGATGTGCAGCGCCAGCAGCGCCAGCGCCGTCAGCTGCCCGGTGAACGCCTTCGTCGACGCCACGCCGATTTCGGGCCCCGCATGCGTCAATATCGTTCCGCTCGCCTCGCGCGTAATCATTGACCCCACCACATTGCAAATCGCCAACGTCTTCGCGCCCTTTTGACGCGCCTCGCGTTGCGCCGCCAGCGTGTCCGCGGTCTCGCCCGACTGGCTGATCACCACTACCAGACTATTTGCGTCAACAATCGGATCGCGATACCGGAATTCACTTCCGTAATCGACTTCCACCGGGATGTGCGCCAGCTTCTCCATCATGAATTTCCCGGCCAACCCGGCGTGCCAGCTCGTCCCACACGCCACAATCTTTATGTTTTCGAATTCGCGGAATTCTTTTTCCGTGATGTCCATCTCGTCCAGGAAAACTTTTCCGGAATCGAGCGATACGCGTCCCACCAGCGTATCCCGCACCGCGCGCGGCTGCTCGAAGATTTCCTTCTGCATGAAATGCTTGAATCCGCCCTTTTCCGCCATGATCGGGTCCCATGTGATGTGCTGCACCGGACGCTCAATCGCCGCCCCATCGAAATCCGTTAGCCGCACGCCATCGGGAGTAATCACTGCGATGTCGCCATCCGCCAGAAACACCACGTCACGGGTGTGATGGAGGACTGCCGGAATGTCGCTCGCCACAAAATATTCGTTCTGCCCTAAGCCGATCACCGCCGGAGGACCCCAGCGCGCCGCCACGATTTTGCGCGGATCGCGCGTCGAAATCACCGCCAGCGCATAAACGCCCGTCAGTTGCTTCACCGTTTTTTGCACCGAGCCTTCGAGCGAGCCGTTGAAGTTCTCTTCGATCAGGTGCGCGATCACTTCGGTATCCGTCTCGGTCAAAAACTTGTGTCCTTTTTGAATCAGCTGCTGCTTCAATTCCAGATAGTTCTCGATAATCCCGTTGTGCACCACCACGATTTCGCCTTTGCAGTCGCGGTGCGGATGCGCATTCTCCTCTGTCGGACGACCGTGCGTAGCCCAGCGCGTGTGCCCGATGCCATATTGTCCGTCGATCGGCGAAAGACGTATCGCCTCTTCGAGATTCCGCAATTTCCCGGATGCGCGCCGGATATCGAGCTTGCCGTTGTGCTCGACCACGGCGATTCCCGCCGAGTCATATCCGCGATATTCCAGCCGCTTCAGGCCGTCTAAAATCAGTGGAACCACTTTTTTCGGCCCAATGTAGCCAACGATTCCGCACATAAAATTCCGTCGCTCGCTCTCTTTGTCCGTGCGCCCGCCGCCAATTCGGTGCGCGTGATTTGTTCAGGTTAGCATATTCCGCGCCGTCAGTATGGGTTGAACGTAGCGCAATGTTGATGTGTGAACGTTGCTGGAGGGAAACGAATTTTGCGAGAGAGGCTGGGAATTTGGGAACGGAACGCGTGGTTGCTAGGAATTCACTCCAGCATTTCGTAGCGGAATTCCTCGATCACTGGATTGGTCAGCACTTCGCGCGCGATTTTCTCCACCTGCGCCTTGGCTTCTTCCGCGCTCATTCCATCGAGGTCGAACACAAAAAATTTCCCTTGTCGCACACGCTGCACTTTGGAATATCCCAGCGACGACAAAGCGTGCTGGATGGTTTGTCCCTGCGGATCGAGCACCGTCGTTTTCGGCATCACCCACACATGAGCTTTCATGCGCGCCATTATAGCAGGCCCAGCCTCACCGCTTCGGAGCGAAAATGTGTAATCATTTTAGATTTCTGGTTGTCGCTCAAAAAGGCATAACGAAAACTTGCCTCCGCCAAATCCACCACCTGCGCCGTGCTCAGTCCCATTTGTTCGACCGCCGCTCGATAACTTTCATTGAGGCTCGTGTGAAACATCCCCGGGTCGTCCGTCGACAGCGTCACTGGAACGCCTCGCACAATAAATGTCCGCAGCGGATGCTCTTCAACCCGCGCCTCCGCAACGCCAAGCATTTTCGCGAGCGCCCCCGTACACACATTGCTCTGCGGACAAAGTTCAAGAGGAATGTCCCGTTCGATCAGCAACTCCATCAGCTTTTCATCACGTGCGCTCGCGATTCCGTGTCCAATGCGCTCTGCCCCGAGTATCTGAATCGCGTCGCGCACAGCCTCGGGTCCGCCCATTTCACCGGCGTGCGCCAGACGATGCAGCCCTTCTGCCGCCGCATACTCGTATGCCTGCTGGAAATCCGCCGCCGGCAGCGACTCTTCGTCGCCGCCCATTCCAAACGCCACCACGCCCTCCGATTTCATCTCCGCCGCGATCCGCGCCACATCCATCGCCTTTTCCGCGCCGAATTGCCGCACCGCGTCAAAAATCCACTGAATGCGCAGGCCGCGCTCCACCGCAACCGTCGCCCGCGTCACGCCATCACGAATCGCCGCGAAATTCCTCTCAACATTTTGCTTTCGCAGCAACATCACTCCCACCGACAGCGTTATCTCCGCATAGATGCAATTCTCCTCTCTCATGCGCGCCGCCGTCATTTCGGCTAGCCGCGCATAATCTTCCGGCTTGCGCAAATACGAAGTTGCCCACTTAAATGACTCCAGGAATTCCGCGAAAGTCCGCGTCTTGTACCGTTCTTCGACAGTTCGCAGCTCGATCTTTTCGCCGTGCCACGCCGCCAATTCCACCAGAAGCCCGGGCGTCATGCATCCTTCCAAGTGCACGTGAAGCTGAGCCTTCGGCAGTTGAAGTATTGCGGCGGGAATTCCAGCGTAGGATTGCATCAGCGCAGTACAACCGTTCTATTGCGCGGGCAGCGGCGGCCGCCCCGCGTTGTCCCACGAAGTCAGCCAATACGAACCCACATCCGTCGCCGCATCCGAAATCTGCCGTACGAGTACGGCTCCCGCTTGGCTGTAGAACCTGTCGTAATATTCGTCATTATAATCTTGGAGCCCTTCGCGCGATCGCCGGTCCGCCAGCAGCACGCTTTCGAGGATCGAATGCGCCGTCAGGCAAATCTCAAACGCTCGGTCGGTCGGGTCCGTCACGAACGACGCCGGATTCGGATGCAAATAAAAGAACAGTGCGTACCGGTTCACCAGTTTTTTTCCGAAGCGGTCGTTCACTCCGATCTGGCCCGACAGATGCCCATCGTCATTCATCGTCGTGTTGAAAGGATCATGCGCGCTTGAAACATAGTGCGCCAGCAGTGCGGCATCGAGCTTGGCCGCCGCAAAATTCCGCGAATGGAAATCGTCCGTAAGCTTCGCGCTGTACAGACCGACTTCCCACGGCAATAATCCGTTCGCAGCCAGCGACCGTTTGCTGAATTTCCGCGCCGCATCCTTGTAAACCCGCGGAACGCCTGCAAACGGATACTGCCCATAATGGTCCAGCCGAATATATTCGTTGTGCAACTCCGCCGGATTCTTCGCCGCCGCTTCCGTCGGATCCGTGACGTGCTGCACCAAATATTGCCGGTTCGCCTCAAAAAATGGCCGCATTTCCTGCGGCAAAGTCGCCACCGCGTTGTTCACCACCAAGCGGTCCGCATTCTCGCCCCAGCCGAATGCCTGCGGCGCTAACACAACGCTCGCCATCACCAGTATCGCGAGGCCGGTATGAGTAAACGGACGAGCTCGAAAACAGGGCCGTTGTTTTTGCCGATCCGACGACAACCATGCGAAGGTGGCCGTGCCTCTTGCGTTGCGCATCATGATTTTTCTGTGGCGAGTGAGTCCTCGCGATAATGGTTGTAACCCTTCCACAGATACACGACGGAGAAAATCGTGACTACAAGCAGTCCCATCTTCTCCAACACTCCGGCTTGCAACAGTCCCCGCCACACAACGGCTCCGCCAATAATGGCCAGTAGGAGCAGCACGCCGCTCAATGCCATGAGCGCCTTATCGGAAACAAGCATGAGTGCACGCTGTGCCCGCGCGTCGGCCGACCGTCCAGCCGTGCTGTGCCGGACCCCAAAATCGAAATAAAACAACAGGCCAATCGTCAGCCATACGAAAAACCGGACCCAATTTTCCACCGTCAAGCTCGCCATAAGAACGAAGCACAAGACCACGGAGGCGATGGGAATCCAAGGAGAAAAGGGAACCCGGAAGCCTCGCGGGCGCTCAGGCTGGCGCTTTCGCAGGATTAGAACTGCGACCGAGACAAGAATGAAAGCGAAGAGCGTGCCAATGTTCGTCAAATTCACGAGTGTGCCGATGTCGAAAATCCCGGCAGGAATCGCGACGAAAAAACCCGCAACCCAGGTCGCGAAGTCGGGTGTGCGGAATATTTTGTGGACGCGCGAAAATATCGAGGGCAGAAGGCCGTCGCGAGACATCGCGAACCATACGCGGGCCTGCCCCAACTGGAAAACGAGGATGGAAGAGATCATCCCCATGAGTGCGCCGACCGTAACCCATCGATCCGTGAGCTTCAGCCCGATAGCTTCGAGGGCATTTGCGACCGGAGCGGCGTTGTTTAGCGTGTCCCACTTCTGGATGCCGGTCAGCACTATAGCGACGCCGACGTAGAAAACTGCGCAGACGAACAGCGATGCAAGGATGCCGATCGGTACGTCGCGTTTCGGATTTCGGCATTCCTCCGCCGCAGTCGATACCGAATCGAAACCAATGTAAGTGAAGAATACAATTGCCCCGCCGGTGAGAACGCCCTGAAAGCCATTGGGGAAAAACGGCTTCAAATTCGACGGCTGGATATATTTGCTCGCCACGACGCAGAAGACAACGATGGCGAGCAATTTGATACCAACCATAAGGTTATTTGCGCCCGCCGATTCACGAATGCCGCGGACCAGCAAAACGGTGAGAAACATGACGATCAAGAATCCGAGAATATTGAAGTGCCAGGCCCAGCCCACCATGGGATCGTACGCGGGAGTGGCCAACGCAGCGGGCATGTGCAGGCCGAAAGTATTGAGAAGATTATCGACATAGGCAGAAAAGCCGACGGCGACGGCCATATTCGAGACGGCGTATTCGAGAATCAGATCCCAACCAATGATCCAGGCAATGAATTCGCCCAGCGTTGCATACGTGTACGTGTATGCGCTGCCGGCAATCGGAATCATCGATGCGAGTTCGGCATAACACAAACCCGCCAAGGCGCAAATTAAAGCGACCGCGAGAAACGATACGGCGATACCCGGGCCAGCACCCGGCCTGCCGTTCACGCCAAGGGCATGAGTGCCGTGCATCAGCACACTAAGCAACGGAGCCTGAAGAATCGAGGGATAACGATCCACTTCGCCGGCTGCCGCGGTCCCGGTAGTGATGAAAATGCCGCTGCCGATGATCGCGCCAATGCCCAGAGCTGTAAGGCTGAGCCAACCGAGCGTCTTCTTCAAACGCTTGGACGGTTCGTCCGCGTCGGAAATCAGCTGATCGATGCTCTTGGTTCGGAAGAGTTGTGGATCCACCCGCCACCGTCCCTTCGCCTCGCGCGCCAAACTCTACCTTGACCTGCCTAGCCCTCGCAATGCCAGATCTCGCGTGTGTCGCGTACGGTAGCGTCCTCAGTAGCGCTTGCCGTGCAGCCTACATCGCCTCCAAATGTGCATACCGCTCAATCAAAGTCTTCATCCCATGATCGACGAAGCTCACCGTAATCCTCCGGTCGTCCCCATCATCCTCAACTTTCAGTATCGTCCCCACGCCATACGTAGGATGCCGCACCCGCGTCCCAATCAGCGGATTTGTTGTTCGCTTCAGGCGCGCCGCGCTCCCGCCACGCGAACCAAACTTTCCCGCCGCAGTATATTTCCCCGGCCTCCGGTACTCCGCGTTGTAAAAATCCGGATCCGGCTCGTACCGCCGCGTTTCCCCCGGCGCATTCAACGATCCCGCCGCGGCTTCGACCATCTCCGCCGGAATCTCCGCCAAAAATCGTGACGGCGCCGCCGGAGTCAACTCCGCATTTCCCCACGAACGCCGGTAAATCGCGCGCGAAATCGTCAGTCTGCGCTTCGCACGGGTCATGCCCACATAGCAGAGCCTGCGTTCTTCCTCGACGTCTTCGTCGCTCCCCATCGACCTTCCGTGTGGCAACACTCCTTCTTCGAGCCCCGCGAGAAACACGTGATCGAATTCCAATCCTTTCGCGCTGTGCAGCGTCATCAACGATACGGGCACTGCTTCGTCATATTCATCCGCGTCGCTCACGAGCGCCGCGCGGTCCAGAATATCTTCGAGCGATTGCCCCGCCTCGATCGCCTCTGTGAGCGCGTTCGAGAGTTCGCGCACATTGTCCGCGCGCGTCGAATGGTCCAATCTATCCTGCTGCTCCACCCAATCGAAATACCCCGTGCGTTCCAAAACGACTTCGAGTAACTCTCCCGGCGTTCGCGCTTGGCATTCCTCCGTCAAACGCACAATCATTTCGCGAAATGCACCAAGAGAAGCCCCGCCTCGCGCTTTGCCCGTCCCCGTCATTCGCGGAATCGCTTCCCACAGCGACTCGTCAAATTCGCGCGCCACTTCCCTCAGAGCATCCACGGTAACTTTGCCAATGCCTCGTGGCGGCACGTTCAACACGCGCATCAGCGCCACGTCGTCCTCCGGATGCATCACCATCCGCACGTACGCCAGCGCGTCTCGAATTTCCGCGCGCTGATAAAAACTGAAGCCGCCCACCACACGATACCGAATCCCCAATCGCCTGAGCGATTCCTCAAACGAGCGCGACTGCGCCGAAGTCCGATAGAGCACAGCCACCGTCGCGTTCGAATCCTCGCGCAAAATCCCCGTGATCTCACCGCAAACGTACTCCGCCTCGTCTCCAGCGTCACTCGCTTCGTAGAATTTCAGCAACTCGCCTGCGCCCAGCGCCGCTTTCAAATTCTTCCCCAGTCGGCTCCGGTTATTGCTCACCACTGCGCCAGCGGCATCCAATATCGTCTGAGTCGAACGGTAATTCTCCTCCAGCCGAATCGTCCGCGCGCCCGGAAAATCCTCCAGGAACCGCCGGAAGTTCCCGCTCACCGCGCCGCGCCAGCTATAAATCGACTGGTCCTCATCTCCGACCACGCAAACGTTTCGCTCTTTTCCTGTTAGCAGCCGTACCAATTCTTCTTGGGACGCATTCGTGTCCTGGAATTCGTCCACTTGCACATAACGCAGCCGCTCAGACCACCGCGTGCGAACCTCGGTATTTTCTCGCAGGAGCTTCACGGCGCGCAGCAGTAAATCATCGAAATCCAGCGCGCTCGCTTTGCGCAAAATCTCCTCGTACTCGCGATAAATCGCCGCCACTTTCTTGCCGAACGGATCGTACGCCTCCGCTTCCATTTCGCCCGGCGAAGTATTGTGGTTTTTTGCGGAGCTGATGCGGTCGCGAACGGGCCGCGGCGGAAATTCCTTCTCGATCAATCTTAGATTCTGCACCGCCAACTTCACCGCGCGCGCTTGATCGTCATCGTCATAAATTGCGAAGTTTCGCGGCAGTCCTGCCTGAGTCGCTTCACGTCGCAGCAGCCGCGCGCTAAACGAATGGAACGTCGAGATCGAAATATCCGACGCGTCGTGCCCGCTCGCGCGCACCAATTCCTCGATGCGCCGCCGCATCTGCTCCGCGGCTTTGTTGGTGAATGTTACGGCGAGAATATTTCTGCCCGGGACGCCCTGCTCGATCAAATGCGCCACGCGATACGTGATCACGCGCGTCTTGCCCGTTCCCGCGCCTGCGATCACCAGCACGGGCCCTTCTGTCGCCAACACTGCTTCGCGTTGTTGTGAATTCAATTCGTCGAGAAGCGCCATGAGCCTCGAGGTGCGGAAGGGAAGAAAAGCGAACGCCAATTCTAGCCGACCCTCCCCGTTTCGGCAAATGTCTCGGCAATGAGGGTGGAAATCGATTGCGAAAATTATTGCGTCTGTTTGTGGCCCAGCGCCACTTCAAAATAAATCAGCGCTGTGTCCGAGGCCACCGATTTCACGTCGGACACATACAACGACGCGTACGGCACCAAATCGAAATGGTGGCTCACGTCAAAAAAAACGCAACCGTGAATCGTACCGCCCGGCGGCACAATATCCGATTGCAACGCGAAAGGCCGCAGCTTGTCCATCACTTCCTCCTGTTTGCTGTCGCCGCCACTCGGAAACGGAATCGGCAATCGTCGAGCGGTCGGCGCCGGAGGCCCTTTGGGATGCGCAATGTCGTTGGCGGCCCGCGCCAGGCTCAGCGCCTCCAAATGAAATTTCTGGCCGTTCGGGTCGTCCACATCCAGCCGAATCGTGCTCAGGTCCACGTGCACCGGAAACTTCATGTCATTTCGAAAATATACGTCGACGGCCAGCAAACCCGCCGGATAAGGATCCGCCCCTTTGCCAAATTTCTCCTTCGAATGCGCCGCGTCCGCATATGCCTGCGCGGCAACCACAAAGTCCTGATGCATATCCTTCGCCGGCCACTTTGAAATGTCCGGCTCTTGGATCTGCGGCACGGCCACCATCACGCCCAGCGTTGCAATCAGCAATAGGATTCGCATCATTTCCACCCGTAATTCACTTCTTGCGCATAGATGCACCCGCGCCCGGAAACGTTGTGGGTTTCAAACGCGCCTTGCCACTATAATGCTTCTCTTGCGCCCGGCAATTTTTTTCGACCGGCGCCTTGCT
>DASYYR010000105.1:0-16578 GCA_035933575.1 Candidatus Acidiferrales bacterium | reverse complement strand
ACGGAATTCACGGAAACACAAGGCGCATGAAACTTCCTCATCGGCTGCACGGCAAGACGATCTGTTTGATCGGCCTGATGGCGATTTTCGGGTCGCTCGGCGACGTCTTGCTGCGCAAAGGCATGAAACAGATCGGCGCGGTGTCTAACTGGCGGCCTGAGGCTTTGCTCGCAACCTTCGAAAGAACATTCCACTCGGGTCCTATCTGGCTGGGAATCACGTCGCTGCTGTTGTTCTTCGTCGCGTACGTGCTTGTGCTCTCGTGGGCCGATTACAGCTATGTCCAACCCGCTTCGGCAACCGGTTATCTGTTCGTGGCCCTGTTGGGTTACCTTCTGCTCGGCGAAGTGATTCCGCGAATGCGTTGGATTGGCGTGCTCGTGATTTGCCTTGGTGTGTTGCTGGTGGGCGGAACGCCGCCTCGCACGACGGAGGAAGGATGACGGCGCGCGACGCAGTGTTTCTATTCATTGTTATCGTTGCCGGAACAGGCGGCGAGCTGGCCGTCACACATACGATGAAGCAAATCGGCGAGGTTCGAAGTTTTTATCCGCACCACTTGTTGCGCGTGATCTTGCGTGCCTTCCGCAGCGGCTGGATGTGGTTCGGCCTTGCGTTGATGACCCTTTCGTTTTTCTCGCTGCTGATGCTGCTCTCTTGGGAAAACGTCAGCTTCGTCGTACCCGTAACTGCCCTCAGCTATGTTCTGGGAGCCTTCGGCGGCAAGTTCTTGCTGGGCGAGGACGTTGAGCCACGACGCTGGCTTGGGGTCGCGCTGGTTTGCCTTGGAGTTCTGCTCGTTTGCGTTGGATAAGCATCACGTCCGGAAGTACATCAAGGAACACATCCAGGAAGAGCTCAAAGGCTGGCCATGTGGCATGAGGTTCTACGTTGGTCCGTGCTTGCCCTAGCGCTGGGCCCCTTTGGTTACTACTTGCTGGCCATCACCGCTGCTCGCCGCTTCTTTCGCAGCCGTCCTCCAATTTCCAGGGATTTCACTCCTCCCGTTAGCATCTTGAAACCCGTGCGTGGACTGGATCGCGAAGCGTACGAAAACTATGCGAGCTTCTGCGTGCAGGAGTACCCGGAATTTGAAATCATCTTTGGTGTCACGGAAGCCACCGACGCCGCTATTCCAATCATTGAAAAAATCATCCATGATTTTCCGCGACTCCAAATACGCTTGTTGATTGGCGCCGAGCAACTGGGCACCGGTGACAAGGTGAACAAACTTTGCCGCATGGTGCGCGAGGCCAAGTACGAAATTTTAGTCATCAGCGACAGCGACATCCGCGTTGCGCCCGGCTATCTGTACGCGGTTGCCGCGCCCTTTGCGGATCCCAAGGTCGGAGCGGTCACCTGTCTCTACCGCGGAATAACGGACGGGACTCTTGTGTCCGAGATGGAAGCGCTTGGCAACACATCGGACTTCGATGCGGGAGTACTCTCGGCGTGGCAATTGGGCGGCCTCGATTTCACCCTGGGTGCCACAATGGCCACCACCAAAAAGCATCTTGCTGAAATCGGTGGTTTTGAGGCGCTGGTCGATCATTTTTCGGATGACTACGAATTGGGTCATCGCATCCATGCGCTCGGTTACCGTGTGGAAGTAACCACTTTTCCGGTCTTCACCGTGTTCCCCTCGCAAACGCTCGTCGAATGCTTCCGCCACCAGGTTCGTTGGACACTGACGATGAAGCACTCCCAGCCGTGGGGGCACTTTTCGCTGATTTTCACGCACGGTCTGCCGTGGGCGATTCTGGCCGCGGCGATTGCTCCGTCGTGGCCCGTTGCTCTATTTTACCTGGTTGGTTATCTGGTCCTGCGTGGATGGATGGCGTGGACGGTGGGCGTCTGGGGAGTGAATGATCCCTTGCTGCGCAAGAAAATGTACCTGGTGCCCCTGCGCGACGCCTTTGCCTTCATAGTGTGGTTGACTAGCTTCTTCAAGCGCCGCATCGAATGGCGTGGCTCGCAATATTACATCCGCAACAAACGCTTGGTCCCCGTCGAGTAGGCCCTTTACTGCTCGGTTCTCTTGCTTCGGATTTCAGGATTGAAATACAGCGGAGTGCTACTGGTTGAGGCGGAAGCGCACCGTCACGACATATTGTGTCGAGATGGCCTTACCGTCGAGCATGGCCGGCGAATACTTCCATTGCCGTACGGCGTTCACCGCTGCTGAACGCAATAGTATTGGCCCGGAGAGCACTTTTGTCGAAGTCACTTTGCCCGACGCATTGATCTCCGCTTGGATCTTCACTTCGCCTTCGACGTGATTCGCTGCCGCAAGCTGCGGATATACAGGCGCGACGGACGATACGAGTTTCGGAAGTCGAACGTCGCCGCCCTGGACAACATCCGGCTCGGGAGGAGCCGGCGCGACTAGATTCGAGCCCCCGACACCGGAAACAAGCGATCCTAAATTCCCGTTGGGCATTACGGGAATTTCCTTGGAACTTGCGGCGCCCACATCTGGAACGGGCGCGGTCACGCGAGCCGCGTTGCGTGGCTTGATTTCTGCACGCGCCTTCAAATCACCTGCGTAAATGTCCGCCATGCCAGTGGAAATAGAAATAGCTGGCCGGTTTGTTGCCGCAGTGCTTTTCTGCGAAACGCGTTCGGATCCCGGTGTAATCGAGCTCCGGTGAGTTGTCAAAACTGGCGCGGGAGCGTCAGCGTTTCGCTGAACCTGCGGCGGGGCGGAGGAAGTAGAGGACGAGGTTACCGGGACAGACGGAATTGTCGTCGCGGCTTCATCGAGCGCTGCTGGCGGTTGCTGCGAAGATGAAGGAGACGTCGAAGAAGGAGAAGGAGACGGTGACGGTAAAGATGTAGTCACCGCCGCTGACACGGGTGCTTGTGCCGTGACCTTGGAATTATGGCGCAAATACATTGCGCCCGCGGCGACGAATGCCAATACCACCACAACGGCTCCAGCAAACATTAGGACTGACGAGTTACGCTTGGGCGTTGGAGCCGGCTGCAGCAGAGACGAGTAATCGATGGCGGCAATTGTCTTGTGCGATGCTCCCGTGCCGACCTGAAGCGTTGCCTCCGGGTGATGTTCTTCCCCTGTATGCGTAGCGGCCGCTTCGCGCGAAAAGATTTCTTCCTGCGTGGTGAGCAAATCGAAAATGGGCTGTTCCGCGAGAGGGCTGCTGGCTCGTTTGGGCTTTGCCGGCACTACGGCAGGCACTCTGGACGCGCTAAGGGCCTTGCGATCGGCGGATGGAGAGCCTGAAGCCAAAGGAACCAGATCTTCCGTTTCTCCGGGCCGCTCATTGCCATATTCAGTCGTCGGAACAGAAAGGTTGAGCTCTCTCGCCGGAGTGGGCTTTATCGTTTCACGAACCAGCGGCTTGACCGGGGCAGGTTGTGTTTCTACGCGCGCGGGCTTCTGAATTACGGGCGCAACCGAAGCAGCCAATGGTGCTGGTGGTGCAGGCGCCGAAACCGGTTTGGGATTCTCTACAGTCCGCGCCGAAGGCAGCGGGTCAGATGGGAAGTGAACGCCCCAGAATCCTGGTGCGGGTTGGGCGAATTCCAGTTTGACGTAATGAGCGATGTTTGGTGCCGTATTGACTTGGATGATGCGGCACAGTGCGGTTTGCTTCGTCAGCAGATTCGTCAACACCATCGCGTGGCCCGTGCGCACGCGAGCGCGCAATTTCACTACGGCACCGCGCGGAAACACAATCATTGTCGTGGTGTCTTCTTCGAACGGCTCCACGTGCTCTGTCGATTCGAGCACCACCGCGGCCACTTGTGATCCGTGAACGCGAACGGCGACCTCCAGTCCGATCGCCTCGGCTTCCAGCGCATCGCTGCCTGTCTTGGATTTCGATGCCGGGGAAATGGGGAGTTCCGTCGTAGTACTGGCCATTGCGCTATACCCTCAAGGGTGATTTTCGTGAGGGTGTCGAGCCAAGGCAATAGTACTGGACTTTTTTTTTGGAACACTGTCCGGGCGTACAGGCCCTGACCCTTGGACTTGAGCCTCGCAGTCGATTGCCGTCCAGCTCCTGTATCGTACTGGGGACAACATCGTGTAACGCACCGTCCTGTGCGTCATCTTGTTGATATGGGGGGTTCGCTCGGAATGCGGATGGCGAGGTGGGAGGAATGGAACCAATTATCGCGCTGCTTACGCTGGTTGCGCAGCATGCAATACAACAACAAGCAATTCTTGATACATTGGTAAGGAAGGGTCTCGTCTCAATTGAGGAAGTACAAGCGGAAATGCCGAAAACTGAAGCCGAAGCGGGCCACAGGTTCGACCAGCTAAAGGCAGAATTCTTCACTTTGTGGAGCAATTTCGGCCAGGCGAAACAGTAATCGACCGATCGTCTGCGCGAACCATCCGATGTCCCGCCTCGGCTAAATCTCTGGGCTGGTTGACGAAACTGGCGTTCGTTAATAAAGTAGTATGCAGGGCCGTGCCGGCGGCCCTATTTTTGTGGCCGTCTGATTGGGAGGTCGTACAATTGGCAGTACATCAGATTCTGGATCTGATTATCCTGGTTCGAGTCCAGGCCTCCCAGCCATCTTCTTAGTGCCGCCTTGCAGTTCCACGAATCTTCTCTCGTAACCACATCACACAACTAAACATCATATCTATGCGGTTTGTTTTATGGCCGCGGTTAACAGGCAGTCCCGGCCCGATGAAACCGCATGGCACAACAGCATAAGCACAGACTCCTGGGGCATCATTTTCGATGGGTCGTGATTACCGCGACCGTCGCCATAATTGTCGTGGGCATCGCGTTTGTCATCCTCATGCTGCGCTGGCCGTTTACGCAGGCTCGCATGAGGCAATCCCTCGGGGAGAGCATTTCGGGATCCGTAACCTTCACAAAGTTTCGCGTTACTTACGTGCCTTTTCCGGGATGCGTTGCGGAAAATGTCGTTTTTAGGCGTTGGTCAAGTCCTGCGGACGTTCCACCACTCGCCACGATCCAAAGAATTGCCATTCAGACTCGCTATGTGGACCTTTTCCTCCGGCCCGGCTACATCGCGCGAATTGTCCTGAATGGATTGTATGTTCGAATTCCGCCGCGCGGCACCGGCACGAAACCCATCGAAAACCAAAATACCCCGACAAAGATGCGCGTCGGCGAGATCGATACGAGTGGTGCGACTCTTGAGATTGGCAGGCGCGGTGACAAGTCGCCTCTGAAGTTCGAGATTCATTTACTGACCGTAAAATCCGTCAGCGCCACCACCGCCATGCAGTATCGCGCGACATTGACAAACGCGCTGCCTCCTGGAGAAATCGTTTCAACTGGCAGCTTTGGCCCGTGGAATTCACACGATCCGGCTCAAACTCCACTCTCTGGCACGGCCACATTTCGGAACGCAAACCTCAGCGCATTCAGCGGAATCGCGGGAACGCTTTCTTCTGATCAGGATTTTCAGGGAACTCTGGGACGTATCGAAATAAAAGGCAAAGTGGACATTCCTGATTTCAAATTGGCGAAGACCGACAATCAAGAACCTCTTGCAAGCGAGTTCCGCTTGACTGTGGACGCGATGAATGGCGACGTCTTTCTGCAGCAGGTGGATGCATTGCTGGTGCGAACGAAAATCATCGCACACGGCGGCATTGCCGGAAAAACAGACCAAAAAGGTAAAACGACTTCCATCGACATGACGATTGACCACGGGCGTATTCAAGACGTTCTGCGCCTATTTTCCACGGAATCCCATCCGCCCATGGACGGCGTCGCGGATTTCCGTGCGCAAATCACCGTACCGCCGCTGGGTCAGCCTTTTCTCCGCGAAGTAATGGCTGATGCTGATTTCCAAGTCGCTGAGGGAAAGTTTGAAAAACCGAGCACGCAAGCGAACGTCAACACGCTAAGTGAACGTGCGCGCGGTGTGAAAATCGATCCCAAAGCTCCAAGTTCGGAGAATGTAATTGCAAGCCTGAAGGGCCACGTTGTTCTACATGACGGAACCGCACACTTTACGGGAGTTTCGTTTATCGTCCCAGGCGCCGATGCTCGAATGTTCGGCACATTCAACTTACTGAACGACCACATAGACTTTCATGGCAAACTGAAAACTGACGTGAAGTTCTCGCAAACGCTCGGAGGCGGCATAAAATCCGTCCTACTGAAGCCACTCGACCCATTTTTCAAGAAAAAAGCGACCGGCGCCGTGATCCCCGTTTACATGAATGGCACATATGACTACCCTCATTTTGGAATCGACCTGCTTGGCGATCACGACGAAAAACACAATCAAGGTCGCCAGGAAGAGAAGTCGAAGTCACCTCATGATTCAAGTAGGGATCCAATTTTCTGATTCGGGGGCCCTGCTGTTAGGCGGAATTTGACTAAATCTTCAAACCAAACACGCTGGGGAGTGCCTCCCTGGACCATTGATTTCCGTCCTCTTCAGCGTCCAATGCCGCAAGAAGTTGATTTCGCGATTGTTGGCGGAGGCTTCACCGGTCTGTCGGCAGCCGCTTGGTTGCGTCACCTTGATCCGCAAAAAAGCGTTGCACTCTTCGAGGCTGAATCGGTTGGAGCTGGAGCAAGCGGACGTACCGGCGGCATGACGCTTGCGGAGAGCGCTGCTGGCGATCTGCCCGGCCTCGGCGACGTGTTGGAAGGTTTTTCCAAAGTGCTCACCGCTCTCGGCGTTGACTGCGATTTATCTCTTCCGGGCGCTTGGGAGCTGGGTCGCGAGGACGCCCGCGCTGATTCTCCAATCAACTGGACAGATTCCGGCAAACTGCGCGTGGTGGATGAAGTTCCGGGAGGGAGCGCCGATCCCGGAAAACTGGTGAGCGGATTGGCCCGCGCTGCCGATCGTTTGGGCGCTCTCATTTTTGAGGATTCGCGCGTCGAGAAAATCGCCTTCGACGACCCGCTGCGCCTGGATATCCGCGGGCAGGAGGTTCGCGCGCGGCGAGTGCTGCTCGCGACGAATGCGATGTCACTCGAGTTGAATTCTCTGGCGAATCGCGCCGCGCCGAAATTTACGCTTGCCGTCGCGACGGCGCCAATCACCGACTCTCAAATCGCAAAGCTCGGCCTCGCTTCGCGGCGTTCTTTTTATACTGTAGATCTGCCGTACCTGTGGGGCAGGCTTCTCAGTAACAACAGCGTCATTTGCGGAAGCGGTCTGGTCCACCTGCGCCATTGGAGCGAACTGGATGCCCTCGATGTTGCAACAGGAGTTCCCGCCGAACTCTTCGCAAGCATCGAAGGCCGTATTCGCAACCTGCATCCCGCGCTTTGTTCCGCGCAATTTACTCACCGCTGGGGTGGGCCAATTCTGTTTGCCAATGACTGGCGTCCGGTATTCGCACGCCATCCGAAGAGCCCGCGCGCAATCGTGCTCGGCGCATATTCGGGCCACGGAGTGGCCCTTTCGGTCTATCTGGGTAGCTGGGCTGCCGAGGTCATGTTTGGTCGTCGCGACTTGCCAGACTGGTAGTGCCTATCGTTTTTCATTTCTCCGATGCTGTGACTCAGGGCACCTTCGCTCACACGGCGATGGTCGCCGCCCCGCGGATTGCGTTACGATAGGCGGCCCATGTTTCCGAGGAATCGTTGATGAAGCGCGAACAACAGAGAATCGAGGAATCGCAGCAGCGCGAAGTGCATTGGAAACGGTGGGGGCCGTACCTTTCCGAGCGCCAGTGGGGAACGGTACGCGAGGATTACAGCGCCAACGGCGACGCGTGGGAATATTTTCCGCACGATCATGCTCGTTCGCGTGTCTATCGTTGGGGCGAGGACGGAATCGCCGGGTTCTGCGACCGCCATCAGCGCATCTGCTTCGCTCTGGCCCTGTGGAATGAACGCGACGCCATTCTGAAAGAGCGTCTCTTCGGGCTGAACAACAGAGAAGGAAATCACGGCGAAGACGTCAAAGAATATTATTTTTATCTCGACGCGACTCCCACGAGTTCCTACCTCAAGTGCCTCTACAAGTATCCACAGGCCGCCTTCCCCTATGAACAGCTCCTCGCGGAAAATCATCAGCGAACGCGCGAAGACCCAGAGTTCGAGTTGATCGATACGGGCATTTTTAACGAGAATCGTTACTTCGACGTGTTCGTGGAATATGCGAAAGCGTCCGCGGAAGACATTCTGATCCGCATCAGCGCTGTCAACCGCGGGCCCGATACCGCGCCGCTCCATCTGCTGCCCACTTTATGGTTTCGCAACACCTGGGCATGGGGAGGCGCTGTCCGTCAGGCTGGAGCCAAGCGAATCCTGTCGCCCGCGGGCACGGCGATCATTGAGTTTCATCAGTCCGATTATGGCACCCGCTGGCTGATTGCCGAAGCGGCGCCCGAACTTCTGTTCACCGAAAACGAAACGAATACGGAACTTCTGTTCAATCACAAGAATCAGACTCCGTACGTGAAGGACGGAATCCATAATTACGTCGTGCATGGCAAGAAGGACGCCGTGAATCCGGCGCAGACGGGGACAAAAATCGCCGCGCACTATCCGATGCAACTCAAGCCCGGCGCCGGCATTTCCATTCATTTGCGTCTGACGGATCAATCTCCGCTTCGTTCGTCCGGCAAAGATAAGTCAACGGTGGGTGATTTCTTCGGTCCGGAGTTTGAAGCGACATTCAATGAGCGCATCAAAGAAGCGGACGAATTTTATGCGGGCCGCGCCGAGCAAGAGATGAGCGACGACGCTCGCCTGGCGCAGCGGCAAGCCTTCGCCGGCCTGCTCTGGGGCAAGCAGTCGTATCACTACGAAGTTCGGCGATGGCTTCTGGGCGACCCCACGCAGCCGCCGCCACCTCCCGAGCGCTTCACAGGTCGAAATCACCAGTGGCTCCATATCTACAACGCCGACGTCATCTCAATGCCCGACAAATGGGAATACCCTTGGTACGCTGCGTGGGACTTGGCCTTCCATTGCGTCGCGATGGCGCCCATTGATCCCGACTTCGCGAAGGACCAGCTCATTCTTTTGCTCCGCGAATGGTACATGCACCCCAACGGCCAGATTCCAGCATACGAATGGAATTTTTCGGATGCGAATCCTCCGGTCCATGCCTGGGCTGCGTGGCGCGTTTATAAAATTGAAGGGCGCGTTCGCGGAAAATTGGACCGCACGTTTCTCGAGCGCGTGTTCCAAAAGCTCCTTCTCAATTTCACCTGGTGGGTGAATCGCAAAGACCCTCTCGGCAAGAACGTTTTTGAAGGAGGCTTTCTTGGCCTCGACAATATTGGCGTCTTCGACCGCTCCATGCCTCTGCCAGGCGGCGGCTACGTGGACCAATCCGACGGAACAAGCTGGATGGCCATGTTCTGTCTGAACATGATGTCCATGGCCATGGAGTTGGCTCACGACGACCCCGCCTACGAGGACCTCGCCAGCAAATTCTTCGAGCATTTCGTTTACATCGCCGACGCGATGAACAACATCGGAAGCGAAAACGTCGGACTTTGGCACGAGGAGGACGGCTTTTACTACGACGTTATGCATCTCTCCAGTGGAGCGCAAGTCCCTCTCCAGGTGCGCTCCATGGTCGGATTGATCCCGCTTTTCGCGGTCGAGACGTTCGAACCCGAGGACGTTGCGCGCCTGCCTGATTTTCAGCGCCGCATGAAGTGGTTCATGCTCCACCATCCGGATGTTCCCGAGCATATCGACATGTCGCAGCGCACCGACAAAGGCGCGCGTCTGCTTTTCTCGATCGCCAACAGGAAGAAAATGCTCCGCGTCCTGCGCTTCATGCTCGACGAAAACGAATTCCTGTCGCCTTACGGTATTCGCTCGCTTTCCAAGTATCATCAGGAGCACCCGTTTGTTTTGACCCTCGATAGCGAGGAGCATCGTGTGGATTACGAGCCGGCGGAATCAACTACGGCGCTTTTCGGCGGAAATTCGAATTGGCGCGGACCTGTCTGGTTCCCGCCGAATTTTCTGTTGATCGAAGCGCTTCAGCGCTATCACTATTATTATGGCAACCAGCTCAAGGTCGAATTCCCTTACGGTTCAGGCCGGCAAGCAAGCCTTTGGGACGTCGCCGCTGAAATCTCCCGGAGACTCGTGCGAATTTTTCTGCGCGGTCAGGACGGCCGCCGTCCTGTTTACGGAGCGACCAAGCTTTTTCAGGACGATCCCCATTGGCGCGACTTGATTCTGTTCTATGAGTATTTCCACGGAGACAATGGAGCAGGGCTGGGCGCGAGCCATCAAACAGGATGGACCGCGCTGGTATCGAAATTGATTGAGCAGAGTGGCGACAAACGCTGAAAAACTTCCACCGTTTGCGGAGATCGTCCTCGCTAAAAATCTGTAACTAGTCCCAGCCCGAATGACACGCGGTTGATGTAATTAAAAAAAGCCACGGTCAACACTGTCTCGCGCAACGCCGCCTGGCTCCATCCCGCGCGCAATACTTCGTCCGCATCCGGCTGGTCGACGTCCAGCGGTTTCCGCGTCAGTTTGTCCGCAAAGCGAAACAGGGCTTTCGTTTTGTCATCCACCGGCGCGTTCATATAATCCGTGACGAGTTTTCTTGACGTCGGCTTATCAATTCCAAATTGACGGAGCACTTCCATATGAATGGCGATGCAATACGATGACGAGTTGATGCCGCTAACCACCACGCCTATCTGTTCCTTCACCAGCGTCGACAACGCGCCGTCGCCCATGATTGCCCCGTTCATTTCTAGCTGGGCTTTGATCGCCTCGGGCATCGGGCCGAGCGCTTTGAAGAAATGCGGGATAAAGCCAAACTTCTTCTCAATTTGTTCGTAAATTCCGCGCAGCTCGGGATTCGCTGCGGCCTGCTCGATTTCATTTACGTAGGGCATTGCCCACCTCTCGTTGAATTCTTAGTGTATATAGATAATGCAGGTAGGCTCGGAATCCCTAAGACAGGCAATTCCGCAACCTCGTTTCCCCAGATTTATGGGATCGACCGACACAAACCCGAAGCGCTAACTATATATACGCAGGAAAATGCTGTTTGGTTGTCCCTGCCGCAAAATAATTACAGAATATTCGAGCGTGAATTTGAGGCTCTTTTAGGCGTTTCAACCAGTTCAATGAGCACCTTCTTGCCGGCCGCTGCGCTCACCAAGAAGAAATTAACGCGCGTACCATCGGCGCCCGCGCGCGTCGCGGGATAAATCGCCGCGACACCCAAGCGCGAACGAATCATCTCCGTAGCCCGCTCGACATCAGGCGTCAGAAACTCAACCTGCTGTATGCCTTCGCCGAATTTCGCCAGAAAACACGCAATCGCTCCAGCGCCATCCGGCTCCTTCGTCGTCAAAATGTCCAGTTGAACGCCATCGCCAACGTTCCACTCGAATTCCCGAGCGTCCTGCTCCTGCGGAACATCCGCAAGATGCGGATTCCCCAGCGCGGAGCGAATGGCGGCAAAACGATCCGGTGTGACGACGATACCCACGGTAGTGTCTTTAGAGACCAGCGCGCCAATTTCTGAATCTCGCCGCCACACCGCAATCGCCTCTTCCGCTAACTCAAGTCCGCGGTGATAAAGCTCCCTCGCGGCGTTAGTGCGCGCATCGTTTTCAGGCGAGGTCAAGCACCGCACTAACTCTGTGACGGACGCAGCGCGGAAATTCATGCCTTCCTCCCCAAGTTCGCGCGTTTCGCATCAGGCTCGACGGTTCCGCGCTTGTTCAGCAGCGACGCCACCGTCGCCGCCACCAGCAAAAACGCGATCACCGCGAGCGACAGTCCCGAAGGAATCTCCACCCAATGAGCAGCCAGCATTTTCAATCCAATGAACAGCAAAACCAGCGAAACTCCGGTGTCGAGATATCTCAGCTGCGTAATCCATTTTGCGACAACAAAATACAGCGCGCGCAGTCCGAGAATGGCGCAAGCGTTCGAAGAGAAAACGATAAACGGATCGCGCGTGATTCCGAATACCGCGGGAATCGAATCCAGCGCGAAAAGCACATCCGCGCTTTCAATCGCCACCACGGCCAGCAGCATCGGCGTCACCAGCCAGCGGCCGTTTCCCCGGACGAAAAAGTTTGCGCTGGCATCGTTCTGCGCCGTGGGAACGATTTTCCCCAGCCAGCGAAGCACGGGACTCGCTTCCATGCGGATCGTCTTCGATTTTCTGAACAGCAAATGCAGCGCCACATAAACAAGAAACGCACCCAGGATATACAGCGACCATGAAAACGCGTTGATAAAAACCGCTCCGGCCGCAATCAGTAGTCCCCGCAGCGTCAGCGCTCCGAAAATGCCCCAGACGAGCACGCGATGTTGCCGCGCAGGCTCGAGCGAAAAATATTGGAAGATTAGGATAAAAACGAAAAGGTTGTCGACGCTCAGCGATTTTTCAACCAGGTATCCGGACAAGAACTCGATCGCGGGACGCGCTCCCGCGTAGTGCCAGATCCACAGGTCAAACGCCAGCGAAACGCCAATCCAAACTGCGCTCCACGCCGCGGATCTTCGCAGCGAAATCGTCCGCGGCTTGCGTCCAAAAGCAATCAGATCGACAACGACCAGCAGCAGTAATCCGGCGGCGAAGCCGATCCACAATCCACGGGAAGCCACAGGCGAAGTTTACGTGCGAAAGTGGCGAATGAAAAGAGTGGCCGCTACATTCAACGTTCGATTGTGCCGAGCTGTAAAGAAGTGCGGGAAACTGACCGTAGCGGAGTTCCGGAATGAAAAGCGCCGACGCTTCGGCTCTCAAATTTTCTTGTCAATGCGCGGCCCGTCAATTGGCGTTGCTTTTCCGCAAACGGTCGGTCACGGGCACGGCGTTGAAGTTCGAGAGAACCATCTGCGTTGTCGCGCCCGCCCGCACGGAAACGGCAACGTCCCACTTTTCCAGCGTGTCGCCTACCTCGGCCTCTATCTTAAGAGACGTAATCCAATACGTCCCTGGGGCGATGTTGTTGAATTCGCCGCGCCCATTCACGTCTGTTTGCGTCTGGCCAACCGCGTAACGCGATTGTGCCAGATCAAGAGTCATTGTATTCACACTTCTGGCACGCGCGGCCTCCATGTCTGCCCACCGCGGCCCCGGGTTAATGGATTCCAGGTCGGCATCCATCACCTCTTTACTGTCTGGGTTGGCGGCCAAGAATTTCCGGACCTTGGCGTGGTATTCGTCAACCTCGCGCTGATATTTCTCCGGATTCTTCGTGCGGTCGCTCTCTTTGTATTTGCGTGCCGGGAAATCGGAGCCCGCGCCCGGACCGTTTTCAGCGAAGTACGCTTTCCAGAACTCCGGAATATTAATAATTTCATCCGCCGTCAGCTTCTTGCGGAAATCGTCTCCGGTGATCGTCGCGGTGTGATTTTTCTTCATCCATGTTTTCAGTTCCTTCGAAACAGTCAAGCTGTCAACGAAGCGATTGAAATCGAGTTTGGGCACGGAAGCATCTGCCTCGCGCTGAATGTCCGCGAAGCTCTTGCTCAGCAGGTAGAACGGCAACCCTCTCACCGGCTCCGCCACGCCCGTCGACGGCGTAATGCGCGCCACGAACGCGATCGCTCCTGACTGTGCCGCCGCCGGCAAGCTCGCGAACAAACCGCACATTACAACCAGCAAAATTGGCCGATAAGCGAATCTCATGTTGCACATCGTAGCAGAACGCGCCTCTGTGAAGTGTCCGGCCTTTCAAGTTTGTGCGCAGTCGTAACTGCTTGGAAGCGCAAATTGAGGAGCGAGCGGCGAACAACTGGGGCAGGGAAAATCAGTACAGACGGAATTCTATTTCAAACAGCATATGCACCGCAGCTGGTTGTCCATCAGGGCCGGTCGACGGCTTGAAGCGATAAATGTCGCGCACAGCCGTGATCGCTTCTTCGTCAAGGCCATAGCCAAGGCCCTTGGAGACATGGATGTTGTGCGCGCGGCCGTCAGTTCCGATGATAACGTCAAGAACCACCACGCCCTGAATTTTTAGCTTGAACCCCGCGTCCGAATATTTCGGATTTGGACAGTAAAGGCATACGGGCGTTCCATAGCCATTTTCGCCAGCGTTTGGGTAACCGCCGCCAATCCCATACTGATTGCCAGCGCCAACGCCGGCGCCATTCCCACTGCCGATGCCTGTGCCGCTGCCGTTGCCCATCGAATCGTTCACCAAATTCGCGAGCGGGTCGCCAGTGTTCGGCAAATTCGGAGTTGGCATATGGATATTCGGCGGCGCCATCACAGTTGGCTCAACCTGCAGTTTCGCATGCTCGGGTGGCTTCACTTCAGGTGGCGTAATCTGCTCCATCGAAAATTTTGGCAGGCGTCCGCGAGTCGCGGGAGCAGTGCCAATTCTTCCGCCTCCTCCACCGGCCTTTTTGTTTCCCATCTTCAGTTTGGCCAGGTAGGGTGAAACGTCCAGCGGCGTCACGGTCATCGCATTGGCCTGCATCGGCGGAGACATAAATTCCGGCAGCAGCGGCAAAATAATCAGCACGATCACCAGAACGTGAAACGCCAGCGACAGCGCCTGCACCTTCGTGAACTGCTTGTTCGGCGTCCAGATTTCCGGAACGGCAATCGGCTTGCTCGTCACCTTCAACGGCGGCAATTTGCGGGGCGCAACCGTGTCGCGGATATTTTCCCAAAAGCTCGCGAACCATCCTTGGGACGTGACCAATAACTCAGAATCGGACGGCTTTCGCGCGGAAGCGGGTAATCGACGCAGAAGTTCCTTGAAGTTGTCCGACATCGAAGAGCCGAATCGCGCTGGTTGGAAAGCGCTTGGCCCCGCCCCGCGCGGAACTTTCACCGGCCGTTCGGTCAGGAATTCCTTAACGTTCGACAGGAACATCGAAAACCCAGACTCCCGCGTCACCGAACGCCATGTGAGGTCGAAAGCCAAAGCGCGAGCTCGCTCGGGTTGTCCGCTTTGCGGCTGCACGTTTTCGGATGGATCCGCTTGACTCATAAATCGGCTTACACTCTTCCGCCCGTACCCCTCGTCGTTTTATTTAGATTCTGCCGGGCAAAAAAGGATGTATGGCCCTCCCGCGGGCTGACACCTATGCCTTTTCATTGTAACATACGAGGTTCACTGCGGCGCGCGACGTTCCGCTCCGTTAACATCAACAAAAAAGCCCCAGAAAAGGCCTAATGGCGAAACCTGTCGACCTCAAAAGCACCATCAATCTGCCCCGCACCGACTTCCCGATGAAGGCCCAGTTGCCTCGGCGAGAGCCGCAGCAGCTTGCTCAATGGGAGGCGGAAAGATTGTACCAGCGCATCCTCGAATCGCGCGCTCAGGCCCCTCTTTTTGTGCTTCACGACGGCCCTCCCTATCCCACCGGAGATATTCACCTTGGCACCGGCCTGAATAAAATCATGAAAGACATGGTCGTGAAATCGAAGACCATGGCCGGCTTCCGCTCGCCATACGTTCCCGGCTGGGATTGTCACGGCCTGCCGATTGAATCCAAGGTCGAAAAGCAGCTGGGTGGAAAAAAGGACAGCGTCGCGCCCGCCGAATTTCGGCGTATGTGCCGCGAGTTCGCCGTGAAATACATCGACCAAAACCGCCGTGACTTCAAACGCCTCGGCGTCCTTGGCCGATGGGAGAAGCCCTATCTCACGATGGACCCGGAACACGAAGCGACTATCGCCGACGCTTTCCTGACATTCATGGAGAAAGGTTACGTTTATAAAGGACTGAAGCCGGTCTATTGGTGCATTTGCGACCGCACCGCGCTCGCTGAAGCTGAAGTAGAATACGCCGACCACACCAGCCCCTCGATTTATGTTCGCTACAAGCTCGTCCAAGATGGCCCAGACGCGCATAACATTCCCGTCGCACTCAAAGGCAAGAGTGTCTATGGCATCATTTGGACAACGACGCCCTGGACCATCCCCGCCAGCATGGCGCTCGCTTTCCATCCAGACTTTGTTTATGCGGCAGTCGAAACAGACAGTGGCGACGTTTACCTTGTCGCGGATCAGCTTCGCAAATCCGTGGCGGATGCCTGCGGCTACAAAGAATCAAAACTCCTCGCCACTTACAAAGGCAGTGAACTCGAAGCCGCGCATCTGAAATTTCACCATCCGTTTCTCGACCGCCTCGAGCCCGCCGTCCTCGCCGATTACGTCACGCTCGAGCAGGGCACCGGGATCGTCCACACCGCTCCCGGCCACGGCGCTGACGATTTTCGCACCGGCCAAAAATACGGCATCGACACATACGCGCCCCTCGATGACGATGGCCGCTTCGTTGAAGGTTTGCCTGAATACAAAGGCAAAACCGTCTTCGAAGCCAATCCACTCATCATCAAGCTCCTCGAATCGCGTGGCGCTCTGATCGGCCAGGGAAAATTGCAGCACAGCTATCCGCATTGCTGGCGCTGCCACAATCCCGTCATTTTCCGTGCGACGGAGCAGTGGTTCATCGAACTCGATCACAACGATCTGCGCAAGCGCGCGCTGGCCGACATCGCCAAAGTGAAGTGGAAGCCCGAATGGGGCGAAGCGCGCATCCACGACATGGTTGCCGAGCGCCCGGATTGGTGCATTTCGCGCCAGCGGTTCTGGGGCGTCCCGCTGATTATTTTCTATTGCGAAAAATGCGGCGAGCAGTTGAAGGATTTCAAAGCGCTGCGGAATGTCATTCCG
>DASYYR010000059.1:0-20554 GCA_035933575.1 Candidatus Acidiferrales bacterium | reverse complement strand
CCGCGCGCGCATTTCCGATGCTCGCGGCACTGAGCTCCGGCTGGAATCGAGTTTAACACAAACGCGGAGTGGTTGGCCCATCACGGTGCTTAGCACGGTGCGCAACTTCTCCATAGGGTCCCGCGCCTGCAACATTTCCGCGAGCGCGCGGCTCTCCGGTGGAAAATATAAATTCATTTCGCTGCCCTGGAGTTCCCAACGGCTCGCGTGCTCCACCATGGACCACAAAAATTTCTGCTGATTGCGCAGCGCGGATTGGATTGACTCGAGCTGTGCAGCCGCCAAGCCGCTGAATTGGCTTTCCGCGATCTTCGCGATCACGCGTGGCGCGGAGATTGGCACCGGACCCGACTTTTCCGCGACGCCAGCTTGCACGATGGGCGCTCTTAAATTCTCAATTGTTCCGGACGCCGCGGCCGCTTGAAATTTCTTTTCACTCGCTCCGCCATAACCAGGGGAGGGAATCGCGGGAGCTGACATGGAGCGCGCCGGCGTCGTGTTGCGTGCGGTCGCGGGCCGGGCGGTCGGTTCGCCGCGCAATTCCGCAAGAACTTCCTCAAGCGGCGCAAGCCGCGCCGCATTCACCAGCCGAAGCAGGCCCAACTCCAAATGTAAACGCGGACCCGGCTTCCGTCGCAAATCTTCATCGGTGGCGAGCAGGATCTGGAAAAATCTTGTCAAATCTTCTTCGGCAAAAAGCGCCGCCTGTTTCTCCAGTCGTGGACGCTCGTCTTCCGGTGCCGCAATCAGCGGCGAATCCGCGCCGGAAACTTTGGCGACCAGCAAATTGCGCACGTGGCGGATTGCCTCGCGACAGAAATGTTGGAGGTTGTGCCCTTCCGCGTGCAAGCGCTGCACCAGCGTCAGTGCGCGCTCGGCGGAATGATTCGCAATCGCTTCCACTATATCATCGAGCACATCTTCGGCCACAACGCCAAGAAGTTCGCGCACCTGCGCATCGGTGATTTTGTCGCCGGAATACGCGATGGCCTGTTCCAGCAGCGAGAGCCCATCGCGCAAGCTGCCTTCCGCCGCGCGTGCCAGCACGGCGATGGCTCCTGGCTCAATCTCCAAATTTTCTTCCTTGGTGATGTGCTCGAGCGCGCCGGCAATTTCTTGAAACGTCAGCGAACGAAATTGAAAAAGTTGCGCACGCGACTTGATGGTGTCGGCGAGTTTTTCCGGTTCCGTTGTCGCCAAAATGAAAACAACTTTCTCAGGCGGCTCTTCGAGAGTTTTCAGCAACGCGTTGGAGGCTTCGTCGGTAAGCTGGTGAGCTTCGTCTAGGATGACAACTTTATAGCGGCCCGATGCCGGCGCATAGCGCACCATCTCGCGCAATTCGCGGATTTGATCGATGCCGCGATTCGATGCAGCATCGATTTCGAGCACATCCAACGAACCACCCGCCGTGATTTCGCGGCACGCATCGCAGACGTTGCATGGTTCGACCGCCGGCCCATTCACGCAGTTCAGGCATTTTGCGAGGATCCGCGCCGTCGTGGTTTTTCCCACGCCGCGCGTGCCGCAAAAAATATACGCGTGCGCCAGCCTGTTCTGCCGAATAGCATTTTCCAACGTTTGTGTGACGTGTCGCTGCCCGACAATCTGCTGAAATGTTTGAGGCCGCCACTTACGCGCAATCACTTGATAAGCCATGAAGTTTTAAGGTCCGCCTCGTGTGTGGAAGGAACTTCGGGTGATCCGCGGCGCACGAAGCTGATCCGCTACCGTTGCTCCCTTCCGGGCCTGGCGGGGTTTGCGGGGAATCGTCGCACAGAGCCCGAAGTTCCACCGATGTGCGAACAATTTTCGCGTCGCAAACTGCGCAACACAAATTTTGCTCACTGCCGCGAGTCTAGCATACCGCTCGCGCGCGCGAAAGCTGCGCAATGGTACCGCTAGTCTGAGTACGTATTGAAGTTGAAGGCAGAAGTCTGCAGCGGGGGAAAACAGGTTTGATCGGCGGATAGAGGGATGCGGGGCCGTGAAAAACTAATATTTCGAGAATCAGTTTTATCGGGCTGCGGGCTTGGGATCGACAGGCTTTGGAAACGCAACGAGCCAAATGCCTTCCGGCTGCAGCTTGGCGGCACCGACGAGCCAACAATTCTGATCCTCCAAGGCGCGAGTGATTTGATACAGCAACGGACGTGCGAGTTCATTCTTCGCATATTCTTTGAGCATCACTCTGATGGCAACAATGCCCCCGCGTGGCAGTTCGCGCTGCAAACGAAAACAACACCCGCTCTCGCTGATGTCGATCGTTGTCGTGAGCTCTCGGAAGAAGCGTGCATCCGTGCCGAAACCCGTCACCTCGATCGGAACCGAAAGAGGCAGTCGCGGCTCGCGACGGCGGTCCTGGTTTGCCTGGATACCGAGTTCTTCCCAATTGACTTGCCCCCGCATTTTCTGGCCTCCCGCTCGGTAAGAGGCAGGTCAGCAGCCATACAGGTCGAGAAACTATGTCGTTGACGGGAAAGGAAAAACCAGACGGGCTAACCGATCTGCGTAGCGCATGTCGATACAGATGTGTTCTTGCGGTACACCCGTTTACGGGGACTTAAGGGCCGAAAGTTATGCGGCATTTTTTGACGTCTGCCGATGTTCGCGCTTCAGAAAACGATACAAACTGGTTCGCCCGATGCCTAGCACCTGCGCCGCTCTCACGCGGTTTCCTGCGCACATTTCGAGCACTCGCTTGATATGGATTCGGCGCACTTCGTCGAGCGGCAAAGGCCGCCAATTTTCCTCCGGCGGCCCGACATTTCCGGCAGGCCGCCGAAGATTGCCGGGCAGGTCATCCACGTCGATGAATTCGTTCGTGGCCGTGATCGCTGCGCTCGATATAGCGTTTTCGAGCTCCCGCACATTGCCCGGCCAATCGTGGTGCAGCAGAACCATTTGTGCGCGCCTTGTCAACCCCTGAAACGTCTTCCCGTATTCGTCGCTGTATTTTTTCAAAAAATAACGTACCAGAATCGGAATATCTTCAGCGCGCTCGGTTAGGCCTGGCACATGAATCTCAAGCGAACTGAGGCGATAGAAAAGATCCTCGCGGAATCGACCCGCCAGAACCTGGCTGCGCAGATCACGATTTGTTGCGGCGATGATGCGCACATCGACCTTCATGACTTCGGGCGAGCCTACGCGCTGGATTTCACGATTCTGAATCACGCGCAGCAACTTCGCCTGCATCTGAAGCGATGTTTCGCTAACTTCATCCAGGAACACCGTGCCGCCATTCGCATACTCGAATAAACCGGGGCGCGTCTCTGTTGCGCCAGTAAACGCACCGCGCATGTGCCCGAATAGTTGGCTTTCGAGGAGTGTGTCCACCAAGGCCGAGCAATTGCATACGGCGAACCGCTGTTGTCCCACCGGGCTCATCTGGTGAAGCGCGCGGGCCACCAATTCCTTTCCGGACCCAGTGGGGCCGCTGATCAGCACATTCGTGTAGTGCTTGGCGATTTTTCGCGCCATGTCCAGCATTTCGAGCATGGCAGGGCTGCGGCCGACGATGCCTTCAAATTCGAAATTCGACAGCAGTTGTTCGTCAAGCACGCGGATTTGCGACCGCCGCGAAGACACTTCTGCGAGTTCATCAAGTGACTTCAGGAGTCTTGCCTGGTCGAGAGGCTTGCAAAGATAGTCGTATGCTCCGCGCTTGATTGCTTCGATCGCCGAATCAACCGTGTAATGACCAGTGATAAGAATCACTGCGACATTGGGATCAAGCTGCAGCGATTTTCCGAGGAAAGTAAAGCCATCCATTTCTGGCATTAGCATATCCACCAGAACCATGCGGCACGCACCGGCCCGCACTTGTGCCAGAGCCTCGCTCGGACTGGTTGTACCGTTTGCAGGATAGCCCAAGCGTTGCAATCTCGCTGTAGTGCTCTCGACCAGATCTGCGTCATCATCCAAAACGCAAATCGATAGGTTTTGGCGAACCAATTCAGCGACAGGTTGTTCCGTGGTGGCTGCCATTCTGCAGATACAGGCACGGCGCGTGCCATAACGTTCGGACACGGCACACGTTGAGCGTGAGTTACTACCAGACGGCCGAAGTGAATTTAGGGACGGGAATTCGCTGTGCCTGAGAGGGTTATCGTAAGGTGATTCGTTTCGGTATAGTGCCTTGGTGAGCTTGATGCAACGAATTGACCGGCTCTGGAACTGGGGGAGCGTTTCAAATCCGATTTTCAGTGTCAAAAGGGGACGCAGAAGTGCGCCATCCCGGCGCGCTGTGTTGCGCTGGCGACCCTAGTTCTTCGTCGCCGGGTCCGCCAATGAGGCATTCAACTTGCCCAGAAGAGTCTGGCGCGGATGGCGCTGCAGCAACCGAATTTCTCTTCCTTCGTCCGAGAAGTTTGCGTTTATCGTAGCGACTTGATAGGTGACAGGGCTAGTACGGTCTGCGGTCTGCTCATCGGACAGGCGCGCGAACACCAGCGCTCCAACTCGTAGTGCGGCGTGAAGCCGCACTTTCCGGCTGCCATCGTCACACATGCGGAGCACGGTCTTCTCAACAAAAAAATTCTCGGCCAGATCCCATCCGGAAATCTCGACCGGCCGGCTTGACTCTTCTGTTTCCAGCGGAGACATCAAGTTACCTCCACGGATAAGAAAAGCAGAACGAATGCCAAAGTTGGCGCCTGGTGTGCCGCTGAGTGGCAAGGACTTACGGCACGCTCTGCAAGCTGCAGTATCGTGCACGCATCGCAAATCAGTACAAATGTGCTGGTTTGAATCAAGCGGAATGCTCTTGAGGCGCTTTTCCTAGATGGGCGAAAAATAGCTAACGCAGTTCAGTGGTAATGCACGCCCGGATAATAAAGGAGGTTAAGCGCAAGCGGATAAACAATGGCGAAAATCTTGCCGTACACGAACCAGGCGATAAGAAGCCCGGCGAATCCGAGTCCCGAGAAAGTGCTGGCCATGAATCGTCGCGCGGTGTTTTCGCTCATCAGCACCGTAACGCCATTGTGTCCGTCGAGTGGCGGGAAGGGAAGCAGATTGAATGTGCCGAGCAGAAGATTCAGCACAAACAGAATACTGAGCGCCGCGGCCGCAAGTTGTGCTCCACTGCTCGCGGTATTAGAGGCCTGAGTGATTTGCGCGTATGAGGATATGCTTTCGGGCGCGCGGAAAGCCCCCATCGCCACGCCCACGCGGATTGCAATTGCCCCTGCGATCATCAGAATAAAGTTGGCCGCAGGTCCGGCCAGAGCCATCCATGCCGCGCGTCGCGGATGCCGTTGCGCCCACACGGGATCATAGGGCGCGCTGGCCCAGCCGATCATCCACGGAGGACGCGTGAGGAAATAAGAGGCAATAGGTACAATCACCGTGCCGAATAGCTCGCGCCGGATGTGCGGCAATGGGTTGAGGGACGCTTGCCCGCCGTGGAAGGCTGTCGGGTCGCCACCCAGTTTGCCCGCGAGGGCGTGTGCGCCCTCATGGCACACCGTTGAAAACAGGAACACCACGTACCAGATAACACCCATGACCAGAAACTGCGCATTCATATGGGCGACAGGTTATGTGCTAGCGCCCCTGAAGGCAAGCGGCTCGTGTTTCTAGGGTGTCATCCTGATTGACATACTCGACTAAAGAGACTATCTATCTGCGCGTGGAGGCCCTCTCCATCCTTGGGGAGGGTTGAGGGAGAGACAGAAGTGCCCGAAACAAAGACCCGGAAACCTAGCCGTACTGCGCGTGACCGCGATTTCGAAAACCTGCTCCGGGCGGCTTCGCGCCGCCTCAATTCCCACCCGCTCAAGCACATAAAGCACGGTCGCCAGGAAGTGAAAACTTTGGTTTTCACAGATTAATCGGGTTACCCCAGCATCCTTGGATTGTCGGGTGCCGCCAATCGAGCGGCGCCCAAGTCGGCGTGTGTCTCCTGGCATCGCGGGTTCGATAGGGTTGGCGCGTACCAGCGCGATTATGCGACGGCGACTGTAATCCGGTCCTCCTTACGGGGAGGCCGTTAAGACTTCCTCCTGGGGACTTTCGCGCCCTTCTTTCGCGCCTCGGAAAGTCCGATTGCGATTGCTTGTTTGCGGCTCTTTACTGTGCCTCCCTTGCCGCCTTTGCCGGATTTCAGCGTTCCCCGTTTTTCGCGGTGCAGGGCGCTCTTCACGCTCTTCGCCGCAGCCTTTCCATATTTTGCCATTTCATCCTCCCGATTTAGGGTTAATCCTACGCGGTGCAATTTCTCTCGCTGCGCTCCCTACAGGCGTCGTCTCAATTCGCTACTATTTCTTGTCATTCCCGTGGCCGATGGACTCCTATACAACTCGTGCGTTTCAAAACGTGTCGCGTCGCCATCTTCTTAGAGTGCCGACGCACATGCTTGGTCACTTCGCAGGAGCCCACACACTCAAGCGAACACGCTTGACCCGAACACTCTGGGCGTCTAAGCTAGTCAACGATGCGTTTGGCCAAGCCAATTTTTGCGGCGGTACTCACAATCTCTCTCTCTGCTTATACATTTGACTGCGGCACCATGACGACGCCCCAGCAAGCGATGCAGTGTTGCAGATCCATGCCGTGTTCGTCGCATGGTCATCCAGGCCAGAATTGCTGCAAGACGATGCAGCCGATGCACGCACCGTTCGTTCAAACCGCATCAGCGTATAGCGCTTCCTTCGCTCCTGCGTTGCTCTCGGTAACGGCGGTATCTGGAGGACCTGACAGCCTGGCTTCGCGCCCGCGTATCGTTGCTGCGCATTGTCACGCTCCGCCGATCTTCCATTCACGGTCCCCGCAGCCTCTCCGCATCTAGTCTCACCTCTGCTGATTTTCAGCTCAAAGCATTCGGTGTGCCATGCCGTTTGTTAGGTAAGGCCACATATGCCGGAGGAAAAAATTGTGAATCTGCGAACCGTGGTCCATCTTGAACGAACAATGTGCGGAGCTTTGTTGCTTCTCCGGTTATTTGGTGCACCGATGGCGCGAGCTCAAGGCCCCGCTCCCGAGACCGCTCCGCCTTTATTTCCCGGCGGCGCGCTGATCTCCTATAATTCCATTATCACGACGCGCGGCGAAGCGCCAATATCGCCGGGTGGCATTCCAGCGACCGCCCGTCCGACCTTCTCCCACGAAGGGGATTTCAATTTCACCTGGGGGTTCCATCCCAATTTCGACCTGACCATCCTCCTTCCGATCGTCACGAATCACTTCGCGTTCACCGGCGCACCGGCCGCCGGGGGATCGGGCTTGGGCGATGCCATGCTGCTCGTGAAGTATCGATTCTATCGGAGAGATTCGAAACGTGGCACGACTCAGGCTTCTGTCACGTTCGGCCCCAAAATTCCGACAGGCGGGACGGACCTGACTGATGCTAACGGGAACAAATTGCCTGCGGGCATGCAGCCTGGCTCTGGTTCCACTGATTTGTTTCTCGCGGCGAACGGGACTTACACCGGTCTTTTCAACTCCAAACGTCTCGTCGCTGATGAGGATTTTCGTTCGACCGTACGTTCGCAGGGCACGCAGTCCACTCGCCTTGGCAACGATATCGAATCTCGCTTCTGGCTGTCGTACCGGCCCTATGAATCGAAAAATGTGGCTCATGAGTGGTTTATCGGCCCCGAGCTCACCTGGCAGCATTTCTGGAACGATAGCGTAGCAGGAGTCGCCCAGAGCGGAAGCGGCGGCGATGCCTTGCTCGCGGGAATCACGAGCTACGTGGGACTGAGTCCCGGCTTGCACATGTGGCTCGGGGCGGATTGGGACGTCGCGCATTCGAGCGGCGCGCTCTTCATGCCTGTCCGCCGCCATATCAGTTTTGGAATCACGAAGCAGTTTCGACTGCACTTCTGAGGGGAGGAGGAACAATGAACACAAGAAAACTTGCTCTGCTTGCCCTGTTCGTATCTACGGTTGCTCCCATCGCGCAAGCGCAAATCAAGCATATCGAAATGCGTGTCGAAGGTATGACTTGAAATTTTTGAGCCTACGGGGTGCAACAATCCCTCGGACGCCAGTCTGGCGTTCAAAAAGTTGTAGTGAGCTTGCTGGACGGAAAAGTTGATGTCACGCCCAAAGAAGACGGGCAGATCGACCCCGCGCACCTTCTGAAGGCGACTTACGACAGTGGTGTGACCGTAGCTGAGATGGACATGATCGCTCGCGGGAGAATCGTGAAGGACTCTTCGGGCAACCTTGCCTTGCAGGTCGAGCCGAATCGGTCATTTGGACTTGAGCCCAATGATTTATCGAAAGGGCTTGAGTCCCTCGCGGGTTCCTCAACGATTGTCACGGTTCGCGGCCAGTTGTACAAGAAGCCCGAAGGAAAAAAGAAAAGGCCAGGCACGTCCGCTCCGCTGAAACTGCTGATACTCGAAGTCCAGAAGAAGGAATAAATGCTGAGACGCAGTCTATTTTTTCTGGGCGTAGCAGCCATTGTGCTCGCGGGATGCAATCAAGATCCTGCGAGTCACCCTCAGCCGAAGGCCGCGCTTATCGCTGTCGGAGAAATAGGTTCGCGTTTGCCAGATTTTTCCGTCGAGGATTTGCAGGGCCGCAGGATTTCGTCGGCTGACCTTCGCGGCAAGGTGGTGCTCATTGATTTCTGGGCCACTTGGTGCCAGCCGTGCAAAAAAGAGATGCCGGGATACCAGAAGCTTCTCGACCGCTATGGCTCTCGCGGTTTTGTTGTGATCGGCTTCAAATTCGACACCATGCGAGACACGGAGGACCCGGTTCTATTTGCGAAAAAAATCGGAGTCGAGTATCCACTCGCCGTCGCAACTGCGGAACTCAAACAGAAGTTTGGAGGCATCCAAGGCTTACCGACCACGATGCTCTATGATCGCCAGGGAATACTCCGCAAAAAGATCATCGGATTTGAATACACGGAGGTGATTGAATCGGAGCTAAAACCTCTTTTCTGAATGCACATTCACTTCACAGTGCTTGATTACTTGAGCATGACTACTTGGTCTGATCACGACATCCGTTAACGGAAATCTGTTTTCTGCCGTGGCGCTCGCGCCCAAGTGACGGGCGATCCCGAAGTAACAGAATTACGTCCGATTACCCGACCTCCGCCCAAAACTCGCGATTTGGCTCCGGGGCCTGGACTCGAACCAGGATAACCAGCTCCAAAGGCTGGCGGCCTACCAATTAGCCGACCCCGGAAAGGCGCGGCCAAACTCAAGAAGTATAATTAATCGCTCGTGATTCCGCCATTCTTCTTAACGCTCGTGAAAGTATGGTGGCCAGACAGATGGAAACTGTTGAAACTCGATTGAGTTTGTTCATGCAGACGCCGATATCCCTCACATACGTGCTTGTTGCGCGCACGTGACTTAAGCCTGCCGCAGCGCATCATTAATTCGTAATGGGGTATCTCATTTAGACGCTGAAAGGGAGCTCATGCCGATCATTCACCGCTATTCGCGACGTTTGTTCGCCGTAGTGCTGTTTGGCGTCGCGATATCAAGCTCAAACGTTCTATACGCCCAAGAGGTCACGTTTCAACCCGCATTAACCACTTCGCCGTCTGCATTCTCTGCGCCGCTACCAACGTTTCCTGAGCCGGCGCCTAGGTTTCCAACCCCTGAGTTTCAAGCGGCTGCACCGCCAGAAACTCTCAGCATTCCCGTAGTGCCTGCGTTCTCTGCGCCCGCATCTTCCGCCGCAGAGCCGAACCAGGGATACGTTACCGACTCCGCCACGGGTCAGCGCGACGTCTCTTGGGCGCTGCTGCCAACCAATTTTCTCGACGACCAGCGAGCCATGTGGCTTTTTCCCGTCCAACTCGCGCATGGCCATCATTGGCTGCCCACCATTTCAATCATCGGACTTACGGCTGGTCTTATCGTTGCCGATCCACACGACGCTCCCTACTTCCGCCGTTCGAGAACTTACATCGATTTTAACAGCAGCTTCAGCAAGATAGCGACTGACGCCGAACTCGCGGCCGCTCCTACTTTCTTATATCTGACAGGTCTTGCTACTAGAGACTCCTACGCGCAGAAGACGGCTTTGTTTGCCGGTGAGGCTGCTGCTGATGGCATGGTTTTTTACGGAATCACTCAAGTCGCCACACATCGCCGGCGGCCTATCGAAATCCCGCCAGACGGAAACTTTTCCGACACTTTCTGGGAGGGTCATAAGGGTATAATCTCCAATAGCTTTCCATCTGGCCATTCGATAGAGGCTTTTGGAATCGCCACGGTAATCGCGAGACGCTATCGAAAGCATCGTTGGGTTCCGTGGCTCGCATACGGCGCAGCGGCCGTCATCAGTTTTTCGCGCATCACAATACAGTCCCACTTTCCGTCGGACGTGTTTCTTGGAGCCGCGATTGGTTACACGGTCGCGCGCTACGACGTTCTCCGCGGGCAGTGACGCGTCGCGTACGCTTCCAGGACCCAACAAGAAAATTGACAGAGTTTCCGTTTTTCGTCTGTCAGGATAAACTCACGGGCGGCGGGATTTCGCACCCCGCCATCTAAATTCACATGAGAATTCTTACTGTTGACGAAATGCTCCGGGCCGACCGTTTGACGACGGAGCGGTACGCAGTCCCGAGCCTGACGCTGATGGAAAATGCCGGTTCGTCGATTGCGCGATTCATTGCCGCGCACTTTTCACCGCTCAAACGGCGGCGCGTCGTCGTGTTGTGTGGCAAAGGAAACAACGGGGGTGACGGTTTTGTCGTAGCGCGAAAACTCCGCGAACTTGGCGGCCAGCCAGTCGTTTTACTTTTTGCGGATCCTTCCGAATTAACGGGCGATGCTGCCGAGAATTATCGACGTTTGCACACCGCCTCGATTGAAACGACAGTCATTCCTGACACGACGGTATGGAGCCAGTCGCGAAATGCACTCGCGGGCGCCGCGGTTATTGTGGATGCTCTTTTTGGGACAGGCCTGCGCGGACCAGTCGAGGGTTTGCTGGCCCAGGTGATTCAGGACGTGAACCGGCACGAACACCGCACTTGTGTTGTCTCGGTCGATATTCCTTCGGGACTCCTGGCGAACACAGGGGAGGCTGCCGGTCCGGCGGTTGTTGCCGATTACACAATCACCTTCACCGCTCCGAAAGTTGGGATGATCGCGGCGTCCGCGCGCCCCTGGATAGGTCGACTGACGGTTGCCGACATTGGTTCGCCGCGCGCGTTGATCGAAGAGATTTCTCAGAGCAACGTGCGCTGGCTGGAGCCGTGGGAATTTCGCTCGCTACCGACAGGGCGAAAAGCCGACTCAAATAAAGGTCTATACGGGCACGCATTAGTTGTTGCGGGCTCGACAGGCAAGGCCGGTGCCGCGGCTCTGGCTGCCATAGGCGCCTTGCGTGCCGGCGCGGGCTTGGTAACCGTCGCCACGCCCGAACCGGTGCTTAGAACTGTCGCCGGATTTGCGCCGGAAATCATGACCGAGCCGTTGCACGCCACTGCTGCAGGAACCGTTGCGCGCGACGTTTTTGATTCGGGTGGCTTCGCGAAGATCCTTGACGGAAAAACTGTGCTCGCACTCGGTCCCGGATTGACCACGCACCCAGAAACGCAGCAGTTTGTCCGGTCGATTATCGCCAGCCACCAGCAAATTCCAATCATCCTCGATGCCGATGGTCTGAATGCTTTCGCCGGACGCGCTGACGAGCTTCGCGGCTCGCGCGAAATGCTCGCGGTTACTCCACATCCGGGCGAAATGGCGCGGCTAATTGGCGGTACCGTGAAGGATGTCCAGGCGCACCGTCTTGACGTGGCACGCAAAGCCGCGAGTGATTGGCAGGCATTCGTCATACTCAAGGGTTATCAAACAGTTTTGGCGGCGCCGGATGGTACGGCGTGGATTAATTCCACCGGCAATCCGGGGATGTCGACGGGCGGTACCGGAGATGTGTTAACGGGAATGCTTGCGGGTTTTACAGCGCAATTAGGAGCGCAGAATTGGCCCCTAGCGCTTGCATGCGGCGTCTACTTGCACGGTCTAGCGGGCGATTTGGCGGCCGAGGAATTCGGCGAAGCGCCACTCATTGCCACCGATGTCATTCGCGCGGTCCCCGCCGCATGTGCGCAACTCCGCGACGCCATTCAGGCATTGTGACATGACGCCTGTCGAAATTCTTTCGCGTTCCGCTGAAGAAACGATTTCCCGGGGCAGGGAACTGGCCGCCGGTTTACGCCCGCCGCTTTTGATTCTTCTAACAGGAGAGCTAGGTGCGGGTAAAACGACGCTGGCGAAGGGCATCATCAGCGGTCTCGGAGTTGCCGCCGAAGAAGACATCACGAGCCCGACTTTCACACTCATTCACACGTTCAGCGGCCCCGCTACTGTTTTTCACGTGGACTTGTATCGTGTCTCGGATGTACACGATTTCGACACTCTAGGCTTGGAAGATCTTTTCGCTGAGCCTGCGATTGTGCTGATTGAATGGCCTGAGCGCATGCGCTTGCGCACAGACTGGCCTGTGCTGCGCATCGCACTCGCGCATGTCGCTCACGAGGTGCGAAAAATTACCATAGCTGAAATCGTGCCGGACAAATTCGCGCGAAGGAGCAGTGGCACGGCATAGAACCCTGCATAGAACGCCTCCGCGTTGATTACAGGCGCGCTAGTGCAGCCAATGCTGAAATGCGCGCCACAGATCGGCGAGCAGCGGCCAAAGCGCGGCAATGCCGAGCAACACGGCCATGATTTTGCGACGTGCAGCGACCCCGAGTCGCCAAGCTGCGTCCGGACCGTGGCGCTCGCAGAAGCCATCCTCAAGCGCCGGCTCCTCGCATCGTTCCCCCGATCCTCCCAAATGCAGGCAGCGGGGTCCCTGTCCGTCCGGCGGGTTAACGACTTGGTCTCTCATCCTTGCGCCACTCTCGCATTCTGCTACAGTCAAAAGAGTAAGGCCAGATTGGTCTCATGCCGGACACCACCACCGCAACGCCGGCCCGCCCGGCGCGCCTGAAGCTCGAGCCGTATTCTGCCGAGTTGCGTCTCGGGGCACTCACGCCCGGCATCGACAATATCCACTTTGATGTTTATCTAAGTCCACGATTTCTTGAAACCGGGCGGCAGTACATGGCCGATCTCGTGCGCCAAGCAGCGTCTCTCCAGCAGTTTTTCGGTTTCGAATCGCGGCAGTCGCGTGCGGGTGACTCCTCGCAGTTCCGCAAACTTCTCAGCGAACTCTTACAATCTGGAATTACGCGTGCGCAGTTTGAAAAAAACATCGAGTTCGATTTGCTGCTCCGCTTAGCCGTGCTGAAATTTTTCACCCAGGAGCTTGCCAGCGAATTCTCCAGCTTGATCGTCGAATGCAAGGAGCATATCCGTTCCAGGGGCTCCGTTTTCGAGCATAGTGAGCAGGCTCACGTGAAGCGCGCACAAATCGCCGAGCTGCAATCGAACCGTAAAACCATCGTACGTCGCGCCGGCCAAACGTTGTTCCATATCCTCAAGGAATTGGATGAAACCGTGCTGGCGAAATCGCGCCGCGCGCTCTTTGGCGAAGATTTTGCGGACACGTATGAGTTGCTCACCAACCGCCTTCTCTTTGTCGAAAATGGAAACGATGATTATCTCTTCTTGGAACACTATGTGCTCCTCGGCAATTTCTTGCAGGACCCTGATCGCTTCGAGAATTTCGACACCCTGCTGATCGACTTTCTTCGCGACTTTGTTATCACAGAGGCAGCCTCGGAAGAGCTTCGCCGCGCTCAGGAAACATACGGGAAACTCGTTGAGCAGGCTCTTGGCAAGCGTTCCGGATTGGCTAAGCTGGAAGAAGAGCAAGAGGAAGCGCTACGCAGGGTCGGCGGTGGCGACAGTTTTCTTCCTGGGATTTTCAAACGTCGCGGCGGAGTGGAGGCCGAAACGAACCTCGCCGTGTTGCGCCGGCGCCAGGCGGACCTCGAATTTCAACTCGCGGAAATTAGTCCGGAACTCGAAGCGGCCAAGCAAAAGGTGGACTTTCTGACCGAGGAATTTCGCAGCCGATTGGGCGATTACCTCAGCGAGCCGCAGAATGCGCGCCGTTTGTTCGATCCATCGGCGGGGGGTCACGGCGCGGGCGAAGCGGAAGTACGCGAGCGGTTGCTCGAAGAATTGCACCGCCGCCTCGAGGAGCGCGATCTTTTTGGGTACGTGGCCGCGAGCTACGAGGTCTGCAATCTTTACAATGATTTTTGCCCGCCCGTTCACTTGCAGCAGCTCCGGCGCGCGCTGTTGTCTCGCGACGAAATGAAACGCGTCGAGAAAGTGCTGGGCCAATTTCCCGCGCGGAATTTTTCCCTGAAGCGCATCGAGGAGGCCTCGAAGGCTCTGCGCCGCTACTCCCATGACGAATCGCGCGCCTTGGTGCTGCGTTTTGTGCAGGACTTGATGCGTCTCCGGCGCGATCGCCGGAATTATCATCACGTTGCCGCATGGCTCGAGAAAATCAACCTGGTACGCTCAGACCGCCAGCGCGAACTCTCGCGCGTCAATAACACTCTCTACGAATTTGTGTTCTCCGATGAGCGTCGCGGCACCGATGATCCGGTTGTATCGCATACGGTCATCAAGGCGGACGTTCGCGGCTCGACGGAAATCACTAAAGATCTGCTGGCGCGCGGTCTTAACCCCGCATCGCACTTCAGTCTCACGCTTCACGAGCCCGTCAAACGCCTCCTTGAACGCCACGGCGCGGCGAAAGTTTTTCTTGAGGGCGACGCAATCATCCTGGCCATCTACGAAACGGAATCGAATCGCGCGGGCCAACGGGCGGTCGCGAAAGCGTGCGTGCTCGCGCGCGAGATCATTGAAGTGACTCAGGCGTATAACGCGAAAGCAGAAGCCGGAAATCTGCCTCGTCTCGAGCTCGGCATCGGCGTCGCATTTCAAAATTCCGCGCCGTCGGTTTGGTCGGACGGCGACTCGAAGATTATGATCTCGAAGGCTCTGAATCTTTCCGACCGTCTGTCGAGCTGCTCCAAGATGGCGCGTCGCTTGTTTACCAAAAATCCTTCGCCCTTTCGCGTGTTCCTGGTGCAGACCTTAATCGTCGAAGGCGCGGGCGAGGAAGAAGGCGACGAACTCTTGATGCGTTATAATATGAATGGCATCGAGCTCAACGAAGAAGGCTTCCAAAAGCTCACCGGGGAGATTTCACTTTTTCCACTGGAGGGAAGTTTCCCCATGCCGTGGGGAAAAGATCGCGCGCAACTCTTCTACGGCGAATTGCCGTTCGGCGATTCGCTTGAACCGATTGTGATTCGCCGCGGAATGACGCGCGAACTCCAGGCCGGCGGCAAAATTGGCGGCCCCACGAACCGTCCGTACTTCGAAGTCTGCGTCCATCCCAAGCTTCTCGAGCTCGCCCGCAAAAAAGTTGGCGCGGCGAAGCACTAAGTTGGATTTGAGGCGACGCGCCAAGACAGCTTAAATTTAGGAGCAGTGTCCGGCCAAAACTCACGGCCACATCATAAACCGCGCGACATTGCGAGCATCGGCCCCGGTTTGTCTGATCAAATTCCGAGCATGTTGATCTGCAGTTTCTTGTAACCGTGCTCGACCGCCCACAGGTCCAGCGGAATTGTCGCCAGCTCATCCACAATCGGAACCGCCAGTCCTGTCTTCGTCAAGTCGATACTCTTCAGATAGGTGTGACACGTGTCGCAAACGTCAACCCGCACATGCGCGATTTCCGGCGCGGAATAGAACGCCATCTGCGGCTCTCGCTCTTCTCCGCACGCGGGGCAATAGATTCTTCGAAAAGCCCACTCGTGCGCGCAAAGCATACAGATCAGCGATTTTTTCGCGCCATCACCTTCAGCCCTTAATATCCCAACGATGGGTTTGCCGCCGCAAAGTGGGCAGGTCGATGGAGTTCCATCGACGATTTCGGGCTCGCGGTTAGTGGCAAGATACTCTGCATACGGCTGGAGAAAAATCCAAGCCAGCAATCGCTCTGAAGCGGTCGCCTCGAGTGAATCGCCAGTCCGCACCTCTTCTGGGTCATTCAGCACCGATGCCAATTCAATCTCCCCGTGCCAGAAATCCTCAATTGCGCGCTGCCATCCCGCGGGACCTTTTTCCGCCAGCCCCGCAACGGCGTGAGCAAGCGGCCCCGGTGCAATTTGCTGGATCATCGATAGAAACGCAGGAAAGTTGGGAAGGAGGAGGAAAAGATCCAATTCATCCCGCAGAGGGCGGGCGGACGAAATCTTTGGCGAATCCGCCAGCGCCCGCTGGATTTCCGCGTGAAGGCCTTTCTGGAATGTGGCAACGCGCCCGTAGAAGCGCAAACCTTCGGCGGCAAATGGATACGTTAATGTTAATTCGGCGGCGCGACGGATTCGCCGATCCCACTGCGCATTGGTCATTTTTCCGGTTGGGATCTGCCGGTGACCTCGTAATACCACGTGCGATGGAACGTCCACGCCCATGCCCGCGTGACGTACCCGTGAACCATCGCGCCGAAGCTGCCCTCTTCCAGGATCGTGCTCATGTACACGTGAACCAAAAACAGTCCAATGGTGACAAGCGCCACGCTCGCGTGAAGCAAGATGGCGGCGTACCGGACGTATCGCAGGCTCCATGGAAGCGTTTCCGTGTACCACAAGACAACTCCAGACAACAGCAGCAGGATCACGCTCAACAACATTCCCCAGAAGAAAAGTTTCTGTCCGAAGTTGAATCGCCCCGTCGGCGGCAGTTCGTCGTCGCGGTTCTGGATGTACTCAGGCATCGCTTTCGCCCAGGCACGGTCGTTATCGTCAATTCGCATGTCGCCGTGCCACTGCTTAAGCATCCAGAATAGCGACACCGTAAAAATCAGGCCGAGCCACGGATGCCAGAATCGGGCCGTGGGAGCCCCGCCTACGACGGCGGCCATCCAATACAAGTACGGCGACCAGAACGCGAGCCCGGTCATCAGGAGATAAATGTAAGCGAGCGAGCCGAGCCAGTGGTTTGCGCGCTCGCCCAATGAGTAACGAGGGACCAATTCCTCATCGCGGCTGGCGGCGGTGGACCGCGGAATGGCGTTGGTGGTCATACGCGCCTCCCATCATCCGGCGGGATTGGCTCCTCTTTCTTCGGGCCGTATCGCATGTAGTGCCAGGCAAGACCCACTAGCCCGCCTATCATTGCGAAATTCCCCAGCCATTTCAGCGGTCCTTTCCACAGACGGACCGAGTAGGGAATGTGCGGATCTTTTGGCAGTCCGCCATACAATTCGGGATTTTTTGCATCGTGCAGCACGTAGATCACGTGCGTACCGCTAACTCCCGGTGGATCGTAGACTCCCGCGTCCGCGAATCCAGAGACGTTGCGAAGCTGTTCCGCGCGCGTTTCCGCCAACTCCTTCATTTCCGGCTTAGTGCCGAAGTGCAGGCAGCCCGTCGGACACGCTTTAATGCAGGCTGGTTCGAGACCAACCGACACGCGGTCGTTGCACAGTGTGCATTTGAAAACTTTGCGCGCCTCCGGACTGAATTTTGGAATATTGAACGGGCACCCTGTGATGCAGTAGCCGCAACCGATGCAGTGCTGTTCTTGAAAATCCACGACGCCGTTGGCGTACTGCACGATGGCGCCGTCGGCGGGACATGCTGCCAGACAGCCCGGATCTTCGCAGTGCATGCACTGATCTTTGCGCATCAGCAGCATCATGCTGCCGTCGGCGCGCTCGTGTTCATTGAATTTGATCAGGTTCCAGTAATTCCACGCCGTTTCCGGCATGGTCTGGTAGGTGTTGTCAAACGTGGTTTCGCTGAAGGTATATCCGTTCCATTCCAAGCACGCCACTTCGCACGCTTTGCACCCAATGCACGTGGTGGTATCCACCAGCTTGCAAACTTGAAATTCCCTGTTCAACCCGGCGCCCGGAACGCTTCCCGCGTGCCCTGAAATCCGGATTATTTCTGTTGACGCCTGGCTCATCGTCGCTGTCTACGCTTTCTCGATTTTCACTAGGAAGCCCTTGGATTCCGGGGTGTGGGCGTTCGGATCGGTGACTGTGGGCGTCAGCAAATTTGCCGGTGTTCGCGCGTTTCTTCCATCATCCTCGTCAATGCCGCGGAAGCCCTGATGGATGGGCAAGCCGATCTGGTAAACCTTCTTTCCATCGATCATCATCGGTTTCAGGCGGCGCGTTACGAAAGCTTTCGCGATGTAGGTTCCGCGCGCGCTGATCACTTTGATCTTGTCCGTTCCGCGAATTCCTTTTTCCTCTGCCAGTTCAACAGGAATTTCCACGAACGGTTCCGGAATCAGCTGCACGTTCATCGGATTATTCTTCGTCCAGTAGTGATACTGCTCGGTCAGTCGATATGTAGTGCACACGATGCTGTACTCTTCCGGCGATCCAAACTTGTCGTAGGGAGTCTTGAATTTCTTCACCAATGGATTGTTCGACTGGTTCGGATGCAATGGATTCTTGATCGGGCTTTCGATCGGTTCGTAGTGTTCCGGGAACGGCCCGTCGGCCAGTACCCCAATCGGTACGAATAGCCGTCCGACGCCCTCTGGGTTCATGATGAACGGACCCAGATGATCTTTCGGATGCGAGTCCGGCTTGAAGTCCGGCACGTCATTGCCGACCCATTTACCGCCTGTTTCGTTCCACCATACTTGTTTCCGGTCCGGATCCCACGGTTTTCCGGCACTGTCACAGGAAGCGCGATTATAGAGAACACGGCGATTTGCCGGCCACGACCACGCCCAGTTTGGATAGATGCCTAAGCCAGACGGATCCTCGGTGCCGCGCCGCTGTATTTGGGAACCAGCTTCCGTCCAGATGCCTGAATAAATCCAATTGCCGCACGTTGTGGTGCCGTCGTCCTTCAACCACGCGAATCCGGGCAGTTGCTGGCCCGCTTTGATCACTTGCTTCGTCACAGGGTCGATCAAATCCGCCAGCGCCCGGCCGTTCACCTCCATGGCAACCTGCGAAAGCCCGGGGTGGGCGGCATCCGCATAAGCCCAGCTTAGATTCAAGATAGGATCCGGGAATTTGCCCCCGCTTTTCTTATACAGGTCGCGCACACGCAGGAAAATTTGCGCGATGATGTCCTGGTCGAGCCGCGCCAGCCCTGGAGGCGGAACGGCCGCGTATTTCCACGTTACCCAGCGCGCGGAATTCGTCATGCTACCGTCTTTTTCCGCGAAACCTGCGCACGGCAGGCGATACACCGTCGTGTTTATGTTTTTTTGCTCTTCGGGCGTAATCCCCGGGGCTTTCCAGAACTCGCTGGTTTCATCCGGATAAATCTCGCCCACCACCAGCCAATCCGCTTTCTTCAGCGCATTGATGTTTTTATTTGTGTCCGGCCCGATCATCACGCCGTTCATGCCAAAGGCCATCATGCCCTTGACCTTGCCGTTGTACATATCGTCCCAGATGTGCGTCCACGAATAATCGCGATCCACTTTGGGCAGATAGTCGAAACCGAATCCGTTTTCCTTCGTCGCCGAGTCGCCGTACATGGACTTCATCAGCGACACGAAAAACTTTGGTGTGTTTGACCAGTAGTTCATCGAACCCCACGCCGTTGGCTTCGACGAACCCGGGGTTATGCGTTTCAGATACGCCGCCAAATCCGGGTCGGCGGGAACAGGCACTTTCAGGTATCCGGGCAGGCTGTCGTAAAGCCCCGCCATGTCCGTCGCGCCCTGAATATTCGAATGCCCGCGAAGTGCATTTACTCCGCCGCCCGCTCTCCCCACGTTTCCCAACAGCAATTGGATCATCGCCGCCGTGCGAATGATCTGCGTGCCGAAAGTGTGTTGCGTCCAGCCAACCGCGTAAATGATGGTCGCCACCTTCTTCATGTCCCCGTCTTTGCGGACGGAAGTGAACAAGTCGGCGGCCTTCAGGAACTGCTCTTTCGGAATGCCCGTAATCCGCTCAACCGTTTCCGGTGTGTAACGCGAATACTGCCGTTTCAGCAATTGGAAGACGCAGCGCGGATGCTGAAGCGTCAGGTCGTAGGCGACATTCGGCGGCAGCGCGGGTGGCTTCGCGGCGGGCGCAGGCGTTTTACCATGCGCGGAGCCTTCGTGCGCGGCGGATGCAACTGCGTCCGTTTTCCCGCTCAGATCTCCGCCTTCTTCATAATTCCACGTGGCGCTATTGTACGTGCCCGATGCGTCGTTAAACCCGGAGTACAACCCGTCCTCCGGCAATTTGAATCCTTCTTTAACGACGAATGCAGCGTTCGTGTAGTTGGCGAGATATTCTTTCGCGATCCGGTTGTTCTCGATGGCATAACGAATCAGCCCGCCGAGGAACGCAATGTCGGTGCCGGCGCGAATTTGAAGGTAGAGGTCGGCGGTGGCAGACGTGCGAGTGAATCGCGGATCCACGGAAATCAGCTTGGCGTTGCGGTTGCGCTTGGCCTCCATCGCCCACTTGAATCCGCAGGGATGGTTTTCGGCGGGATTCCCGCCCATGATCAACATCATGTCGGTGTTCTTGATGTCGATCCAGCCGTTGGTCATCGCCCCGCGTCCGAATGTTGGTCCCAAACTTGAGACCGTGGGGCCGTGTCAAACACGGGCTTGGTTTTCTAAATACACCAAGCCCAAACTCCTCATGGTCTTGACGACCA
>DASYYR010000052.1:0-14976 GCA_035933575.1 Candidatus Acidiferrales bacterium | reverse complement strand
GGGAATTCCGAATAGCGACTGGTTCATGGTGGGAGGCGGCGACGGGTTCTACGTGAAGCCCGATGCGGAGGATCCGCAGACGATTTACACGGAATCGCAGGACGGCAATTTGAGCCGGCGGGATTTGCGCACGAATGAAGCCTTGAATATCCGTCCTGTGCCGCCCGAGGGGCAACCTCCGTACCGATTCAACTGGAACTCTCCTCTGCTGATTTCACCGAAGGACCACAACACGATTTATTACGGCGGAAATTTTCTGTTCAAGTCGACGGATCGCGGCAACACGTGGACGCGGCTGGGAGGCGACCTGACGACGGGAGTGGACCGCAACACGCTGCCAATTCTGGGACAGCTTCCTTCCAAGGATACGCAATCGCTATATGACGGAGTGGAGTGGTATCCGACGATCACGACGATTGATGAGTCGCCGGCGAATGGTTCGGTGCTGTGGGTGGGAACCGACGACGGAAATTTGCAGGTGTCACGCGATGGTGGACAAAGCTGGAAGAACGTTGCCGATCGAGTGCCCGGCGTGCCGAAGGGAACGTACGTCACACGCGTGGTGGCGTCGAAAACAGCCGACGGAACGGCTTATGTGACGTTCGACGGGCACCGGTCAAACGATTTTCACGTGTACTTGTTCAAGACGACGAATTACGGCCAAACGTGGAAGTCGATTTCCGCGGGATTGCCCGAGAGCACCGGCACGGTACACGTGATTCGCGAGCATCCGAACGATCCGAATATGCTTTTTGTGGGCATGGAATTCGGGGCTTACTTTTCGCTCGATGGCGGCGGACACTGGAACAAATTGGGGATGGGACTGCCGACGGTTCCCGTGGACGACATTCAAATACAGCCGCGCGAAAACGATTTGATTCTGGCGACGCACGGCCGCTCAATTTACATCCTCGACAACATAACGGCGCTGCAGCACTTGAACGACAAAGTGCTTGGCGAAGACCTGCATCTTTTCCCGATTCGCGACACGATCGCCTGGCGGATTTATCAGAACCGCTGGTTCGACGCTCAGCAGGTGTTTCTGGGACCGAATCCGCCGGAGGGAGCGTCAATCGATTTCTACCTGAAAGCCAAGCCGGCGAAGGAACAGAAAGTCAAAATCACAGTGCTTGATTCGTCGGGGAAAACCGTCCGTGAAATCACTGACGCGAAACCGGGAGCCGGAATCAATCGCGTAAACTGGGATTTGCGGTATGACCCGCCGCTGAAGCCCACTCCTGAACAACTGGCGGCGCAAGCGCAAGGCTTTTTCGGCGGCGGCGCGCGCGGACCGATGGTCGAGCCCGGGACGTACACGGTGAAAGTGGCGCTCGGGGATAATTCGCAGACGCAGACCGTGAAAGTAGAAGAAGACCCGCGCATACAGATCAGTGCAGCGGATCGCGCCGCACGGCACGATATGCAGATGCAATTGTACGACCTCTACAAACGGGCCGACGAAGGTACGAAAACAATCGGGGGGTTGAAAAAGTCGCTAACGGATACGCTGGCGGCATGGAAAAAGCCGGGCGCGCCAAAAATCCCTGAGAACATTCGCAAGCAGGCCGAGGCGCTTTCGAAGAAGGTGAACGACCTGAGCGGCAAGTTCGTAACGGAGCGCGGCCTTGGAGGGGCGGGCGGACCGCTGCATTACACGCCTCCGCCACTGCCCCAACGCGTCGGACGGCTGATGTTCCAGCTCGAGGGGTATACGGCCGCGCCAACACAGGGAGAGAAGGACGAAATGGCAGGGGTCTCACAGGAGTTAAACACGGCGCTGGACTCGGTACATGCAATCGTGAACACGGACCTCGCCAACCTGAACAAAGCGCTCAGAGACGCAAACGTACCCTATATAACGATCGGGCCGCCCGAAGCGCCCCCGCGGCGTGGAGAATAAGTGGCCGCATTTCAGTGGGATTGACGGGTCGGGTAAATAGCACGAGGGGAGTCACAAGAGCCGGGCAGTACTACGGTACCAGGACGAATTGAACCTTGCGGCCTATCGACGCTATGGGTGCGCGAAGGCAGAATGACGACGTGTTCGAGGTTCGGTGTTGCGTCCCCCCGCTCCATCGGGCCCCGAATTAGTGCACCTCCATCACCCCATGCCCACAGCGGCCGGAACCCCCACCGGCCGCTCTTTTTTCTTCCAGAATTCCTCGGTGACCGTCTGAGAACTAGGACGCTCCCGTCGTTAGATTCCAAATTCCACTTTATGGAGGGAAATGCGGTTTTGAGTAGATTCCGGGCAGGCGCACGAAAGCAACTGTCTGGGGCATGCTCAATCAATATGCTCATTCTCTGCGCCTTAACTTTTCGTTGAATGAAAAAGCAAATTGTGGTACACCGCTTGCAAAATTGTATGGCAATTACTGGGTGTAGCTCTTTGGAGTTGCGTAGCCCGGGGGAAATATCCTAGAAGTCTTCGCATTAAGGTGCACGGAGTTGGCGACGCGGGTTCGCGGTCGCCGCCGTGTATCCGCAAACGTGATCCAAATAAATTGCGGGGGTGGACTGTGAAGCGAGCTTCCTTACTTTTCGTGATGGCGATTTTCAGCGCTGCCTTGTTCATTTCGAGCGGCACCGCTTGGGGTCAAGCTACAACGTCACTTCGCGGAACGGTCACGGATCCCAGCGGCGCGGTCATTCCCAATGCAAGAGTGAGCCTCGCGGACAAAGCCACCGGTTATACCCGCGAGACGACTACAGACAAGGACGGCGCATATCAACTGCCGCAGTTGCCTCCGGCCACTTACAGCTTGACGGTCACGGCGCAAGGATTCAAGAAATATGAGCGGGCGAGCATTACCATGCTGGTAGCTACTCCTTATACCGCCAACGTTAAGATGGAAATCGGTCAGGCCAGCGAAACGGTAACGGTCGAGGCAGCAGCCGTGCCGGTCAATACCAGTGACGCGACGATGGGCAAAGCCTATGGCTCGCTTCAGCTTAACTCGCTACCCTTTGACGGTCTTGACCCGACGGCGATTCTGAGCTTGCAGACCGGCGTGAGTTACATTCCCCCCAACCCGAGCGGAACAAGCCAGTTGAACGACAGCAGAAGCGGCGCGGTGCAGGGTGCGCGCAGCGACCAGTCAAACATCACCGTGGACGGTGTGGACAATAATGACCAGCTCAACGGTCTTGCCTTTCAGGGTGCCCTGCGCACGACGCTTGCATCCACTCAGGAATTCCGTGTCACGACGGCCGAAGCCACGGCGGATCAGGGTCGCTCTTCGGGCGCCCAAGTCACTCTAATTACCAAGAGTGGCACGAACAAGTTTCACGGATCGCTCTATGAAGCTAACCGGAATATCTTGGGCCGGGCTAACAACTGGTTTAATAAAAACTCTGAACTGAGCAATGGCCTCCCGAATCACCCAGGACCTTTTATTCGCAACGTTTATGGAGGCACGCTCGGCGGGCCTGTCATGAAGGACCGCCTCTTTTTCTTCTTTAACTACGAGGCTCTGAGACAGGCCGAGGCGCAGGAGGTGACACGAAGTGTTCCGAGCGACGACTTGCGCAACGGCATAATTCATTATATCTCGTGCCCGTCGGCGCCCGCTTGCACTCCCGGTGATCCTTCAAACTTCACCGAGACGCTAAATGCCACACAAATCACGAGCATGGATACGAACTGCTCCAGTGTTGCAGCTTCGAGCCCTGGCTTCGGCTGCCCTGCTGGCCCGGGTCCCAATGCCGCCGTGATGGCGCTTTTGCAGCAATATCCGCACCCGAACACAGACGCTGTGGGGGACGGCCTCAATATTCGTGGGTTCTCGTTCGCCTCCGGCAGACCGGTGCACCAGAACACGAGCATCGCCAGGCTCGATTACAACCTGACGCGCAACGGCAACCACCGGCTTTTCCTCCGCGGGGAACTGATGGACGACAAGACAACGGACGTGCTGCAGTTTCCGGGGAGTGCCCCCACCCAAACGCTCACCGACGGGAGCCGCGGCCTCTCGGTGGGATACACTGCCGTTCTGAGCTCCACGAAGATAAACGTAATTCACTATGGATATATCCGCCAGAGTCTCGGCAACAACGGAGCCAACAACACCCAACACGAAGTAATCCTCCGCGGAATCTCTGATTTGACCCCCTTTACTCGCACCACGGCAACGGTTGTTCCCGTTCACAACTTCACTGACGATTTCACGTGGATTAAAGGGAACCATACGATCCAATTCGGGGGCAATTTCCGCATGGTCGACAATATTCGCGCCTCCGACGCGAATTCGTTTGACGACGGATTTGCGAACGGAGGCTTCCTGGCATTTAGCGGAATTGCCAACACAGGCCAAAACCTTGACCCTGCAGCTTCCGGATTCCCGGCTGTCGCTAGCTTCTTCAAAAACTCGTATGACTTCCCCATGGTCGCATTGACTGGCCTAGTCTCCGAATTTGACGCGATCTACAACAAGAACAAGGCCGGTAATTTCCTTCCCGAAGGGCAGTCTGTTTCGCGGCACTTCCGCGGCCATGAATTCGAGCCGTATGTGCAGGATTCCTGGCGCATCAAGTCCAACCTGACGCTTAATTTCGGCCTTCGCTATTCTCTTCTCCAACCGCCTTACGAGGTCAACGGCGTTCAGGTCGCGCCTACGACCAGCCTGGACGCATATTTCCATCAACGGGGTACATTGATGCTACAAGGGCAATCCCTCAATGTTTTCAACGCACCCATCACATTTGACCTAAGCGGCCAGGCAAACGGAAAAAAGCCATACTGGGGCTGGGATTACAAAGACTTTGCTCCGCGCATTTCCGTAGCGTGGTCGCCCAAATGGAGCAGCGGCTTTCTAGCAGCCCTCTTCGGGGGTCCGGGAAAGAGTTCGATTCGCGGTGGATGGGGACTTTATTTCGATCATTTCGGCGAATCAATCGTTGACCAGTTCGATAGGCAAGGGTCTTTTGGCATGACCACTCAGCTGTCGAATGCTGCCGGATCACTGACCACGGATGTCGTTCCGCGCTTCATCGATCGGTTCACCATACCGGGACAGCCCGGCAATCCTGTTTGCTCCAGTTGCACAACCGCGGGGTTGTACAATGTCACTCCTCCGACTACGGGTTTCCCGAACCAGCCAGCCCCCGATGCCTTCTTGATCGCCTGGGGATTGGACGACAAACTCAAGACACCTTACTCCCACGCCTTCGATTTTTCGATTGACCGCGACCTCGGCCACAATTTTTCACTCAGCACTGCATACGTGGGGCGACTTGGCCGCCGGCTTCTCTCGAACCTCGACCTGGCGATGCCTGAAGACATCGTAGATCCGAGTTCGAAGGTGGACTATTTCAAAGCGGCGACGGCGTTGATTCAGGCGTTCAACGCCGGGACGGATATTAACAACATTCCGACTACGCTTGCCGGCGGTTACTGGCAGAATGTGTTCCCGCTGGCGGCGGGACAACCTTCTATCGCGGTGTCGCAATTCGGTCAAGCAGCGGGGTCTTCGTGTTCACCCGGAACCTATCCGTCGAATCCCTCAGCGACACAGGTAATGTACGATGCGTTTGCTTGCTTCGGACCCAACGAGACCACTACCCTCCAGTTCATAGATGATTTCTGCGCACCCGCCTGCGCCGGAACAACGTCGCCGAGCGGCAACCAATTCACTTTCTTCCAGGGGCAGTATTCTTCGCTCTACTCTTGGGATTCCATCGGCACGAGCGATTTCAATGCTTTCGAGGTGACCCTCAGCAAACGGTTCGGTCAGGGTTACACATTTGATTTGAATTACACATTGTCAAAGTCTATGGACGAAGGCTCCCTCGCTGAACGTTTAGGACTCTTTAATGGCGATTCCTTCAGCAGCAGCGACATCATCAACTCCTGGAACCCGCGCCTTCAACGCTCTATTTCGGACTTCGATACAAGACACCAAATCAACATGAATTGGGTAGCACAATTTCCGGTCGGCAGGGGCCGTCACTTTGGCTCGGGAATGAATCGCGCCATGGATGCCATCATCGGCGGCTGGCAACTTTCTGGCCTGTACCGTTGGACCAGCGGATTCCCCTTCAGCGTCGGCGACGGATTTAATTTCCCCACAAACTGGGAGTTAACCGGCAACGCGGTCCAGATCGGCAATACAGGTCGGACCGGAGCCTTTTTTGCGACGATCCCCGGGTCGAGCCCCGCTATCAACGTATTCAAGAATCCCACTCAGGCTCTTGCCGCCTTCCGTTTTGCCTATCCGGGGGAAGTTGGCATGCGGAATACTCTCCGCGGCCAGGGAATCTTTAACATTGACATGGCCCTACAGAAGGAATGGAATCTCGGCGAGTCGCGCAGACTGCGGCTGGACTGGGATACGTTCAACATCACCAATTCCTATCGCTTTGACCCCTTCACTTCCCTGCCGGCCATCGACACGGCCGGCACATTCGGCAACTTGACCAATGAGTTGCAGGACGAGCGCAAAATGCAGTTCGCTCTCCGCTTCGACTTTTAGTCTTTGCGCGAAGCGGGGATGACGCAAAAAAGGCTCCGAGGAATCGGGGCCTTTTTTATTTTGCGCGAGGTGGCGAACACTCCACGACCCAAGACGGCTGCGGGGACGATGTGGCCGCAACCAAACTCGTAGCAAATTCCCAGCGCGCCCGCTCAGATCGCGAAACGTGCCTCGCTAACGCACGCGGCGTTTCAGCGCGCGCGCGGTCGATAACTGACAAGCGGCCTGGGGCGCATTCGGAAGCGTGTCGGCAGCGGCGGCGGCACGTTGTGAAGCGGGGAATTGCAATTCGAGCAGCGCTCGATCGGCGCCATTTCGACGCGCAGCCAATGGCCGCGCGCGACGCACTCTGGATTTACGCACTGCACAGTGCGGCCCGGCAGAAATACCATATGCACCTCGTTTCGGCGCGGCCCTTCGTTCCTCAGGATGAACTGAAGCCGTGCGCTGACTCAGGCTATTTCGTCGCTGAGCGGCTCGCGCCGCCAGCATCCATTCACATCCAGTAAAATCTGGAATGGGATTCTGCGCGGCCTAGCCTAGTGTGTCAAGGACAAAGCTGCACTATATATTGTGGCGGAGTTGCGATGCGATTGACCGCGCGGGCGTGCGCGATGCGTAAGAAGGAATGTCTGGTTTTGTCGCTGACTAAGCCCGCGGTGGTTAACTCTTTCGACAACTAAACTGACACGTGTGTCCAGTATAAGCCCTTTTTGCGATTTGCCCCTATTTCTCCGTTTCTTCGCCTGCGGCGTCCTGGTGCGTCGGCAGCAAACCAAGACGCAGACCCCTCGCATTGTCTGCTTGCCGCAGGCAAGCTCGTGATGACCCGCGAGACTTGCTATGGTTTCAGCGACGGGGCGGCGGGCGCGGAGGCCGGTGGTGCTACGGGCTTCTCTTCTCCGCCGAGAGATTTCAGGAGTTTCTCGAGGTCGTCGACTTTCTTTTGTGCTGCGTCGACGGCTTGCTGCTTGGTGGCGATCGCGGCCTTTTCCGCGTCGACTTTCGCCTGGCCCTGTTGGTCCTTGGAATAGTCCGGAGTGCTGTAGAGTTGCGCGGCGTCGAGATTGTATTCGCGCTGGGCAATATCGAGATCCGTTTTGACGCTGTCGAGTTGCTTCCTGGCGTTTTCGAGATCGCTTAAGGTCTTGGCGCGTTCTGCGGCGACTTTTTCCTTGTCAGCGTCTGTCGGCGCCTTGGCATTCGCGGAGCCAGCAGCAGGCTCGGTGGAAGTTGCCTCGGCTGAGGAAGATGAAGACGCCGGTTGTCCCACAACGCTGACTTCTCCCGGAGTATTCGGAATGTTGTCATTCGTCCAGACAGTTTTCGCCTTGGGCGCCTCCTTCTCCTTTTGCTGCGCTTTGCGCGCGGCTTCGGCGACGGATTGGCTGGACTGCTGGCTCGATTGAGGCGCGGCTGCAAATCCCGCCGAGGAAATTCCGGGCACAAAGATTAGCAGTGCTGCAATATTCGCCCATCTCATGGCATGTTTCATGGCTCTTCCTCGAAACCGTCTTCCCCTATGCTAGCCGTATCGCGAAATCCGGGCCAGAGTAGGTTCGAGGACGCGCCCAAAAAGACACCTGGTCCTTCGCATTGCCGGTCCGCCTTAAGCGTACGCTCGCCAGGGCTAAATTCAAAGATACGATTGTGGATTTTCGCGCTAACTCGCGTCTGGAGCCTGCGCTCCCACCCGCTGCTTGAGAAAAATTACGAGGATGCGGCCGTCGGAGCGATAGGCGTCGCCAGTGGCCGTGACTGCCTGACGTACCGGATCAGCGGGCGTGACGTATTCCGTGGTGGCGACTTTTCCCGCGTCTTCGAGCGTCTGAAGAATGTAGTCACGCTCGGTGTCCACGTTGGGGTCAATGCGGTGAGTCAGCGCGCCCGATTGGTCTTTCTCGATGCCCACGTCGTGCGTGCCCGCGCCAGCCCACACGGTGCGTCCCTCAGAATCGAGCCAGGGTGTACGCCAAACGCGAAAGTGATTTCGTTCAGCGACAACCTGGATGGGCATGCCATCGACGAATCCGAAATCCTGCGTGCGGCCAAAAAGATAGAGCTGGCTCATGGGCATTTCGGCGTACGCCTTATGCGCCATGGTCTCCTGAATGGCGTGGACGATCGCGTCCTGCGCGGTTTTATCGGGCTGAATCCAGCCCGCGGCCTGGAACGCATCAGCGACTTGCTCTTTCGAGCCGACGATAAGCAAATTAACCATGTCGCCCGGCACCCCTGATTTGGACGCCACTCGCCGGGGAAGCGCGGGAAGCATCTCTTCAAAAGAGAGGCGTTTGCCAGCGAGCGCAGCGGCCGAAGCGGAGGAGTTTTCTGCCTGAGGCACGGATGTATTTTGTGACTGGGCTTGCGTGGCGGCTGCCGCGCTTTGCGGAAGCGCCGCCGGGCAGGTTACGCTGCTGGCGGCGAGCGCCAGCCACGCGGAAACGAAAATGATCATGATCCGTTTCATTTCGTTGCTCCCATTAGACGGCAGCACGGGCGAAAGCGATGCCCGCCGACAACGATAGCGCTTGTGGGAGTCGACGGCTGGGAGCATAATCCCGCGAAAGTTTGAGCGGGCTGCCGCGGAGGGAAAATGGTGACTCGATTCAAGACTCTGAAAGTTCTTGCGATACTTGGCCTTCTGAGCTTTGTAGCGACCGCGGCATTGAGCGCGGCTCCGAGCGGAGTGGCGGTTTCAAGCGCGGCGGCTACAGCAAATTCGCCGCAGCAGACGCAGCCTCCGGGATCTCCCGTTTCGCCGACAACACAAGCGGAGAAAAACCAGTCCGAAGTGAAGGCCTACACGCTGCCGCCGGATCTTTACGAGAAGGCGGTGAAATACTCGCGCGCGCAGTACATCTTGTACTTCGTCGGGTTCGTGTGGGGCGTGATTGTCCTGCTCCTCGTGCTCGCCTGGAAGCTGGCGCCGAAATATCGCGATTGGGCTGAACGCGCGACAAAGGCGCGATTCTTGCAGGCGATGATTTTCACGCCGATTCTGCTGCTGACCATCGCCGTGCTGGGATTGCCGACGGACATCTACGGGCACTGGCTGTCGCGCAGCTATGGAATTTCGGTGCAGGGATGGGGTTCGTGGGCGTGGGATTGGACAAAGGGCGAGATGGTATCGTTCGTGATTGGAATAATTTTGGTGTGGATTCTCTATGCGGTGATCCGGCACAGCCCGCGCCGTTGGTGGTTTTACTTCTGGCTGGCGGCGCTGCCGATTCTGTTCTTTGTGATTTTTCTTGCGCCGCTGGTGATTGCGCCGCTATTCAACAAATTTGAGCCGCTGGAGACGAAGGATCCGGCGCTGGTCGTCGCGCTTGAAAAAGTGGTGCAACGAGCGGGAATGAACATTCCGCCGGAACGCATGTTCTGGATGAACGAAAGCGAAAAGGGAAACGACCTCAACGCCTACGTGGCCGGGTTTGGCGCGTCGAAGCGCGTGGTGGTGTGGGACACGACGATTGCGAAAATGACCGTCCCGGAGACGATGTTCGTGTTCGGCCATGAAATGGGGCATTACGTTTTGGGACATGTGTACAAGGGATTGGTTTTCGGCGCGATCCTGTTGCTGGTGCTGCTGTATTTCGGTTTTCACGGGATGTTATGGACGCTTTCGCGATGGAGCGGGCGCTGGGGAATTCGCGGGACCGACGATTGGGCGTCACTGCCGGTCTTGCTTTTATGGTTCGCGATTCTGGGATTCCTGGCGTCACCGGCGGCGAACACGTTCAGCCGACACGTTGAACATCAGGCAGACCAGTACGGACTGGAAGTGACACATGGACTGATTCCTGATTCGAGTCAAGTGGCGGCGCGGGCGTTTCAGATCCTTGGCGAAGTCGATCTATCGGATCCGCATCCGAGTCCCTTCATCAAGCTGTGGCTATACGATCATCCCCCGCTCACCGAGCGCGTGAACTATGCGTTGACATACGATCCGTGGGGACAGGGCAAGCAACCTGAATTCGTAAAATGACGCGCAAACTACGCACCATTTCCGTGTCGCTAGTGTAGGGCGTGATCGGATTTATCGCGCCGTCGTGCCGCGGGCCGCGTCCTGAAGAGTCATTGCGCAACGGACACCGATGGCTGCGGGAAAATCGATTCACCGCTCGCAGAATCATCTATGCGATACGCATTTATCCGTATTGAGCGCTTTTCTTGCCACTAAACTGACAGGTCAGTCTAGTATAAGCTCTTTTTAAAAGACCGGCTTTTTTCTCAGATTCTAGGCTTTCGCGCATGAATGCGCATGCGAATGCCGCCGCGCGGACGCAACGTGACGAGAGGTTCCGGCACGATTGTTTGTCCCGCCTGGAGTTCGAAGCGGAAACGCTGCGCGAGCGTCGCCGCAACGAGAGACGCCTCCATCAAAGCAAATCCCTGACCAATGCAGCGGCGCGGGCCACCTCCGAAAGGAAAATAAGCGTGCGTGGGAAGACGCGCGGCTAATCCGTCGAGCCAGCGCTCAGGGCGAAACGCGAGCGGCTCGGGAAAATAGCGCGGGTCGCGATGCACGACCCACTGCGACATCAAAATTGTTGTGCCCGTGGGAAACGAGTAGCCTCCGAGTTCAAATGGCTCGATGGCCACGCGCGCGACGATGTATGCGGGCGGGTAAAGGCGCAGCGATTCGCGAATCACGGCGTCGAGGTAAGGGAGCGACTCCGCATCTTTCGCTTCGAGCGAAGGCGATGCGCGGCCGGCAAGAACGCGCGACAATTCTTCGTGCACCCGCGCTTCGGCGGCGGGATTCTGCGCGAGGAGATACCACGTCCAGGAAAGCGTGAGCGCAGTGGTCTCATGGCCGGCGAGAAAAAGCGTCATGGTTTCGTCGCGCAATTGCCGCGGAGTCATTTGCGTGCCGTCTTCGTCCATCGCGGAGATTAAGCGCGAAAGCAGATCGTTGCCGCCGGCGCCACGCGCGCGACGCTCCTCGATAATGCGATACACGAGCGAATCGAGATATTGAAACGCGGCGTTGGCGCGGCGGTTCGCAGGAGTAGGAATATTCTCCGGAATGCGCAAGGGCGAGCGGATGCGGTGAATCTGAAAGCGCATCAGGTTGGTGAGATTTTCGCCGACGCGGTCGGCTTCAACGCCCAGGTCGATGCCGAAAAGCGTTTTGACCGCGATGCCACAAGTGAGGCGCGACATTTCGTCGGCGATATCACGAACTTCGCCGTCGCGCCACCGCGTTGAATAGGCGAGTGCGTGCTCGACCATCGTGGCGGCGTATTCGTTGACGCGCGTCTTCTGAAACGCGGGCTGCGCCAAGCGCCGCTGACGCCTCCAAAAATCACCTTCGCTATTGAGCAGGCCGTTGCCGAGCAAGCGTCCCGTGGCGACTTTCGAAAGCGCACTCTTATGGAATCTGTGCTGCTGGATCACGAGAACCTGTTCGATCAGGTCAGGATGGCTGACGAGAAGGCGAGTCTGCCCGAAGGCGAGCGGGAGACAAACCAGATCGCCGTACTCACGCGCGCAACGGGCGAGCAAATTGAGGCCGTGCTTGCGAAGTTCAAGAGCGACACCGACAAGCGGCTTCCCGCGCGGACCCGGCGGACGATTTGAAGTTGTGGGCATTTTGTCGTGATGCAGAGCACTACCTTTTTACCTTAGCTGCGGGCGAAATGCATGGTGGTTCGCAATTCGAGCGCTCCCCGACAGCGACAATGGATTTGGCGAAGCGCGATTTGTAATTGCGCGAGCGTCCGGTAAGATAACCGGACTGGAATGGCCGATTTAATTTTCATCGAGGAGATTGCCGCTCCGACGAAAATCGTCGGAGCTTTTTTCGTGCCGCACCGCATGGGCGCGTGGTATGGACGCGAACTCGATTTGCAATTCGAGATGCAGGGCGGCGCGATTGAATTTTGCAACGGACTCAAAGTGAAGTTGACCGGGAGGATCGGCAAGCGAGAAGTGTCGCACACGGCGGTCGTGACGGAATTCGAGCGCGGGCGAGTGCTCGAATGGCAATTTCAAGATGCTTACGGCGTGCGCGGCGTGCAGCGCTGGGAAATCGAGGAAAGCGCGAATGGAACGCGGTTGCGAATGTGCGACCGCTATGAAATGCCCGGGCGCTTTGGCAAATTTATGGATTGGCTGCTCACGCGTCACGCGGTGGCGCGGCGCGACCGAGGTGAATTGCAGCGGCTGAAGCGACTGGTGGAGCATGGGCCGTGAAAACCACCGTGGGAGAAATGCAATTTGTTGCGATTAGAAACTCGAAGGGTTTTGGGGGGATGCCGATGAACAGCTTGGGAGAAGGCTTACGCTGAGCAGAAACTCCACAGTAGTAGCTCTCGCTTTGGAATGCCGAAGTTCAGTTGTTTGTGTGTCCAGCGCTTGCGACGATGGATACAACTCGAATAGAATTCTGTCCAACGAGTCAACAACCCGCAGTTCGGCGCATTTTTGGGGAGGCTTCGGATGGCTGCCCATTACAGAATTCCTGTCGGGTTTCAAAGCCAACTTGTTGCTGTACTAGTCGCGGCGCTAGCGCTGAACTATCCAACTCAGACGCAAATCTCGACACCGCCGCGACGTACAGTGACAATCGAAAAAAGAAGCGTAGTGCGGCTTTTGTCCCGTACCTCTGTGACCTCGCAGGATGCCACGGTCGGCGATCGGATAGTATTTGGCTTGGCCGTGCCACTTGCCGCGAGTGACGGGACAGTTGTTTTGCCGGCAGGTTCCCTCATATATGGACGAATCACAAAGGTCGCCCGCGCCAGGAAAAACTGCAAGCCTGGCAAACTGGCATGGAAGTTCGAAGCCGCACGAGCGCCGGATGGTTCGACCATCGCTTTGCGTCCGGCACGCGGATACCCGATGGTGCAAAAGGGCAGATTGACCGAAAGTCAATCAGTTGGCGACAAGATAAGGGCGGTCCCAAAACAAGTGCTGGCGACCGCGATCGTTGTAGTCTTCTTGCCTTTCTTCATCGCTTGGGGCAAAGCAGATAAGGGGCCGTCGCCACCGTGCAATGGGAAACCGGGCTCCGACGAGATGCTGCATGTGGGTGAACTCCGTTACGCAGCCGTGTCTAAGAATGTGCGGGTGGTAATTCCGCAGGGGAGAGTAGCCCAACCGTAAACAAAGACACGCGGATGGGCCCTTGCTCGCACCGATTTGTCCCAGCGTCACGGGAACCGCACCGACCAGAGACACGAGGAGGAAGGAGCGCGAAATGACGGAGGCGGTGATCATCAGTGCGCCAGGTGGAGCAAATCTAGATGCCGGGCGGAAGATGATAGCCGTGGCGCGAATATTGACGGGGATTATTTTTCTATTTTTTGGCGAATACAAAATTGCCGGGCCGGAATTTGCGCACACGAGTTTCAGCGTCTGGGTTCGCGGCTGGCTGAGCCAGAACGAGCCGGTGGGATTTTACGGAACGTTTCTCGAGAAGTTTGTGCTGGTGCATCCGGTGCTGTGCGCAAGGATTGTGGGTTGGGGCGAGCTGGCGATTGGGATCGCTCTGGTGCTGGGGCTTTTCGTGCGCGTGGCGTCGGTGGGCGGCGCGATTCACATGATTAGTTTGGCGCTGGCGACGTGGTATGCGCCAGGGCACGGAGTGGCAACGTGGAGATATTTCGGCGCGAATCTGGATCATATTCCGCTGCTATTTTTGTTCGCAATTTTCTTTGCGACGCGCGCAGGAGAAACGTGGGGAGTTGATGGCGTGGTACGAAAGCGAAATGTATCTTGACGAGAAAGGCGGGCCGATAAGGCCTATCGGCCCCTACAAGAAACACATCGACGCGATATACGCGTCGCATGGCTCCTCGGAATGACGGTGGCCCGATAACGATATGCCTCGGCTAATTCGACGATGATGCTACCTCTGTAGTCGACCTCAAGGGCCGGTGTCCATTCCTGGTTTAGAGCGTCCGATTGCGGACAAACCTCAGAAGAAGATATTAGATTAGCCTTGTGTTTGCATTCACATACAGTTGGCTGCCATCGTGCTTCGAAATGATTGAACTCGTGTCCGACTGCGGTACCTCTTTGTCTAATTTGGGCTGCAAACAGCCATATTTAAAATCTGGCGGGAAGGGGATAAGACTTATGACAGGAAGGCTGATTCGCGTCGTTGTCGTTCTTTATCTTGTTGGTTCGCTGGTTATCGGCGCACCAACGTTTGCCCAGGGACCGGCTCCGCAGCAGAGCTCATCGCAAACGTCGGCGGCTGCAAAACCGAACGCGGCCATTCCCTACACAAGTTTTCTTTTGAGGCGCGACTACAGCAAGGGTAAACGGACGTTACCGAATATCTTCGCCGCCTATACGGGCCAGAATATACCGCAACCTGATTTGATGAACAGTCCAAACATTTACAGTCTGATTCAGGACGGCAAGCTGAATCTGAGCCTTCAGGACGCGATTGCGCTGGCACTGGAAAACGATCTCAATATTGGCGTTGCCGAATACACTCCGTGGATCGACGAAACCAATATTCTGAACGCCGAAGGTGGCGGTGCTCCTC
>DASYYR010000067.1:0-16518 GCA_035933575.1 Candidatus Acidiferrales bacterium | reverse complement strand
ACCGAAGCGTAGTCAATGCGCAGGCCGGAGCGAAACGGCGCTCCTATCTCGCCGTGATCCCCACGCTCATCCATCACGAGTTTGGGCCCCTGCCACCTGCCTCTAAGATCGAAGAATCCCCAGTACCCTCCCGTATTGATGATTCTGTGCTCTAGAAGACGGAAAGCCATCAGACTGTCATTGGTACTCCGCCACCCACCGTAGATCGTCCCGCTCAGGTCGAGATACTGAGTCACGCCCGGCGAAGTGCAGAGCCACCCCGAGCCCTGTAAACCGCCCGTCGGACGCAGGCCTTCAAGATGGAGGTGAGAAAAATGAGAAGACGGGTAGAAATTAATATACAGCGGATACTCTGTTCCGTTTTTTGTGACAAGCTCGCCGTATCCGTGCCATGTGAGCAGGGGCGTCCAGCGTCCGCCGATATGGAATGCCCATGGGTCAGTTATTGCAACCACGCCATAAAACAGGGCGACGGCGAGAATCCCTACAAACAGCAGCGAAAAAAGTTTGGTGAGGCAGCCGCGCCGTGCTCGCCGGCCGAGGTTCGGGACTTGTCCGGAGAGATATTCCTTGATGAGTTCAGCCTGCTGTTGCTGCGGCGTGGAAGGATTGTCCATTTTCGTTTCCTCACAGATGAAAAGTGAAGCGTGCTAAGGCTTCGTCACGTTCGCTTCGTAATGCTCCTTTTGCACCGTTCCGTCGTTGTTATGCTGTTCAACATCCAGAACGAACTTGACGGGACATCCGTTCCGCGTCACCCATGCAGCGCCCTTCACGGACCCATTCGCGCCTAACACGCTTCGAATTAACGAAGCGTCGGCCGGCTTGTCCTGCGCAGTGTCGATCGCATACTTGATCGTTTTCTCCCCATTCACACCCTCCGAGCCCGCGCGCACTGTGGCCGATGAGCTGTTCACCAGTGCGAACGTGCTTGCCGGAAGCGGCCCGGTCAAAGCGAGTACGGCCGTACTCCAACTCGTGCTATCGGAACGAACGCTGTGGATTGCCCGCGTGCTGGAACCGTCGATCAGCGTGCCTGCAATCGAATCGGGCGTCACATCCGCCTCCCAGTCCGCGTTTGTCATCGGCGGCACTACTTTTTTAAACGACCAGTGAAACGGCACAGGAGCTTTTCGAATGCGGTCCGCGACGCACTGGAGGTCAATCCCTGGATTGTCGCTGCTGGTCGAGGATATATCGGACGTAACCGCTGTCTTCGATGCCGTTTCCACAGTGCCTTTCTCAACTTGTTGGGGAGGAGTGACGTTGCATCCCACAGCGGCCAGCAGCAAACCGGTCGCCGCCAATGCAAACACCCGCGTGTGACCAGCCATTTGCCAGTTCACGTCAATCTCTTCCTTTCATGACGCTCAGCAATGACTCATCAGCGCGACCATTCTCGCCACGTCAACGCAACGCGCCGCGAGACGCCAACCATTTTTCGGTTCACGCGGTTCTCCCATCAGACAGCCACACGGATAAAAGCGAACCGTGCGTTAGCGTCGCTGACGGACGCTGTGTAGAAAGTTGTCACACCGCGTCGGCGACCTCATTCTTCTTTTCAGTTCATGTCGGCTGGGCAGGTTGCGCCAATCCAGTTGCTAGTGTAATCCCCGTGAGAATGCACTGTTCCGCTTCCGAAAGGGGTGCTGCCACTCCAAGTCACATCCATCGATCCCGTGAGGTGTTCCGTGTCTGCAAGATGGAATTTGCCGCGTCCCTCGCCGGTCATGCCGCCACCCACTGAGCAACCCTTCCCCTCCACGTCTATGTCAGTCGCTGTGGACTTCAGCACAGTCAAGGTGGAACACTTTACTCCCAACCCCTTCGTCGTCCAATTATTGGGGCTCAGGTCCTTTGGCTTTAGACAACTCTTGTACGTCGTTGTTGGTTTCAAGGCCGCCGCAAACTGGGGTGGAAGCCCGCTATACTTCATTGTCGTTGTCGTTTGCCAAAGCCCGGTCCTCGCGTTTAGTGGAGTCAACTGCACGGGTGTTGCTGGAGCAGTCGTTCCGGACTGCGCCAGCAGAACCGTTGCCGCAAGTCCTAGCGAAGCCGCCAAACCAATCACTGCCACTGCAATTGCTTTTCTCATTCCACTCCTCCTTAGAAGTTTTGAATCCGGCTTGAAATTCGTGGCCCGTGCTGCCCGATGACTTCAAATTCGCGCCGCGATGGATGCGGCGAGATCCTTCGCCTGCTTTTCATTCGCGGGATCGATTGAGATGTAGTAACGAACTTTGCCTTTCAGAACATGAATCGCATGGCTGTTATCCATGTACGCGGAATCTCCTATGGTCGGCTTCGATTTGGCCGGGAACCACATGGACAACTTATCGAAGGTCTGCTTCGCCTCCGCGGCCGTCTGCTCGAAGTAAACGATGAAAGTAACCTTTGTGTTCGGACCTTTTTGCGAAGCGTACTGGCACTGCGTGCCCCATGGCTGTTTGCCATAGGCTGGCGGCCATTTGCTCTCCCCAGGCGCGCCGAACGGCTGCCCGAGGACCTTCTGAATCTGTGCTGGGGTAAGCAGAGCGCAGTTGTCAGCCGTCGGCGCCGCGTAGGCCGTTCGAGAAACGCCCAGCGCGCACAGAAAAAATGCTCCCAAGATTACTGCGACTTTAGATTTCCAGTTCATATCGTTCTCCTCCTCAAATTTGATCTTCGGCTCGCGGTGGCGACTAATCATCCACTCCCACGGCAGCCCTTCACAGCTTTGCAAGAACATCTTGTGCGAGAGTTTTTTCCTTGGCCTTGATTTGGTCAGGCGTAAAGGGGGTACCGTTGCGCTGTACTCGTATGCCGAACGCGACGCTTCCCTTCTTAACGCGGAGCTCCATGGCCTTGCCGGAGGTCATGCTGAGGTAGTAGGCGTCATCGCCCAAGCCGCTAACGTGTGTTTCGGTGGTTGGTGCGTTTGGCATCTTGGCTACGGCATACCCCTGCGTGTATCCCTGCATAATCAGGATCCCGACATTGACTCTCCGTCTTGGGGAGCCAGGCTTGACGCCGGTCTGAACCCATATGCACAAGTTGGGACCGAAGCTTTTGCCGGCGGCAGGGACGCCCAGAACAGCGTTGACTTGGGCCGCCGTGAGCAGGGAGCACGCATCCGTGGGTGGCGCCGCGTATGCCACTTGTGAACCGCACAGCACGAAGATGAAACTGGTGCCGAGAATCGCCATAGCTTTATGTTTCCAATTCATTGCCATCCTCCTCAAAGCTATTTCGCCAGGGCAACTTCCACTCGTCGGTTCAAGAATCTTCCATTCGCCGTTGCGTTATCGGCGACAGGCCGCGTGGCGCCAAATCCTTGCGGCTCGAGTCGATTTGCCGCGACGCCGTGCGCCGTAAGCCAGGCGATCACGGAAGCGGCGCGCGCTTTCGACAACGGAACGTTCAGTTTGTCCGAGCCCTGATTGTCGGTGTGGCCTGAGATAATCCAGCGCGAGCCGGCATGGTTGTCAATCAGGCCAAGCACCGCGTTCAGCGCCGGCAGGCTGTCCGACCGGAGCTTCGACGAACCCGTGTCGAAATGAATTCCGTAAATTTCGGCGGAACCGGTCTGCGCGATGGATTGTTCGAGTGCCGCAGTGCTCTCTTGATGGCGGTGCAGTTGAATGTCAGCATTTCCGGTCTGCCCGGCCGGCAAATCGACCGGCACGGAATTTTCGTCGTATCCCGGCGCACTTGCTGTTGCAACAACCAGCCCTGCTGGAAGCTGTTTCAGTTCGCATTTTCCTTGGCGGTCCGCGGCAGCAGACGTAAGACCGGCACTGACCATCGCGCCGGCAATGGGCTTATGCGTGTCCGCGTCCGTCACGGTGGTGGTGAGCGACACCTCGTATTTGAAGTTGTGCGGATTCACCAAAATGCGAACAAAGTCAATCGCATAGCCGTCGGGGACATGAGTGGTCGGATCGTCAATCAACAGATCTACTGTCCCGGATTTCAGCAGCGGCCAATACTCCGGCAGGAGTCGGAGAGTCAGCAGTTTACCGATCGGCCCGCTCTGGTCCAGCGAATTTATCGCGTACTCGAAACTCGGAATTCGCGTGCCATTCAGGCTCACTTGGAAGTGCGAGTGCATCGGACGTGGTTGAAAGTCATCCACAAAGATCTGGAAAACCACGGCGTCGACTCTGGCGGGCAGGGCACCGACTGACATCACAACTGGAACTGGATCTGTAAGCTCGCGTTCTCGTGTGCACTTCGGAGCCCAGTACCGTGTCATTTCTTGCTGGCCTTCTTCTTTGGACGCGATAACTATCGGCGCGTTCGGATCTTCGAGTTGCGTTTCAAAATCGCGTACCAGGAAGCAATCTGCGAGCGAGCCGCTATATCCGTCGCTTGGTAGTCTTAGTGCTTGCTTCACAATCACATCCACAGCGATACGGTCTGCTTGGCCTGGGACGTGCTGTATGCTCATGTGTACAGGCATCACCCCGGTGCCCAGCATGATGCGGTCCGTTCCCGGCGGCGCGTTCGGCGGGATGTGATCGATATTCGGCCATGGGTGGCCCGGCGTGGATTGCCCGGAAAAAGGGTCGAATCCTTTGGGCCAGCCAAAGCTGAGGTTGTTGATGTCGCCCGTGCGCACAACCAAGTCTGCTTCCGGACCGCCCACGGTGCGTTCGTATTCCAGCGGCCAGTCATGCGCTGGATCTCCCGTGCCGGCGACCGGCACGATGGGAGCGGGCTTGGGAAGCGGCGGCGGGATCAGCGCGGCATCGACCGCTGCCGAGGCTGCGGCAATAGCGGCAGGGGAACCAGGCGCAGGATTGGATCCGCCAGCGGAACCGGGCGAGGATGCGGAGCCAGAAGCCGCGCCAGAAATTCCCGGGATCGCATTCGGTGGATTCGTTCCGCCCTGTTTCTGCGCGTTTTGTGCGAGGGCGTTTGCGGCAGCGGCCAGGTCGTTTGTGCTTTTATTGACGTCTGCCGGCGACGGTCCATTCGCTCTTTGAGCCGAACCGTTTGTTGCGCCCCCCAGATTCTTGAAGTTTTTCTCGATGTCGGACGCGGCTTGCATCTCGGCTGCCTTCTGCTTCGCGCGATGAGCTGCGTTAATGAAACCGGCGATCGCCACGACCAACACCAACACTGCGACCACGACAGCGCCGCCAATGATTGCCCCTTTCGGAATTCCAGCCGCAGACTTCCCGGAGGAAACAGCAGGCTGAGATCCGACTCCGCCTACGGCCACACTACCGGGCGTTGCGCCCGCAGCTTTTTCCGCAGACGCAGTAGCGCTTGTTGCCTGCGAAATTGGAACGGCCGCCGCAACGCCAGCCGCAGCTCCGCATTTCGTGCAGAACTTCGTCTCGCCGAGAAGAGGCGCGCCGCATTTTGTGCAAAAGCGCCTCGGCGCGACGGGCTCGCTCGCATTTTCGCGTCGCGCGCCGCATTTCGTACAGAACGCGTCGCGCTCAGTCAGCGCCGCTCCACATTGACTGCACGTAGTTGCCATCTCAACCTCCGCTCACCGATGCACCGCAAGCGAGCCGGTCATTCTCTAACTTGCTCCAACTTGCCAACGTTCTCCATCTCATTTCTTGATTCGGGCTATCTCGAAGTTCCGATTCTGCACACCATTCGGGAAAACGGCCTGCTACTTTTTCGGCATGCATCCCTGAATAGACGGGATTGCCGATACTCCCGACTTCTTGAAGACCTCGACGCCTTTGTCCGGCGGGATAGAGCCGCTGATGGAGCCGAGCATATCCTTGTCTATGCCTGCTTGAACTAAATAGTTCTGGTAATACTGTTGGCACGGAACCGGACTGAGCAGGCCTGCCCCCATCAGGCCCTGGCCGGCGTAAGCCACTGACGCGACCCACTGGACGTAAGCTGCGCGCGGCAGCTTGAAGTAATCGTCCGACTGCGGGTACTTGATGTTGACAGTGTGCTTGCTGGCGTATGCCGCGCTCAATTGACCTTCGAGACCGTCCGCCATGTCCGCGCCTTTTTGGTTCAACGCGCTGGGGAGCCGGTTGGCCAACGCCCAAAGGAAGCTATCCTTGCTGAACGTCATCGCGAATTTCGGCGCGTTGATGGCCACCACTACGCCATGCGCTGCCTTAGCGGATGAGGTCGTGCTCGATATATCAGGTGTTACATCGAGAGAATTGTTCACCGCCGAAGAGCCGTCTATGCCTCCTTCTCCTTTATAGGTGATGGTGAAATGGCCCTGCGCAGCGGCCTTCTCTCCAAAGCCGGGCTTAAAAATAAAATTGGCGTAGATCTGAAAGAGAAAAGGAATGTCATCCGGGCTGTCCACCAGCCCGGAATACAAAGGGGCCATTCTGAGCCGTGATTCTCCAATGCCCTGACCTGCAGCAGTGGTCTGGGCCATCCAGGTGACGTCCAGCGTGCCGTCAGTCGGAACCGTGAAGGTTGCCTGCTGCAGCTTGTCCTGATGAATCACCACCAGGAAATTGTAGCCGCCATTTACCTGACCCTTGCCGGTAACGCTGGCCGATAGCCCATTGTTTTCTTTGAACGCAGTGAACGAATAGCTGCTCGCCGTGCCATTCGTTGTATATTTCCACGGCTGTTCTCCGGGGCTTTGCTCGTGATAGGGCTCGGCGATGTCCGCCCAGGGATTGCCAGGACTGTTTGAGCCACCAGGCTCGGTCGCAGTCTGCGGCGTTTCTTTGAGCATCTGCATGGTACCGTCATTTATGAAGTCGGTGAGCGAGGCGGAACTCACACCCACCGCAACCTCGGCCGCTGGGGTCTTTATTTTTTTGACTGCTCCAACCTTGAGGACGCCGAGTTTCTTGATGAACATGACGTCTCCGGCGGCCAAGCTGTTAGCGCAGGCGGAGCCTTTGAGGACAACCACCTGCGCATCGTGGCTTACGCCCACTATCGCGTACGGATCGATTCGAATCGTGTTGCTCGTGTAGCGGCTTGGCTTCCCATTGTTCTGCCCGACTTGCAGCTTCCCGCTCGCTGACTTCAGCCACGTCGCCACAATCGTGGCGATCATCGGGCTTCCATTTCCCATCGAACATGACGATTGCTGTGGGGCCGTTGCCGTGAATTGGGCCGTGCTTTGGCCCCCGGGCACTTTCACCGTCGCCGGTACGGTTGCCCCACCACCGTTCAGTGTGATCGTCACTCCGCCCTTCCGCACGGTTTTCTGCATCAAAGGTGGTTGGCCCTTCGGCGCGACGTTCTTGTAATAGGTCACGTCTATCGGCGCAGCATGCTGCAGCGTTGCCGTGCCGCGCGCCGAGCCTCCCCAGTTCACCGTGCCGGGTTGCACGGAGACCGAGGAAACGCCGTTTGGCTCTATTGTTAGCTTGAATGCCGTCACGACTTTGTTGTACGTGACTTCGATCGTTAGCACCATGGTCTTCGCCACTGGCTTGGTGATCGCCATGATTTTCTGCGGAGTGCCGGTAGCGCCTGCGGGTACGGTTAAGCTTGTCGGCGCTAGTGTAACGAGCGGCTTATCGGCTGGGGCGGCTGCGATGCTTAACTTGCCGCCTCCGCTCGGCGCCGGTTGGGCCAAGAGGACTTGCGCGTATGCAACATCTCCGCCCACCACCGGAGCGTTAGTCCAAGTCAACGTGACATTCGGAGAGGGATTGTTTCCGATCGCGCCTCCTCGCGCGAGCGCGGAAGGGGCGCCTTGCGCCACCAGCAATGCCACGGCTGCCGCAATCACGCAGCCGAATATCCCCGACGACCGACGACCGCCTTTATCGCGCCGCATATCCCACCCCTCCGTTTTTTTTCGCATCGCGGAGCTCTCTCTTCCGCGCTCAAGAATCTCTTGTGAGCCAAAGCTCACCGTGGCGTTTACAAAACTTAGTGCACCTGCTTCGCTGCAATGTCCCCAATCCATGGAATGCGAAATTCGCGCTCGCTATACGCTTGAAACATCAAGAACAGCCACAGCGCAAAAATTCCCAGACCAAATAGCCAGTCCAGTGGCAAGGCCACGGTAAGCACCCAGAATCCCCCGATGCTCACCAAAATTCCCACAATGATGTTCCACACAATCGCGAGCGCCACGACTGCCACGTTGAGAATAATCGATTGGATCGCGTGAAACCGAACAGAGCGGTTGTTTTTGTACGGCTCAAGTACCAGGAACAAAATTCCCGTAATCGCTCCCAGTGCATACGAAAGCGCCGCCGCCATATTCATGGTCAGCCCGGGCGCGCTGGCTGTGCCGGTCGCTGTTCCGCTGGAAACGGTGCTGGTGCCGACGGCCATCGCCGGAGCGGCCGCAGCCGAACCGCTTGCTGGCGCGCTTGCTTGCGCCCTTGGCTGCCCGCAAGCTCCGCAGAACGCGCTGTCCTCCGCTATCGCTGCACCACACTTCGTACAATTTGCCATGTCAAACTCCTCTCGTTTCGTCGTTAATCGTTTCTCAATTCGGGCCGCTTACTTGAACTCGCGTCTAATCGCGCTTTCGCCTCGGCGCAGAGCAACTAGCGTTTCGTGACGTCGCCCTCGAAATGTGTCTTCTTGACGCTGCCGTTTTTCTGATCCTGCTCAAAATCAATTGCGTATTTCACCAAGCATCCCGTGTCGCTCGTCACCCAGGCGGAGCCGACGATCTTGTAGTCCTTCACCGCCATCAGCGAAAGGAATGTGGCCTTCTGCGCCGCCGGCTCGTTTGCGGTATCAATCGAGTATTTAATCGCGTTGTAGCCGTTGACGCTTCCCGCGCCGGCGGATTTCGCGGCGTCCTGCGCCGCCACCAGTTCTCCGTGCCACGGCACAGGCTTCATTAGGTCAAAATCAATTTCCATTTCCGTGACCTGCGCCCGCGCCAGATGTTTGGTATCGGTGGACGTTTGTCCGGCGCTCGTGTCATGTTTCGTATAGTCGATGGTGGCCGGCGTGACGTCCGCTTCAACGCTCGAGGCGTCCTGCGCCGAAGATTTCTCGGCGAATGACAGATGGAACGGCTCCGGCGGATTCTTGATCATTTGCTGTAGACAGACGCTCGCGCCGGTCGGGTTGAATCTGTTCGACTGTGTCATGGGAACAACAGGTGTGGAACCTTCCTCGGCCTTGCTCTGCGATCCGAAATTGCATCCTGACGCCACCGTCAGCGTTGCTCCCATCGCAATCCACATTAAGTGCCGCACAAAACGAAATTCGCGTCGTCTCATCGGCGCTCCTTCACTGCGCAAACTCCTTGGCGCCCTTGCTGCTCACTAACGTTCGCCGGTGTTGACCGCCGTCACGCAATCGCCCGTTCGTGTTCCTCTGACCGTGAACTTCAGAGAAACTCCCTGGCTCGCCTTGGGCTTCACCGTTCTCACCATCGAAAATCCCGTGGCGCTAACGTTTCCTTCCACATGCACCGTGCGGTTCGAACACTCCGCGTCGTACGAAATCTTCCCGCCAATATTCCTGAATTGTTTCACGGAGCAGGATTCTTCTTGTTTCGGCCTCACAGTCACCTGGTCACTGAAAATTTTCTCCGGATTGTCCAAATCATGCGGCGTAATACAACGTGTGCCGCTTCGCGATTCGTTCTGCCTCTGGTTTTGCACTTCATATGTAATCGTCAGCGCATACTTGCCGGGCTTCAGATCAACATTCGCGGCTGGCGCGCTGCCGCCGAACAAACCGGCAAACGCAATCACCGCAGCGCTCTTCACTCGATAGTTTCGTTTCATCATTTGCGCCGCTCGACGCTGCTCTCTCGTGCTTTCATGGCGTGCTCACCTGCCTTCATGCACTACTGCGCGTCATCGGAAACCCGGAACGACCACAGCGTGTCGAACATGAGCCCGGGACCCTGACCGCGCGCCACGTCGCCGCCCGAGAATTTCTCGGTCTTCGAAACCGGCCGCAACACAACCGCATACTCGCCTGGAAGCAGCGCCGCCTGCGGCGACATTTGGTATTCGCCCGCCTTGTTTTTTTGCAGGGTTACGGCGACGCGGTCCTCCACAAATGACGAATAAACCGCCCAGTCCGCAGCATCGTGTGAACGGACATCTTGTTTGCCTGTTGTTGCGCCGACTAAACGGCAAGTATTCTGCGCGGGAGTGAGCTTCACGATTTCCGGCGCGAATTCATTCGCATTCACGCCGGGGGCATTTGCGAAGCTCACAGAAAACTTCGGCATGGTCGTTTGCAGCACGTTCGCCGACGCGGGACCCGGCACACCCCACACATACGTGACGGTCGGCTGGCGCCGCGCCATCATTCCTCCAAAAATGCCTCCCGCCTGTTCCACGGCTGAGCCACCGACGGCCGAGTTCATGTGCGATGCTGCGCCCCAAGTCGCATCATTGACACCGGCTTGAATTCCTTGCGTCACTGCGGAATCGCCAGCCAAGCTGGCCATGGATGTTGGCTTTGTCTTGGTTTCCGCCAGTTGCGTTTTCTCCAACGGCAGCGCTTCCGCGCCACCACTCTCCAGAACCGTCACCGAGGGCATCTGCCATCTGGGTCCCGGCGCAGCAGCGGGCGCCGGACTCGCGCCTCCGGCATCAGCATTCGCCGGAGCCGCTGCGCCCGCACCGTTCCCTCCCTGTTGCGCCACGAGAATGGCTTTTATTTCGTTGTCCGTGACGCCGTTTTTTTTCAGCTTGATCACTCCATCCGTCGACGTGTCGTAATTCCCCGGATTCGCCTGGATCGTCGCCACCACGATGGATTCCGACAGTCCAGCCTTCACCATTTTGACCACATCGTCGTTCTTCAGCACCTTCTGCCCCTGCTGCGCATGAAGCGCCGGAGCAACGGCTAACGCCATCGCCAGAATTCCGATTCGCCAAGCTTGTTTCGTCGACATTTTTCGCTCCTTTTTGGAAGGTTCTTCCATTCGTCCCGTCTAGTTGACTGGGCCGAAGTAGACGCCGCCTTCACTTCCGTAGATCCTTGTCTGACCGTCTCCTCGCGTAACCAAAACCTGTGCAGGGAGAACCAGCCCGGCAGTTGACGGGCCGGAATGATTTGCCGGGCGCGGGGAGAATGTCACAACAACGGAGTTGTCACTCCATGACAGAGTGTTAGCGTCAACGATGAAAAACGGCTGCGAGGTCCACACGGCGACGTTGTAATTGGAAGGGTAAGACGCCGTTTGGTTTTGCGTCGGCGAGGTCACGGGTGGCACTGGCCGTTTGACTGCGGGCATACTGCCGAATGAGCAGCCCCAGATCGTGTACTGCGGTCCAACCGTGAGCGTCTTGCCATCGGAAGTTCCCGATACGAAGAGAATTCGGAATGAAGGGTCCTTCGCGCAGGCGGACGCTACTTGCAGATTGACTTGCGATGGGACCTGCCCCATCGCCGCAAGAGAACCTACCGTGCGCGGCGCAGACACGGTCGAAACGCCTGTGCCGCCGACGTTTATCGCCGACTTTGGCTCAGAGGTTGACGGCGAGCCCTTGCCGGGCGCTTGGGCAGAGTTTGCCCAGTTCGCAAAGTTCTTGTCCTGTGTCACGCCTCGTTCCGTCGTCATCGGCTCATACTCGGTTCGTCCATTTCCTTTCAACGGAATGGTTGTAGGTCCTGCTTTAGAGCCGGTATTCCCCTGCGCGTTCATGGTCCGGCTTGGCCCGACCGTGCCCACAGGAGCTGGCCGGACGCTGCCATCGCCGAGCAGCATTTTCTGCGAGTCGGGAACCAAGAGCGCTGCGTTCTTGGGCGGATAGGGCTGCGGACTTAGCTCAACCGTGCCCCCGGGGCCTACGGAGCGCATGCGGGCGCCCAGCGGAGCCAACAGGCGCGCCGGCACAAGCATAAAGTTCACATTGGATGCGATGTCTGCGCACGAACTCCAACCCGACGACAGGTCCGACGACGAGGGATTCACCGGACCGCCCGGGGCGCACGCCGGAGTGCCTGTCGTGATCGTGATGCTCTTGCTACCGCCGCTCGGCAACGCCGCAGGAGAAAACGCAGCGGAGGTTGTGACGTTGGCCTGCACTTGCAGATTCTCGTCAATCGGCAGACCCTTCACGGCATACCTGCAAACGGCATCGTTTCCCACATTCCCCATGTAAGCGAAACTGCCGGTCATCGTGACGAGAGGGATTCCCGCTCTACTCACTGTCACCGACAGGTCGGCGCAACTATTTGGCGGCGAGTGCTTGAGGGCGCTGGCGTCCCAGTACATGTAGCCCTCGACGACGCCCTGACCGGGCTGGCGCTGCCCCTGCTGCCGATGCGGCTGCGGCCCGGGAGCGATCACATTGGGGACAGGCCGCGGCGCTGTCGTCAGCGGCTTCTGCGCCTGCTGCGCCAACGAAACCCGGCAAAATGCCGTGCTACTCAGAGCCAGCACTCCAAAGAGCAGCACGCTTCTTGTTTTCTTCATGATCAAATCTCCTCTTGCTCCAGTCCTCGATCTACTCTTGCGCGCTCTCCGGATCGCCCCCCCGTTCACCACGGGCTCACGCCGCGCGGACCCCACACGGTTATCCACAAGCTGTAAGCGGAGACGCTCGCATAATCGAGAGGGTCTCCGGCCTTGCCATTCGGCCAGCAGCCTTGCTCTTGCCACGAGATCTGAAAAGAGGATGGGGAGGTGTAATTAATGCCCCAATTGCCGTTTGTCGAGTACGCGTATTGGTATTGGCCGTTGCCGCCGGTCTGACACGCAGCGAGCGTAAGATCGGAGTGGTACAGCTGCACGCCATTGTTAGCTAGACGAAATCCTGGCGCAAAGTGGAACTGATAGGTGTCTGTGCCGCCGGGAAACGTGTACGAGCCGGGAAACGTGAAGCTAATTCTGTTCCGATCGACCCCGAGAGTGTGCTGTGGTGAACTGTATATCCAGGGCGTCTCATACAACGGGAGAACAGAACTGCCGGTTGAATCGTTGACCGCAGCGAGCTGAAGAGTGACCGCGCTGGGCAATTGCGGAACGGAAGTTAGCGTTTGAAAGTCGTACGCTGCCGCGAAATTGAAGCCGGTCGCCTGATAGAGTTGCCCGCTCGCCGTCTTCACCACCAGCGTGACGTTATTCGTGTCGTAGAGGCCGCCGGCGTTTGGATCAATCTGCGCTACGATTTGCCGGTCGCTCCAACCATTTGGCGGGATCTGAAATGTCACTCGGTCAGGAAACATCGGAGTGCCCAGTCGCGCGAATCTGTTTCGAGTATTTGGGTAGTGCACGCCACTCAAATACACTTGGCCGGGTGTGGTTCCAAAGCCGCAGCCTTGGATTACAAATGTGCCTTCCGGCCCGCTGATTGGGCTGAAGTACACGCGGGATTTTTGACCATCAACGGTCCCGATTCCGTTGATGCAGACTTGTGTCTGTGCCTGTTTTGCGGTCGCCGCTCGCGTCATAAGCGACGGTGCCGGGTGCTGCCCTCCCGTCGGCTGCTGGCGCTGCGGACCATTGGGCGTCAACGTAGTCGCCTGTGATCCCGCAGCTGTCCCAATTGGCGTGCTTCCTTGCGCCGACATCGTTTGGCTCGGCCCCACCTGGGCTGGGGATCCCTTCGGCGGGTATGGCTGCGGACTCAAATCATCTGCTCTCGCGCTGCCGCCGTTGAGCAGCGTGCCGCCTTGACTTGCCCCGCCGGTTCCGTTAAGCAAAGTGGGATTTTGGTTTGCGCCGCCCGCGAGTAATGTCGCACCTGCCGGCCCTCCCGTTGGCGTTCCGGCTGGTCGCACTCCTCCTGTGAATGCGGGCGCTAGCAAGGGTCGTGCCGCTGCGCTTTGCTGTCGCAGTTTCGCGATGATCGCGCTGTTCGAGCCGCTGCCAAGTTCGCTCGGAGCGCTTGGCTTTGGCCCAATTGGAATGGCGCGCGTCAGTGCCTGAATAACTATCCTGTTCTTCTGCCACGGTTGCGTGCCGCCTTGCGTCGGCGGACCAGGGACCACTCCCGTCACGTTGCGTCCGTACTGCGCCGCCGCTCCAGATCCGCCGCCAGAAACTGAGCCAGAGGCAGAATTCGACCTGCCGCGCGGTATAAGGGGCTGAAGCGTACGATTCGTTTCTGCGCCGGTTGACCCGGGACCTCCAGAGCCACTGCTGCCACCTGTAACCGAATGCAGGCCAGAACCGCCAGGGTTAATTCCCGAATTCAGGACGCCAGAACCCGTGCCGCCGGAACCGCCGCCACTGTTACCCGTCGGCCTGCCCGAGCCGCACGCATTGACTGGCACGTGTGTTGCGACGGTAAGTACTGGATTACTGCCTGTAAAGCGATTGAACCCGTGTCCTGCAATGCGCGCGCCCACGCCATTTCCAATGGCAGCGACCTGCAGTAGCGACATGTCCCAATTATCTGGGCTTAGGAACGCTTGAGGTATCTCCCACGGCGCTGCGGGAGTAAGCACGCTCGGAAGGCTGTTGAAGTTAAAACCGCCATCGGCAATGTGAATCAACCTGAACCCTATAATCTGGTTCGGAGGCACCGGTTGATTGAGTGGAATGGCCACGGTATTGGTGCTATTGTTCGGCCAGTTCTGGCTTTTATTAACGTTCAGCGCAACTTGGGGAGCCCTGCCGCCGGCAAAAAGAATTTGAATGTTCAAGTTGTCTTTGCCGCCACGCAAGTCGTCGCCGCCCGTAACGATCCTGAGCCGAATTTGCGTCACCAAGCACTGCCCGCTGTTTCCGCCCGGACCGCCACCTTGCCCGTAAGCCGCGCTAGCCGCGAAAATACAGCAGGCCATCAGCAACGTGGCCTGTTGGAGAAACTTTGCCATATTGTTCCCGATTGGCTGTTTCATGGGTCGACCCTCCCAAAATGACTTTCACAATTCGTGCGCGTGGAAACATGAAATAGCGGAAGATTGCCGCGGCGTCAAAGGACGAAGCTGCGACGATTTTGTGACCTGCTAATTCCTTGAAAAATCAACGATTGCTGAGTTCCCTGACCTAATCCCTCGCCTTGTAATTAAGTCGTGTTATACTCCGCGCCAAAGATCCACAGCCTTGTGCGAGGCCGCATGAGCCTTCCTACAACCTCACGGCTGTTACGATTTGGGCTCTTTGAAGTGGACTTGGAGAATGCCCGCCTTACGCGTAAAGGCGTGCGCATTCGCCTGCAGGAGCAGTCCTTCCGCATTCTCGGGATGCTTCTTGACCGGGCCGGTCAAATTGTGACGCGCGAAGAACTGCGCAAAGATTTGTGGCCCACCGGGACCTACGTTGATTTCGACGGCAGCCTAAACGCTGCTCTCAAGCGCCTTCGAGCCGCTCTTGACGATGACGCGGATAATCCGCGATTCATCGAAACCGTCACCAAGCGAGGCTACCGCTTCATCGCGCCGGTGACGGCAGAAGATTCGCTGCTGAGCGCTGAACCAATAATTCCCGTCGCGATTGTTCAGCCCGTTGCAGTCGAAGAGCCTCCGGCTAGCCGGCACTCTCTCCCGTCCTATTCAAGCCGTCGCTGGCTCGCAGGCATCACTGCCCTTGCGGTCGTTCTCGCAGCGGTAATAATTTTTGTTTTTCGCAGACGCGCTGCGGTTCCTTCGACTCCATCCGTGGAGGCTAACGTTGACATCGGGGCAATTGGACGCTCCATCGCGGTGCTCGGTTTTCAAAATGCCACCGCCCGAAGCGGCGATGCGTGGTTATCCACCGCGCTCGCGGAAATGTTGCGGACAGAACTCGGCGCCGGCGGCAAGCTGCGCGTCGTTTCAGGCGAGAATGTTGCGCAATTTCGTATAAGTTCGCCTTGGTCTGAGACGGATTCCCTCAGCCAGCAAACTACTTCGCGCATTGGAAAAGCCCTCAATAGCGACCTACTCGTTCTCGGTTCCTTCGCTGCTCTCGGCGATCCGCAGAATGGCGTGGTTCGCGTTGATTTTCGATTGCAGGATGCTCAGACCGGCGAAATCTTGTATCAAGGAGCGGAGACCGGCAGCGAAAAGCAATTTTTCGGACTGGTCGCCAAAGTTGGCGTAGCCCTTCGCGAACGATTGGGCCTGCCGATGATCAGCGAATCGGAAGAAGTCAGCGTGGTTTCATCTCTTCCTTCCGATCCGGACGCGAATCGTTTTTACTCGCTCGGCCTCGCCAAATTGCGCAACGCCGATGTCGCGGCAGCAAAAGATCTTTTTCTTCAGGCGGAAAAGCTCGCGCCCCGTTTTCCGCTTGTTCACCTCATGCTTTACCGCGCCTGGGCTGGCTTGGGTTACGACAAAAATGCCAAAGATGAAATTAAGACCGCGTATCAACTTTCCTCCGGTCTTCCCGAAGTCGACAAATTGCAGATTGAAGGTTCGTATTATTTAAGCTTCCGGGACCCGGACCAGGCGATCAGTGCCTACCGCGCTCTCTATTCGCTTTATCCCGATAGCGTCGATTATGCCGAACAGCTCATTATGGCGCTGAACAATCCCATTCATCGCGACGAGGGGCTCGCCGTAATCGGGCAGCTCCGCAACCTTCCTCCTCCAGCGTCCGAAGATCCACGCATCGATTTCTGGGAAGGCCAGCTTATCTCTTATTCCGGAGGCACGGCTGCGCAGCCGTATTTCGAAAGGGCTGCAGCCGAAGCTGCCTCCCGCGGGCAGAAACTTCTGTATGCGCTCTTCCGACTCCACCAGTGCGTCAACTTG
>DASYYR010000055.1:0-12383 GCA_035933575.1 Candidatus Acidiferrales bacterium | reverse complement strand
GCTGGTTGGATTCACCGCTTTATCGGATGAAATCAGGATGAAACTCTCGCATCCGCAGGCTTCCGCGGTTTCGAGCAGATTCATAAGGCCAAAAATATTGTTCTTTACCGCCTCCTGAACATTCTCCTCCATCATGGGAACGTGTTTATAGGCCGCTGCGTGAAACGCGATGCTCGGTCCGTGCTGCTGAAATAAGCGCCGCATGCGCATCTCGTCACTGATATCAGCAACGCAAAAGATGGCAGAGCCGCGCTCGCGGCCCCCGGCAAACGCCTGTTGCAAATAAAAAAGTCCCGTTTCGTTCTGATCGACGCACACAAGCTGGCGCGGATCGTATCGCATGATCTGGCGGCAAAGCTCAGAACCGATCGATCCTGCCGCACCGGTAACGAGAACTACCTTGCCTTCGATCTCGCGGCGAACTGGCTCCAAATCCATTTCCACCGGCTCGCGGCCGAGAAGATCCTCGAGACGAACGTCGCGAAGCTGGCGAATGCTAACGCGTCCATTGATGATTTCGCCCAAGGCAGGAACGGTTCGAAAGGGAATTTCGGCGCGCTGGCAGATTTCAATGAATCGTTGCATCTGCTCTCCCGTGGCGGACGGCACGGCGATAACGATTTCGTCCGCGGGATAATGAGCCAAAATCGCCGGAAGTTCCTCCGTCCTCCCGAGCACGGTCACGCCGTGAATCGCGATGCCGAGTTTCGATTCGTCGTCGTCCAGACAGCCCAGCACGCAATAGCCGCTCCCGGAATGAGCGATCTCGCGGATAACCATCTGTGCGGCGAATCCAGCACCAATGATGATGACTTTTTTCGAGGTCTTGGAATCGCGGCGCATCGATTCGGCCAGGACCCGCGACATCAGACGCCCGCCCGACAGAAGGCCCGCGGTCAGCACCGCTTCCAGAAGGTATACCGAGCGAGGGAATGCAAAAAAACCAACGCTGATCATGATGAGATAAAAGCATACTGTCCCGAGGGTGACCGCCTTCAAAATGTTCAGCGCTTCGCTGACGCCGCTGAAATGCCACCATCCGCGGTGGAGATTGAAAAGACGCAACCAAGTCAAGCGGACGCCGATAAGGATCGGCGCAGTCCACAGCAGCAGGTGCCGAAAAGGCAGGCTGAAATCAAACCTGAGTAGCCACGCGAGAACAAGAGAGCTCAAGACCAACAGCGCCTGGAATAGCCCGATGAACCAAGGCCGATTTTCAAACAGCAGCTTGGGCAAGTTCGAAAAGAATTTTTTCATAGGATGTCTGATTGCACTGCCTCTCTGGATAGAGCGACCGGCAATTCGCCGATTGCTTTCTTTTGCAGAACGAAAATTTTCTTTAGGAGACGATGGAACGAAAGGTCTTCAGAATCAACGACACATCGCGGCGGAACGAAATGTTTTCAATATACTCAAGGTTTAAAAATAATTTGCGGGGCAAGACAATGGTGCGGTAAAACCCTTCGGGATCTGAATGCCTTGAAAGCAATTTCTCTTCATGACGATAGGCGATTGACGCCGGATCCGTGATACCCGGACGGACTTCCAAGATCCGGCGTTGTTGCTGTGTGTACTCGGCTACGTACCGCTCGACTTCCGGTCGCGGCCCGACCAGACTCATTTCGCCCTTCAGGACGTTCCAAAGCTGCGGCAATTCGTCTATTTTGAACTTGCGCAGAATCGCGCCAACGAATGTGATCCGCGGGTCAGAAGCGACTGTGATGAGCGGGCCAGACTCTCCGGCGCCGCACATGGAGCGAAATTTCACCAGAAGAAAAATCTTGCCATTTCGCCCTACGCGTCGTTGACGAAACAGGACTGACCGCGACGATGTGAGTTTCAACAAGACTGCCACGACCAGAAAGAAAGGAGCCAGCAGGACAAGCCCTGCGATGGCGCACGACGCATCCAGGATCCTCTTCCCCGCGCGCTGATAAAACGCTTCCCGGCCCGATGTACGGCCACGAGAAAGCGGCCATTCAGTCGATTCTTCGAGATAGTTTTCAGACTCGGGGTGTAATCGCATGTTGCGTCACAGAGGAAGAACACTCTGCTTCTCGCGCGGTGCTCGTCACCGCCGCGATCACTTGTTCTATTTCTTCTTCGCGCATAGTCGGATAAATTGGCAGAGAAATGGATCGGAAGTATTGCGATTCCGCATTGGGAAGATCTCCCAGCCGGTATCCAAACTCCCGCCGATAGTATGGCTGGAGGTGCAAAGGTATGAAGTGGACGCTGGTGCCAATTCCCTGCTGATTCAGGGCGGCAATAAATTGGTCGCGATCGATCGACAATTTGTCGAGAGCAAGACGCAAGATATAGAGGTGCCAGGAACTTTCGCGATCCTTGAGCACGCGCGGCGGCTCAAGTGAATCAATCATTTGAAACGCTTCAGTGTATCGTTCAGCGATCTGACGGCGCGTTTCGCGCATCGCGTCGCACTTCTTCAATTGAACCAAGCCCAGCGCGGCCTGCAAATCCGTGAAATTGTACTTATAGCCGGCCTGCTGCACCTCGTAGTACCAGGTTCCTTCGGCGCTGTAGCGTTTCCATCCGTCGCGGGCGATTCCGTGGAGACGCATCATGCGCATGCGCTCGGCAGCCGCGGCGTTTTCCGTGGTGATCATTCCTCCCTCGCCCGTGGTCAACGTCTTTGTCGCATAGAAACTGAACGCAGTGAATTCGCTCAGGGAACCCACCGGCTGACCGTGATACGAGGCGGGAAGCGCGTGTGCGGCGTCCTCGACGATTCGCAAATTCCTACGTTTGGCCAACTGGTGAATTTCCGCCATGTCGCAAGGCTGCCCTGCAAGATGCACTGGAATAATCGCGCGCGTCCGCGAAGTAATGCGCCGTTCGGCATCGCGCGTGTCGATGTTCAGCGTTTCGGGATCAATATCAACCAAGACAGGACGGCCGCCGAGATAAACAACAACCTCGGCAGTGGCTGTGAACGTGGTGGTGGGGACCAGCACTTCGTCTCCAGGTTGCAGGCCAATCGCTTCGAGCGCGAGATGCAATGCCGCAGTACAGGAGGAAACAGCGACAGCATGCGAAGCTCCGACGTATTGCGCAAATTCATTTTCGAATTCGACGGTCCTCCCGCCCATGGTGAGCCATCCGTCGCGAATGACTTCGGCCAGAGCGGCGATTTCTTCTTCGCCAACAGCGGCGCGATGAAACGGAATGCGATGATTCATGGTTTCAAGTGTCATGGGTTCTCGGCAGCACCTATGCAGTACGAGAAGGCTGTCATGCGTTCGCAGCTAATTCACTCATTCCTGAAAAGAAAAGACCTCATCTCTCTGGTACTCCATCGGGTGACGAATCGGCGACACTGCGTGAGATGCTAACAATCGATGCCAATACTGACTGCTCAAACTGCTCGACGATTTTCCTTCGGTCATAATGGCAGACGACAAACTCGCGTCCGTTTTCACCCATGACTCGCCCTAGCGCCCGATCACCCTTCAGAGCGAGAATGGCCGTTGCCATGGCCACGGCGTTTTCTGGCTCCACGCAGATTCCTCCCCGTGCTCTCTCCACAAGTGATTTAGCTTCGCCCTCAATGGCGACTACAACAGGAATTCCCGAGCCCATGCATTCAAACAATTTTGATGGCATCGCTCCGCAAAAAAGTCGATGTTTGCGCAGAGGAATAACCGCAACATCAAACGCTGAGAGCAATTCCGGCATTCGGGAAGCAGCCTGCGGTGGATAGAACGTCACATTCGCGAGGCCTTTCAGGTTTGACGCCTGAACCAACTGCTGTTTCTCAGGTCCATCACCAAAGAGGACAAACAGAATGTCTTTGTGGTCTGCCAGGAAATGTGCCGCATCCAAAATAGTCACGAGATTCTGGGCCAGACCGTGCAGTCCCGCGTAACCCACCACGAAGCGATCCGTCAACCCAAATTCCGCCCGGACGCGTATTCGAGCGCTCTCCTTTTCAGCAGGAGACAGCAAACAGTCAGTGTTCACGCCGTTCGGCACCAATTGAATGGCCTTGTTCGGGAACCGCTTCTGAATGTTCGCGACAATGCCTTCCGTCTGTCCGGTTATGAAATCTGCTCGCCGGTAGAGGAATTCCTCGATTTGGGTCGCAACACGTATCAACAACGCATTTCGAAGAACGCCCAATGCGACAGCGGATTCCGGCCAAAGATCAGATACATTTAAAACGAAGCCGCATCTTTTCAATCGGCTTAGGAGCCACCCTGCAAGCCCTAAAAATAAAGGCGGCGACTCCACAAAGACAAGGTCTTGCCCCCCAGTCTTCCAAATCCCGATCAGTGTCGCGATCACAGCAAAGGACAGAAAGTTCGCAATGCGAGGAAGGACGTTTTTACTATTGGTTGTGTAGAGCCATGTCCGGATAATTCTCACGTTCGCCTGTTTTTCGTCTAGCAGAATGTGGCCCTTATAGCGCTCAAATATCTCCCCCTTGGGATAATTCGGCACTGCCGTTAAAACCGTTATCGAATGTGATGATTCGGACAACCGCGACACAAGATCCAAGAGGCGATTCTGCGAAGCGCCGGTTTCTGGAACGTAATATTGTGTGAGTATGAGAATTCGCAATTATTTTCTCTTTAGGCGGGCTTTCCCGAGGCGTGATGCCATTCGGCAATCGCATTTACAATCGCGCTGGCTGCGCTGGTTTTCGGCACATCGGCGGAAGCGGAAATAGAATTCGGCTTCATTTCTTTGGCAGCCTGAAAGAGCTCAACTATTGTTTCCGTTCGAGTGCCCGCAAGATGATTTCGCCCGCTTTCTATGGTTTCGATCCACTCTGTTTCTTCGCGCAAAGTAATGCACGGAACTTCGAACCAGACGGCCTCCTTTTGGACTCCTCCTGAATCCGTCAGGACAACATTGGAAGAACTTTCCAGTGCCAGCATGTCGAGATAAGACAGAGGCTCAATGAGAGTAACGCCGTCGCGGTCTGTAAAGTCCAAGTGAAACTCCTTCAGCTTCTTTGATGTTCTCGGATGAAGCGGCCACACCAGAGTCTCTGTCTTGCCAATCTCCTTCAATGCCTGCACGATGCCGCGCAGATGCTGAGGGTTGTCGGTGTTTTCGGCTCTGTGAACCGTCACAAGAGAATAGCTTTGGGGGCACAGCTTGAGCTGCTTCAGAATCGTCGATTTTTGTCGGGCGACCTGCAGAAATTGAAATGCAACCTCTTGCATGACATCACCGACCAGATAAACGTTGCGCGTGATCCCCTCAGCGTTGAGATTTTTCACTGCCGTTGCCGTGGGAGCAAAGAGCAGCGATGACAGATGATCCGTTAGCACCCGGTTGATTTCCTCGGGCATTCCCCGGCGAAAACTACGCAGTCCGGCTTCGACATGTGCAACTGGAATCTGCAGCTTGGCACCCGCAAGAGCGCCGCCGAGGGTCGAGTTAGTGTCCCCGTAGACAATGATCGCATCCGGTTTTTCCCGTTCGAGGACCTCCTCGGCCCCTTTCAAAATTTCCGCCGTTTGCCATCCCTGCGCGCCCGAGCCAACACCCAAGTTGTATTCGGGCTCTTTCAGTGACAACGTACTGAAAAACACATCGGACATTTGACGATCATAGTGCTGTCCCGTGTGAATCATGACTTCCCGAATGCGATGACCGTTCTGATGATGAGCCTGGCTAAACTGTTCAAAGGCATTCGAAACAGGCTTAGCCTTCACGAATTGTGGACGAGCACCAAGAATGGTGACGATTTTCATAGCGCGTCACACGAAATCGTTCTAGCGGAACGGAAAAATTCGAACCTGTCGGTCAGGACCTGAGCTTCTTCGTTCAAGATGCTGCCGTGGCGACCTCGGCTTCGCGGCAAATGCCAGCTTCGATGTGATATTCGCTGCCGCAAGCGGAGCATTTCGACGGCGAATCGTTCTGCTCCAGGCGGACGCCGCAGGCGCACATCCAACCGACTTGCTTTCCCGGAACGCCCATGACCAGCGCGTAGTCTGGGATGTCATGTGTGACCACAGCGCCCGCGGCGATGAAGGCATAGCGTCCAATCGTGGTCCCGCACACAATGGTCGAATTCGCTCCCAAAGTAGCGCCGCGTTTTACGAAAGTTTTCTGATACTCGTTTCGGCGGACGACGTGGCTGCGCGGATTGATCACGTTGGTAAAGACCATCGAAGGCCCGCAGAAAACGTCGTCTTCGAGTTCCACTCCCGTGTAGATCGAAACATTGTTTTGAATCTTAACGTTGTTCCCGATTCGCACGCCGGGACTGACAACCACGTTTTGCCCCAGGTTGCAGCCGCGGCCCAGCTTCGATTCGGCCATCACGTGCGAAAAGTGCCAGATCTTCGTGCCGTCGCCAATTTCGCAAGGCTCGTCGATCACCGCCGTCGGATGAGCGAAATAGTGTTTCGTTGAAATTTCCATCTCGGTGGGCGCGCCTTTGTCCCGCAGCGAGCGTTCACAGCCTTCCAATACTTCGAGCACGCGAAGGGCGCTTTCGCCATCTGTTCGAGGATGCTTCCTGGTTCGCATGCACTCGAGAAAGTGTTCGCACTCGAGCCGCAATGGTTCGTCAGCGGAAATCGTCACCGCATGGCCGGCGTCCTTTTGGGCAATCGGCTTGCGGTCGAGCCAGTTGATTCGATGCGAATAGAGCATGAGTTTGCCTTCGGTGCGCACGTCGTCGAAAACCGCCATTTTCTCGCTGCCAATGATTGCGAGCTTCTGCTCCTTGAAGGGATGCAACCAGCTGACAAAAATATGAGCCTTGGCGCCGCTCGGAAAATCGAGCGTGCTGAGCGTTGTGTCCACCAGCGGCGGACTCAAAAAGCTGCCACCCTGTGCGGACACGCGCGACGGCCTCTCACCCAGGAGAAACAGGATCGCGGAAATATCGTGCGGAGCAAAACTCCACAGTATATTTTCCTCGGTGCGCAGCTTGCCCAGATTCAATCGCGAAGAATAAATGTATTGAATGCGGCCCAGTTCGCCCGCGCTGATAAGGCGCTTGAGTTCGCTGATTGCCGGGTGAAATTCCAAGATATGGCCCACTTGCACGATGCGATGGCGCGCCGCTGCCAGCTCGACCAATTCGCGGCCGTCGACCGCCCGCAACGCCAGGGGCTTTTCGACAAAAACGTCTTTCCCTCGCAATAAAGCACGGCGCGCTAAATCGAAATGCTGCACGGCGGGAGCGGCAATCACCACCGCGGAAATCGATTCGTCCTGCAGTACCTCGTCGAAGATTTGAGTCGTATGGACCCCATACTCCTGGCCGGCCTTCGCGAGAGTTTCTTGTTCGACATCGCACACGCACGCGAGGGCGCCAAGCGCGTGGAAAACGCGAACCAGATTCTTGCCCCAATATCCGGAACCAATGACGGCGACTTTCGGACTCTCAGTTTTCAAGTTTCCTCCCATGCTCTTCGCTATCATCTGCATTGTGTAGTTGGCGGATCAGCGCGTCTCGTAGAACTCCGCAATCCCCGAAACGATTGATCGCTGTTGCTCTCCGCGAAGCTCCGGATAAATAGGAAGGGCTATCACTTGTTTGCTTGCGACTTCCGCGGCCGGGAAAGCGCCTGCGTTGTATCCCAAATATTGAAAGGCGCGTTCGAGATGCAGCGGCGAAGGATAATAAACTTCCGTCGGGATGCCACGCTCCTTGAGGAACGCTTGCAGCGCGTCGCGCTCCGCCACGCGAATCACGAATTGGTTGTAAACGTGCGTTCGCCCGGCGGGAACTTGCGGCAGCGTCACGCGTTTCGTCAGCTCGAACTCAGCGAAAAGTGCGCGATACTGATCCGCGTTGCCGCGCCGGCCTTCCGTCCATGCCTCGAGGTGACGGAGCTTCACGCGAAGAATTGCGGCCTGCAGCGCGTCGAGCCGACTGTTGATGCCCACGATTTCATACTCGTACTTCTTGCGACTTCCGTGGACGCGCAGCAGCCTCAGCCTTTCGCCGAGTTTCTGGTCGTTGGTGGTGATCATTCCTCCGTCGCCGGCGCCGCCCAGATTCTTCGACGGGAAAAAGCTGAAGCAGCCCATCGCGCCCAGGTTCCCCGCCGCTTTGCCGCGGTAACGAGCGCCAATCGACTGCGCCGCGTCTTCGATCACCGGGAGTTCACGCCTGGCCGCGACTTCGAGAATCGCATCCATGTCCGCCGCCATGCCAAACAAATGCACGGGAAGGATGGCGCGCGTCCGCGGCGTGATCGCATTTTCGATTTGCGCCGGATCAATATTGAACGTGGCTGGGTCGATGTCCACGAAGACGGGCTTGGCTCCGATTCGCGCGATGGCTCCCGCAGTGGCGACAAACGTAAACGGAGTGGTGATTATTTCGTCGCCGGACTGAACTTCGAGGCCAAGGAGTGCAAGGAGCAATGCGTCGGAGCCCGAAGCGCAGCCAATGGCGAATCGCGCGCCGGTATGCGCGGATATTTCGCGTTCGAGCGCTTCCACTTCCGGCCCGAGGATGAAGTGTTGGCTCTCAAGAACTTCGGTGATTGCGGAAAGAATTTCGTCCCGAATCTCCGAGAACTGCGCCTTCAAGTCCAGAAATGGTGGCATCAACTTCGCAAGATCACTCGCGGTCTTTCTAGTGGGTGCGGCAATGCTCGGATTCATTCTCTTCTCCCGGTTGGATTATTTTCAGTCAGAATTTTCGACAGACATTGGGTCTCACCAATACGGACCACGAAGGCTGACCGTTACCGGATTGGCTGGATTGCAGGCCGAGTGTAAGGGTTCTAAGGATGGACCCTTTGGATTCGCCCCTGTTTCTGCGCCATGCCCGCGTAGGCTTCCTGCATTCTCAGAGAGATGTTCGCTTCGGAACATTCCAAAATCATCTCGCGGCCGTTCGAGCGTCGAGGCTGGGCTAGAATATCGACGATCGCCTGCGCAAGAGCTGCACGACTGCGCGGAGTGACGGACGATGGAGACACACCTTTCAACCGCTCTGCGGCATCGCCCACATCGACACTCGCGACGGGAAGGTTACATGCCATCGCCTCCTTCAAAATATTCGGCGAACCCTCTGAGACGCTCGCTATCACAAGACAGTCCGCGGCATTCAAGAACAGCGGGATATTCTCGGGCTCCACTTCCCCGTTTAACTGAACAAACCGAATGGAACCGAGCGATTTTTTTGCGGCCTCGACGGCCTGACAAGCGAGGGCAAGGCCTTTTGTGACCGGATTCCGGCCCGCGTTGAAGAGAACGATCCTCTCCTTGGCATCCCATCCCAAAGCCCGCCGAGCGCAATCCTTAGGTATCGGACGGAACAAATCCAGATTCACACCAGTCGGAATCACAACAACTTTTCGTTTCCGCCACCACAAGCGCGCCTTCAGCCCAGCGCTTGTGCAGTAGATCAATCCGGCACGCAGAGCTGAGAGTTGGGACAGCAGGTGTCCAAGATAGTTTCGGAAAAAACCGATTCCAGGCTCCAGATTCAAGTCGCTGCCCCGAAACGTAATCGCAACAGGACGCAACGTCGCAAGACTGCAGAGCAATCCCGTCATGGTCCCATAGTGAGCGTGTACCACCTCGGGTGAAAACTCGTTTATTGCCCTTCGCAGGCGAATCCATTCATTTAGAACCAGTCGCGGGTGTGTCCGTGACCCTAAGTGGAAGATACTTACTTCGATTCCCAACTTCGCTAGCGATTCAACTTGACGTCGGGCAAAGATGAAACTCGAACCTTCCCCGTTTCCGGGTATCACTGCCAAAACTCGCATTGTCTCTAACGGAGCAAATCTAGAGGCACGGTGGTCCGCGGGATTAGAGTGCTGGCCGCCATCGGTTCAGCCATCGTTCGAGGCCCCATAGCGCGTAGGTTCTCTGGTAGAGAGAATATCGACTCATTTGTCCCCGGTTCCACTCCTGGCTCGCAAATTGAGTCGCAAGACATCGCAGGTATTCCGGTCGGATGATGTCACGAATCGGAGAAGAAGCGCGTTGAAGCAAGGCGGAAATCTCCCGCCGCCCGTCCTTCCCGATCCATGTGTCGAAGGGAATCCCGAAACCTTGTTTCCGCTTATTCGCAATCTGCGGTGGCAGATACTTTCTGGCAAGTTTTCGCAGCAAAAGTTTGTTTGTCCAGAGCGAGTACTTCAGGCGATTCGGCAGCATTTGCGCAAATTCCAGGATTCGATTCGAGAGGAAGGGAACCCTTACCTCAAGACCTTGTGATGAACTCATCACATCGATCTTACGCAGGTAGTCGGCTGGCAGTGTCGAATTGACCGTGGCGTCAATCAATTCAGATCCACCCGGGTAGCCGCGACTGCTATTAAATTGAAAGCGCGGAGTGTAACTGCCCACTTGCAAGGAGACATGTGGCTGGATTATTGCCGCTAGATCCTTGGCGCGAAGAATGGAACAGAGAGTTACCAGCGTCGACTCTCCGTCGTCCCTGGCTGCACCAACTAGGCGCAAGCCTCGCCGACGAACGTCAGTGCCGGGGCCGATCTCAGCGCCAAGCACCATCTCAATCGCTCCGAACGACCAACGGGGAATGCGTCGCATCATCCGGATCACATCGGCATGCATGAATCGCGGGTACCCGCCAAACATCTCGTCGCCGCCGTCACCGCCAATAACTACTTTTACGTACTTCCGAATTTCGCGGCAAATCAGATACGTCGGAATCGCCGATGAGTCTCCGAATGGCTGATCGAATTGATCGAGCAACCGCGAGACGGTTTCTAGTTCGCCTTTGCTTGTCCCGAGAACGATCTCGTGATGTTTCGTCCCGGCATGCGTAGCCACGGCTCGTGCATAGTTCGACTCGTCGTAATCTGCTTCCCCAAATGCGACGTTGAACGTGTGTAACTGGGAGCCTCCATTTGAAGCACAGATGGCAACCAAGAGCGAAGAATCAATGCCTCCGCTCAGGAAGGCGCCTACCGGCACATCCGAAACTAGGTGTTCCGCAACCGCAGCCCGAAGTTCCCGCTCCAATGCAGCCAGCGGATCATGGCCGTTGGAATGCTCTTCGCTGCGGTGCCAACGCCAATAGCGGGTCGTTGACGCATGGTCGCCGGCCACCTCCATATAGCAGCCTGGCTCAAGTTCGCGGCAGTCGCGAAAACACGTTGCGGGCGCGAGAGGATATCCAAGCATCAGAAAATCTGTCAGTGCCTGGACATCGATTCTTCGCGGTACTTCCGGCCATGCCAGCAATGATTTCAATTCCGAGCCGAAAATAAAGCCTTTCGGGCCGTGGTAATAATAGAGGGGCTTGATGCCGGTTCGATCGCGCGCGAGGAAGAGCCTGCGTTTTTCAGTGTCCAATATGGCAAATGCAAACATTCCGTTGAGCCGAACCAAACAATCCGCTCCCCATTGCCGATATGCGTTCAGCAATACTTCCGTATCCGAGCGGGTGCGAAAGCGGTGCCCCAAACTCTCCAATTCGGCGCGTAGGTCGAGGAAATTGTATATCTCTCCATTAAAGACGATGATGAATCGCCCGTCCTGAGAACGCATCGGCTGTTGCCCGGTTTCGAGATCGATGATCGCCAGCCGCGTATGCCCGAGCCCGGCGATGCTGTCTGGGTGCGTCCAAACAGCCGACCCGTCCGGCCCGCGATGCGCGAGCGACTTCGTCGCTGCATCGAGAAAAGTCGCGCTCATGCCGCGAGTTGGACTATAGAATCCGCAGATCCCGCACATGACCAGGAACGATCCAACCATCGCAATGCACTCTTACGTCCCTTTCGATGGAGATTCTCCTTTTACGGGACGCCGGGCCCGGCCCTCCACTCCATTTCCGTTATATCCACAAACGATGTCTTCGAGCCCCAAAGACTCTAATGTCGATTGAATTTGCGAATGCGTGCGCAGGCGCCGATACCAGCAGGTCAATGAGTCATGGGTGTCTAGCAAGGCCCATTGATATTGCATGTCATCGTTTAACTCGGGGTAAGCCCCGTAATAACATAAGACCGGTGACAGGCGGCTCAAGAACATTTGCGCTAAGCGCGAACGCCGAGCGCGCTTATGCAGAGGCAACAGGGTTCTCACAATCGATTCGGTCCAACGAAGTCCGCTGTGTGGGGAAAATCTCTTCAAAATTTGACGAAATACCATGGCGCTCTTCGTCAACTCTGAAAGGCTATAAGTGTAGTGATCGATGACCAATGCGCCGCCAGGTTTTACATGTTCGGACAGAGCGGCGATCGTCCGTTCCGGCTTGGGGGTATGCTGAATTACCCCCAAACAAAAGACGATATCAAATTGTGATGGCTGAAAGGTGAACCGCTCCCCTTTTCTGTCACAACGGAAACTAGAGATTTTGAGCGGTTGAACCGCTCCCCTTTTCTGTCACAACGGAAACTAGAGATTTTGAGCGGTTGAAGTTCATTTTGCCCCGTTTCATGCGGTTTTCACGCACT
>DASYYR010000041.1:0-91057 GCA_035933575.1 Candidatus Acidiferrales bacterium | reverse complement strand
CTTGTAAGACATGGCCGAGGTGCGCGATATCACGCGCAGGTTGCCGACTTGAGCCAAGTCCGTAATTAATTCGTCGGTCATGCCATCGGCGAAATATTCCTGCGCGGGATCACCAGAGAGATTTTCCAGAGGCAATACGGCGATGGAGCGGATGGGGTGATTACGGCTGTACAACCAAGTCCGAACGCCAAGCAGGTCGAAGGTATGAAAGATGACCAGCAGCAGGGCGCCACCAACCAACCCAGCCAACAAGCTGGTTGGAATCCGCCGAAGACGAATTATCTGCTGGCCTCCTCTGCCCGGTACAGACTTGGCAGGCGTATCGCCGTTGGACGAGACAGCTGAGACGATCGGCACGGTCACGGGTGCGATGAACCGATATCCGCGACGGGCTACCGTCTCGACAAACCGTGGGCTCTCCGAAGTGTCACCCAAGGCGTCACGCAATCGGGCCATGGCGCTATACAGACTTTGATCAAATTCGACGAAGGTATTGGCGGGCCAGACGTGAGAGCGCAACTGTTCTCGGCTGATGATCTCGCCAGGATTGTCGAGCAAGATTTGCAGGACCTTGAGCGGCTGTTCCTGCAGCTTGACCTTGACGCCCTGCTTGCGCAGTTCGCCACGATGCAGGTCGAGCTCGAAAGCCCCGAACTGAACAAGTTTCGGGCTGGTGTATTGCGCTGACATTGCAAGAAAGGACTGGGCGGAGTTTATCACAGCGGTTAGACCACCGCCAGAGGGCAGCGTAAGTCACTTGCAACGCAGCCCCTAGGGCGTCAGGAACAGGTCGGTTGACCGCTGCCGCGACAAAAGCTACGGTCACCGTCAGCCGCGCTGTGGGCGAGTCCCGACCACAGTGCTTTAAGAAAAGAAAAGGAGAAATGGAATGACCGAGAAGATGAGACCATTTAAGAAATGGGTGGTTGCGGTGACCTGCGTTGGAGTGTTTGCGCTGCTTCCGGTGGCGTACATTGTGAGCGCGCAAGAAGCGCAAGAGGAGCAGCAGAGGGTGCCTGTCTTCACGGATCCGATCGTCGGAGCCTGGAATTGCACGATTCCTCCTGCGGGCGGCGCTCCGGCCTTTAACGACATCAAGAATATTCACGTGGGCGGGACGCAGTCCGAGATTGACGATGCAGCTCCACCGTCGCAGGAGAGCCCTACGGTCGGAACTTGGGCCAGTACAGGGCCGTTGACCTACTCACAGAAGGCTTACCAGAAATCATGGGACGCGAGTGGCAACTTCCTGGGCACATTTCACTACGTGGGTCCGATGTCTCTCAACGCCGACTTGAATCAGCTTTCAATCGAGGGAACCGCGACGTTGTTTGACGCAAACGGCAACGTTGTCACGTCTTTTCCGTTCACCGCCAGTTGCAACCGGCTGTAGCAATGGGCAAGGAGCAGCACTGGAAAATACGGAGGTGTCGACGGGATTTCTACGATGCGGTGGGATGCGAACCTCTGCGACATCATTGAGCCACAAGCTCACATCGGAGGATTGAGCAGGGCAAAACGGAAGGCCCATTCATCTCCACGCTAGAGCGGAGGCAAAAGAGGGCTGGGCTGTGTCGCATATCCCGCCCACGGAGTCGTGGGCGGGAATTGTGCGTTCTGGGCTACTTTTTCTCTTTGATAGTGACAGAGGCGCGGGTGGTTTCCCAATCCGCATGCATGGTGCAGGTGTCGCCCGCGTTATCGAATGAAATTGTGAAGTCTTCGACCGGCGCGCTGAGCTGCGTGACCTGCACGTCGTCGGTGCGGACAAGATCGGACTGCTCGCCGGGGTAGGGAATGCCCCAGACGGGGCCACCCTTGGCGTTTTTGGTCGTCTTGTTGACGATCAGCGTCCACTTATCCGCAGTCGGAATCGCGTCCAGCGTGTAGGCGCCCGCCGGAACGTCTTTGTCCCCTACCGTTACGTCCACAGTCGGCACAAACGTCGTAGCCTCATTCGCGCCGAGCCGCCACACTTGTCCCCACGGCACAAGTCCGCCGTAGATTTTGCGGCCCTTCATGCGCGGGCTCGAATAATCCACCGTGATTGTATTTCCATCGGAGAATTTGCATTGCGCGTTCGCCGGCGGACTGGGCCGCTTGCTCTTGTCCTGTTGCGCGAATCCGGGAGCGGCCAGAATGGCGAGGCCTGCAAACAGGGCACAAAATATCGCGACGTATTTCTTCATTTTCGCCTCCTCAGCAGCGAAATCCAGACACGCAGTATATCGCAGTTTTTCTTTCTTTTGCGTCAACGCGCATTGCGGGCCGAATGAACGCGCGCTCCTTCGTCTCGCAACGGCTAGCCGGGAACGTGCGCGCGAGCATCTCTGCTACAATGCGCCGGTTGTTTGCGCGCGAAGAAGATATAGAGCACTGTGAAAATCGCTAAGATTCCCGGATGGCTGACGCGCATCGTCGCGATGCTCGGCGGCGGCGGCCTGTTCGTCATCGCGTTCCTGGATTCGTCCGTGCTGTCCTTTCCTTTCGTCACGGATTTGCTGTTCATGGACTTCGTAATTCAGCGGCCGGGGCGAATGGCGTATTACGCGGTGATGGCCACGTTTGGTTCGCTTGCAGGCTGCATCTGGCTCTACCTGCTGGCGAAAAAGGGAGGCGAGGCCTGGCGGCGCAAGCGCGGCCCGAAGCCCGGCGGGAGAATTCGCCGGTGGGTCAACGAAAATGCCTTCCTCAGCGCATTTGTGCCCGCGATTTTGCCGCCGCCGATGCAATTCAAGCTGTTTGTCATCGCGGAGGGAATTGCGGAAGTGCCTCGTTCGACTTTCGTCCTCGGAATTCTTTGCGGGCGCGGGCTGCGGTTCACGGTCGAGGGGTTGTTCGCGATGCGCTATGGCGAAAACGTGGAGCGCGAGATGCTGCAGCACAAAGTGGCGACGCTGCTGATCCCCATCGCGTTGATCACCGTGATTTATTTTGTGAGCCGCTGGCTGTTGCGTTCCGCTCCTGCCGGCCAATCGAAATAGTAGGCAACGCCGACATTTCAGCGCGAGCGGCTTTTCTGCTCGGAGGCAAACTGAACTCCCTGCGCGCGCAGAGTGAAGTTAGCGTTTAGCTCGATGACGGTGATCAGATTGTCGGGCGTGTCGGCGTCTTCGGGGAACCGGAGATCGCGCAGCGTTACGCGATATCCATCGGCGGTGTTTTCCAGGTCCGCGAGCGGGAAGCGCGCGTAGCGAACAAACTCTTGCGCGAGCGGCGCGTTGCGAGCCGCGTCGATAGCCGGGGAGCTTCCGGGCTTGTAATGCGTCAGGCTCGAGTTGGCATCGAAGACGTCGCCTCCGCCGACGGGCGCGCTAACCACTTCGATTGTGTTTTTCGTGTCGACCACGCCGCGCCACAAAAAGAGCGACGCGGAATCGGGAAATGCTCCCGCGACGAACGGCATCGCGCCATGATAATCCTGCCCCAGAAGCATTTGCACCGCCGTGCCGTGCATCTCGGCGCGCACTCCAATGTAGAGCCCGACAATCACCAGCACGGCGATTGCGCCTTTCGATGGGCGCGCGAGTTTTTTCTTGGAGGTGATTTCCTCGCTCACAAGGTGAAATAAGGCCGGCAACAGCAGTCCCGCAGCGAGGACCGCCAAAATCCACGGATCGACGCCGCTCAGCAAGTCCCACGAAAACCAGCGCGCGCGAAAGGGCCAGAGCAACTGCACGCCGTCTGCCGTGGCCACGTCGAGCAATATGTGCATGCCAATTCCAATCACGCACAACAAAAGCGCGCGTGAGAAACGCAGCGGCGATGCGTGATTCCGCCGCGACGTCAGCCAGAATGCCAGCGCAATCAGAATCGCCAGAATCGGCGCGCCGAGAATCGAGTGCAGTACGGCATAGCGATTGTGAAGATAGGCGTTCGCGCCTCCGAAATAACTCAGCAAATCCAAATCGGCTGCGACACCCGATACGACAAGGATCCGCAGAGCCATGCGGCTGACTCGGCGCAACCCCGCGCGATCAAGCGCCACCGCCATTAATGCTTGAGTGATGGGATTCAATTTACCGGCTCGCTACATCTGACGCGAATCACCGTACCTGCGTTCCCGCGGCCCCTTATTTATTTGGAAGCGTCGTGCCGTCGGGTACTACCAGTGTCAGCGCGTCCGGCACAATGCGAAATCGCAGGGGCAGCGCGGCGGCTGCTTCGCCATCCACCTGCGAAACAATTTCCTCCCGCTCGATTGCCTCGCACGTCAACTCCGTCGTCTTCCACGCATGAATTCCCGGGACGCGCCGCAAGCAGCCCAGCCAAATTGCCGGCAAACACAACAAGACGCCGAACCGGTTCCGTCCTTCATAAGCCACAATTTCGAACGCATCCTCGAAGAGGCTCGCGCCGGTCGTGATGCGAAATGGGCCGCCGTAATATTTTGTTCGTCCCACAACGATCAGCGACGCTGTCATTTCGTGTTCGCGCGATTGCACGCGAAATCGCGGAAAGCGGTAACTGAAAAACTGCCGCAAGCCTTCCTGCCAATAGGCCAATATTCCCATGCGCAGTTTTTTTGCCGCGTCGACGCCATGCACAATCGCGCCGTCAGGTCCTGCGCCGCTGACGCAAATGAAATGCCGCGTCTTTGATGCGAAACCATCGGTTGAATCTTCGCTCCAGGTGATTTGGCCCAACGCTACGCGCACTAGCCGGCCACCCGCGATCAGACGCGCCGCCGTCGGAATATTCCACGGGATGCCAAGCTCCTTCGCCAGAATATTCGCTGTTCCCGCGGGCAGAACGGCCATCGGGACGCGACTTCCGGCCAGACCGTTCACGACTTCGTTGATCGTCCCATCGCCGCCGCAAACAATTACCAACTGGCAGCCATCGCGCACGGCCTTGCGCGCTATCTCCGTTGCCGAGCCCGCGTGCGCAGTGGCGACGGCTTCCGCAGTAATTCCCGCGTCGTTCAAAACGCGCACCGCCTCTTCGATGTCATGCATCTTGTGTCGGCGGCGGCCGCTCGCCGGATTGTAAATAATCACTGCGTTGTGAATTTTGTCTAACATTTCATCGGTCATGCCAATGCGCAAAGGCTGCGAGGTTGCAAAACATCGCGCATTGTATAATACCTTGCGCCGAGCGCTGACGCGCCACGTGGCACGGACGGCGCGACAATGCCGAGACAAATGATGGCGAGGGAATGATGGCGGCAAGCGCCACTCTGATCAAAGAAGTCGAGAAGCTGCGAGAGCAGATTCGCAAGCACGAATACCAGTATTACGTGCTCGACGCCCCTAGCGTTTCGGATGCCGAATTCGACCGCTTGATGAACAAGCTGAAGGCGCTCGAAGCCGAGCATCCGGAAATTGTCACCGCCGATTCGCCCACTCTGCGCGTGGGCGGCGCGCCGCGTGAAGGTTTTAAAACTTACCGGCACACGCGGCCGATGATGAGCCTCGACAACGCGTACACTTTCGAGGAGTTGCGCGACTTTGACCGCCGTGTGCGCGAACTTGCGGGACGCGAGCGCGTCGCATACGTGGCCGAGCATAAATTCGACGGTTTGAGCATCGCGCTGATTTACGAAAACGCGGTGCTGGTGCGCGGCGTCACGCGCGGCGACGGCCAAACGGGCGAGGACGTTACGCCCAACGTAAAGACGATCCGTTCGATTCCGTTGCGCCTCGACCGTGAAATGCTGAAGAAATTGTCGTTGCCGCTCGACATCGAAGTGCGCGGCGAGGTCATCATGAACCGCGCAGCATTTGCAGCGTTGAATCAGCAACAGGAAGCAATCGGCGGGAAACTGTTCGCGAATCCGCGCAACGCCGCGGCGGGAGCGGTGCGGATGCTCGATCCGTCAATCACCGCCTCGCGCAAACTCGAATTCTTCGCGTATTACTTGCTCGCGAATGGACGCGTGCCGCTGAAACTCCATTCGCAATCGCTGGAGGCGTTGACGAAGCTGCGTTTCAAGGCCAGCGCCGATTTCGAAATTTGCGAAACCATCGAGGATGTAGAGAAATACTGCACGAGATGGGAAGCGAAGCGTGAGAAATTGCCTTACGAAGTCGACGGCGTGGTGATCAAGGTGAACGAAGTCAGCATGCAGTCGGAGCTGGGCTATACGTCGAAGGCTCCGCGCTGGGCTATCGCGTACAAATGGGCCGCGCGGCAGGCTACGACTCTTGTGCGCGAGATTGGCTTCAACGTCGGCCGCACCGGAACGCTGACGCCAGTGGCGTTTTTCGAACCTGTGCCGATTGGCGGCGTCACAGTTAGCCGTTCGACGCTGCACAACATGGACGAAATCGAGCGCCTGAACATTCACGAAGGCGACACGGTGCTCGTCGAGCGCGCGGGCGACGTGATTCCGCACGTCCTTAAAGTGGTGAAACACGGCAAGGAAGAAAAGCCGGTGCGCGTGCCGGAGAAATGTCCTGTCTGCGGCACTCGGATTCATCGTGTGGAAGGCGAAGTAGCGTATCGCTGCGTGAATGCCGCGTGTCCCGCGAAGCGAAAGGAGTCGCTGCTGCATTTCGCGGGGCGTCACGCGATGAATATCGACGGCCTCGGCGAAAAAATAGTCGACCAGCTCATCGAGAAGGGAATCGTCAAGGATTTCGCCAGCCTGTATGAGTTGAAACTTGACGAGGTTGCGGCGCTTGACCGCATGGCCGAAAAATCCGCGCAGAATCTACTCGACGAAATTGCCGCCAGCAAGAAGAACGAGTTGTCGCGGCTGGTTTACGCGCTCGGCATCGGGTTTGTTGGCGAACGCACGGCGCAATTGCTTGCCGAACATTTCGGCTCGCTCGAGAAAATCGCCAACGCGACGCTTGAAGAACTCACCGAAGTCAATGAAATCGGCCCTAAGGTTGCGACGAGCATCGTCGACTTCTTCTCGGAGAAGGCCAACCGCAAATTGATTGACCGTTTGCGCGACGCGGGCGTGCGCATGGAAGAAAAGCGCGTGGCTCCGAAGAGTTCGCGTCTGGCGGGGAAGTCGTTCGTCTTCACTGGCACGCTCGAACGCCACTCGCGCGAGGAAGCGGGGGCGCTGGTGGTGTCGCACGGCGGCAAAGTCGTTTCGTCGGTGAGCAAGAAAACGGATTACGTTGTCGTAGGCGCGGATCCTGGTTCAAAGCACGAAAAAGCGAAATCCCTCGGAGTCCCCATCCTCGACGAAGCCGCCTTCGAAAAGCTCCTCGCGAAAAAAATAGCGGTGAACAGGACGCTTTCGTCGAGATACAGCGCGGTTTAATCTCTGCCGTAGACCAAAATTCGAAAAGTCCCAGGTATCGGCTGCGGCAGGCTAAGCGGAATCCTTTCTCCGCCTACTGTTTCCATGAAGAGACCAGTATCAATGGTTTTGGTTTCACTTTGAACAGCAAAGAATCGTTGCGTGATTCCATCGAACGCGGAAGGCCGGGCTAACACCTGCGGAGCAGCTATCGCAGGACCGAGATTGCCGGACGAATCTTCATGCACAATCAGAAACGTCGCCTTCTGAGCATGTTGATCCACTTCTGCGACAAACGCATCTCCGAACTGCGCGCTAAACGCTAAGATCGCACCCGTAATCGCGCTATAAGCCACGATCTTTCGTGTCTGCGGATCCACCAACGCGACCGAGTTCTGGCAACCTATCACGAGATCTTGGCTCGAGCGGTCGATTCCCACCAGTTGTATGTGCGGGCAAGATGGTTCGTTCCAACGTTCCCCCATTTCCATAGTACGTGTATTGAGTTCCGCAAGGTCGGTCTTCAAAGGTGCGATATATGTCAAGGGTGTGTACAGGAGCGGGAGCCGCCAGGCGTTGGAAGTAAGCTCAAAGTAGATATGCCCGTGCGCATCAGCTGCAGCATGCACCGGGTAACCTCGCAATTTGACGGTCGCCACTTTCTTGCCCGCGACCGCGTCGAACACTTTACAGCTGGAACTTTCACCGCCGGCCGTAAAGACTTTTTTTACCGCTGGGTCGTACACGATGGACGAGGATTCCGTTCCGACGTTTGTCTTTTCAACGAGCGCAAGCGTTGACAAATCGAGGACGAACAGATCGCCGCCATCCGAGTCCACGATAAACGCGCGGTGAATATCTGGCGCGAACGCGATGTCGGAAATTGCCCGAATCTTGGGGATCAACCCAACTCTCACACCGTTGCGCGAGTCAACAATCACCAAGTCTTTGCCGTCAGAGAAAAAGAGGTTGTCACTCTCTGGGTCAAAGCCCAATCGACCGCTCATTTTTTTCAGGAACGGCAGAGGGATGGTTCCGATCAGATGATACGGCTTTCGTTGTTCGAATGCGGGCGCATTCGTTGCGACCGGGGCAGTTGGCCGAGGGGATTGGCCTGGCGCAACGGATGCGCTACACACGCCAAAGACCAGCAGTGGTACGAAAAGATGTGCTCGCAAGAAAATCCGCCACTGCACAGACTAGGTCGGTGACGTCCGTGCACGTGGCGGCATTCTACATCAGTTTTTTCCGAATACGAGCACGTGGAAGCTGCCCGGGACCATTTTGAATGGGCGCGTGTGCGGCGGCGGATTCTGAATGCGCGTGACCTGCGCCGTCACCAGGAAAACCTGATGCGTCGTGGGGTCGAGCGCCATCGTGCGCGCGCCGCGCTCCGTCGTCACGTTTTCGACGACGCTGAACTGCGTCGGCGAATCTTCGTGAATCACGGTGAGCGTGCCGTCGCCATTCGAGCTGAACGCGTAGCCTGTTCCCGCATCAAATCGCGTGGCGTCAACGCCCTGACCAATCGCGGGCGTCGCAATCACCTTGCCCGTGTTCGCATCGACAATCGCCATCATTTTGTTGTGGCAGCCGGAGAAAAGAATGCCGTGCTCCGCGTCTATCGCGAGCCCGCTGGGCGACTGCGCGGGCGCGAGCGGCCAGCGATGGGTGATTTTCATCGTGTTCGAATCGATCTCCACGATCTCGCTGGTGCTTTCGATGTTCGCGTAGACGTGTCCCTTGCCATCCGCAACCGGAAATTCGGGGCTGCCTCCGAGTTCGATTTTGCCGACTACGTTTCCGGTGGACGCGTCGATCACGGTGGAGGATTTCGAATCGCCGTTCATAGTGAAGACGCGCTTCGACGCCGGATCGTAAACTTCGCCATCGGCGTCGGGATCGGCAGGCGCGGATCCGGTGACTTGCAGAGTTTTCAAATCAAATATCCAAACCTTGGCTGCTCGACCATCGGTGACGAATCCGCGATTGAATTCGGGCGCCAGCACGATTCCGTGAATGCCCTGCATGCCGCCAATGTCGCCGACGACCTTTCCGCTGTCGACGTCCACGACCGCGACGTGATCTCCGCGCGAAATGAAAAGGCGGCGCGACGTGGGATCAAACTTCAGATAATCCCAAAAAGTGTCGCCCGGAACGGGGATGGTTTTAATCAGGTGATATCCGGAAGGCCCGGCAGGCAGGGCTGCCGGGGCCGTACTTGCTGAGCGTGTCGCCGGCGTGCGTCCAAGCGCGAAGAGCGCCGTGGCGCAGAAAATCGCGGCGACGCAAACTGCTGCCGCGCCATACATTTTTGGCAATCTCGATTGCTGATGCATCAAAAGTTCCTCCTCAGGGAAAATCCGTGGCAGGGAATGTGATGCTGTGCCTGCCGCGTTATAACGTCAACCGTGCGCAAAAAGCAATGCGAGCGCATCCAGCCACTTCGCCTGTTGTGTATGGACGCGCCCGAACGAGCGCCCGTTTCAGCGTAAAAATTGCGGAGCAGTTTGCTTTCCGCTTTCTCGCGTCGCAATTGCCGCTTATAATAGTTCGCAGCGGGCGAGTCGGGTGATCGCTGGTCCGTTCGTCGCAAATCATCGCGAAGTGGACGGGCTGGAGGAAAGTCCGGACTCCGCCGTTTTGGAACGGTTAGGGCAACGCGCCTGATAACGTCAGGGGACTGAAGCAGAAACGCTTCGGCTACGGAAAGTGCCACAGAAAATAGACCGCCGGTGAGGAATGCGCCTCGGCGGCCGGCAAGAGGCAAAACCTCTCGCGGGCCAGTTTGGGCGCCGCACAGGTAAGGGTGAAAAGGTGGGGTAAGAGCCCACCGCTCCGGTGGCGACATCGGAGGCACGGCAAACCCCGCGTGGAGCAAGGCCAAATAGGAGGGAAGAGCTGGCCCGGCTCGTCGAAGATTCTGAGAACCGCGAAAGCAGTTTAAAGGATCTTCCCCTGCAAGCGGTTCGCCGCTTTGAAGGGATCAACCCTCGGGTAGGCCGCATCGAGCTTTCGAGTGATCGAAGGCCCAGAGGAATGATCGCCACGCCGCGAATGGTTTTTCGGGTGCCCCATCCTGAGCGTTTTCCGCGAAGGGTGGGATGCTCGGGATCCACGCGACGTACAAAATCCGGCTTACAGCCTCGCCCGCGACGATTCTTGCAGCTGACGATCATGAGTAATCCGATACTAGACGCACTACTCGCCAAGAAGGCAGCGCTTGAGGGGAGCTTGTCGAGCATTGAGATGTGGGCGTTGATTTTCGGAATTGTGGTGGTGGTCGGCGTTGCGGGAGAATCGGTTTTCGGAGTGAGGGCATGGTGGAACACCAGTAAGCTTCAGACCGTTCTCGGGTCCATAGATCAAGAGAGGCAATCCGAAATTGCCGCAGCCACCCAAAAAGCTCAGGAGGCCGCTGAGCGGGCTGCAAACGCGGAAGGGAATCTTGCCAATGCTAAGGAAAGGGCCGCATTGGCCGAACAGCATGCCGGAGAGGCCAAGGCTAAAGCCGAAGCCTTCCGCCTCGATATTGCTAAGGCTACCGAACGCGCCGCAGATGCCAACCGCATTGCTGAGGAAGAAAGACTTGCGCGGCTCCGGCTACAAGCCAGGCTTGCCGATAGGACGCTGACTCCAGAGCAGCAACGTGAAATTGTTTCCCAATTGGAGACGTTTCCCGGGATCACTGTGGATGTGGTCATCTGGGGAGATACCCCGGAAATACAAATCATCAGTGATTTGTTGCTGCATTCTATGCCGAAGTCATGGACGGTCCATCAAGGACAGGCCGCAGGTGGTGGAGCAGTTCGTGGGATACTGGTTGGTACGCGGGCCGACTCTGACGCGAATACAATTCGAGCTGCGAGCTCGCTGGTTACGGCCTTGCGGGCGGCTGGATTGGCGGCTGGTCCTTGGCCCTTCGACCAAATGCCATTCCCCCCGATGATGTTCAACTCAAGCGTTGATGGGAAAGCCCCGCTGAGAATCTACATCGGCGCAAAACCATAGCCGGTCGTACCTGCGCTAAATTTGCACTTCCGTACAGTAGTCCGCAGGGCTCTCGCTGAACTAACCTAATAGCAATGATCTCAACCGCCGCTCAGCCGTTAACGGAAAGCTTTTTCTGCGACCGCTGTACAAAATCCGGCTTATAGCCTCGCCCGCTAAATTTTCGTCTGATTGAGAAGCAAATCCTCGCGCGGGGAAGAAGAAACCAGCACACTGGGCCCTTTCGCTTACGATAGGCGAGTAATTCCCGGGAATCCGTCAAAACCAGCATCAAAACTTAGGACGCGTTCGATACCGTGCTGTTCCATGATCGCAAGGTGAAGAGCATCGCGCGCGGACAGTTGTTTATGCCCCAGGACAATGTCCTTGGCGCGACTGGCTGCGGCCGCATCCACAGGCAGCACCTGGTCGGCAATTCCGAGCAAAGCGTCGAATGCGGGTTGAATGGCGTCGCGCCGGTGAATACCTACGTAGCGGTGCAGAATTTCCTGGAGCACCTCGGCGTCTGTGACCAAACGTTCGCGGTCGCTGATCAGTTTTTCAAGCAGCCGCTGCGCGTCGGCCTTGTGTGGGTGGGGTTTGCCGACCAAGTACATGGGAATGTTCGAATCGATGAAGATCACGGACGAGGACCGCTTCCGTATCCGCTTTCGATTTCCGCGAGCATCGTGTCAATGTCCCCGGAAGGATATTCGTTTCGCACGGCTGCGCGAATGGTTTGAAGTTTCTTGCCGCCGTCGCTTGTGGGTTCGCGGCGGCGCGCCAGAGCCAAGGCTTGGCGCACCCACTCGGCAATGGACATACGGCGGGAGCGCGCGACGCGCTGGATTTCGCGGTACTCCGGATCGCGAAGAATCACTTGTAGGCGCTTAGACATACCCTGAGTCTATATGACTCATAGGAATGAGTCAACAGAAGCCGTATTAATTCCTAGCGTTCCTAAGAATGGCTGTTTTGCGCAGTGTTCGCGTCCCTGGTGGCGCCAGTCTGGCGTACCTGCGCCGAATCTGCTCTGCCGTACAGTAGTCCTCAGACCGCTCGCTGAACTAACCTACTAGCATGGCCTCAGCCGCTCAGCCTTTAACGGAGAGCTTTTTCTGCGAACGCTGTGGGGAGGAATTCGAGCCCAAGCACCGCGTTTGCGCAGCTTGCGGAGCCGTGCCCACGCGCCAGTGGTTCCAGCTGACGAGTCTGATCACGCTGCTGGCGGCGGTGGCATGCAATTCAGCGGTCGGATGGCTGGTGCTGCCGCGGTTAGCGCACGCGCACCGGGCCGCAGGGTTCTTCCGCGCGTGGCTCTGGCTGGACACCAAAGTCGCTATTTACGGATGGATTCCCATCATTGGCGGCCTGTTGGCGTGGGATTATTTCGTTTGGCGCCGCGCGAAGCTGAAGGGAACTCGGCCCAAAATTAAGCGCTGGGTCACGAAAAAACTGTTGACGCTGGTGGCAGCAGCTGCGGTGACACCGCTGATTCCCGCGTGGGTTCCGGCCGGACAGGTGTCGAGCCAATTCCTCGGCATGATTGGCAGATACAGCGGACTGCCCGCCGCCCTGGCGTGGGCCACGGCGGGCTTCGTGCTGACGCTGCTCTGCGGGCACCGCCAGACGCGGGATTCGCTGCTGGGGCACGGAAAAGCGCTGAGCCTAATCAGCCTGGGCGCGCTGGTGAGCGTTCTCACGCTGACGCTGATCGGCTGGTCGCTTGCTTACTGAGCATTTCCTAAAACACCGATTCAACTTTTGCTGACAACCAGCCACACGAATCGCTCTAGATGGCTCGCGGGACATGGGGCGCGCGAGACAGGGAATCCTGGCTTGCAGGTTCGCCGCTAATTTCCCGTTCAAGGCTCTCGCGCTATCGTGAAGCTGCCGATTGGGCGCTCCCTCTTTCAACCGGCAGACCTGCATTGATCCACTCCGATTTGCCTTCCTCGTAATCTTTAACGTTTGTGTAGCCCATTTCCGCCAAGGCCTTGGCGGCGTGTTCGGAGGCGTGTCACGTGGGGCTCGCGCAGTAGACTACGATCTCCGCGTCCTTCGCCGGCGCGACTTTTGGCGCAAGGTCCTGAATCTGGCTCACCGGAACATTGACGGCACCGGGCAGATGCGCGTGTTGGTAAGCCTCTGGTGCCAGTGTCTCCATCAATATGAATTTATCGTGGCGTTTGATTTTGCCCTCTAAATCTTCGCGACTGATTGTAGCGCCCATAGCTATCCTCCCGTACGTGGCTACCGGCTTCGGCTACTGAAAATTTATCGATATTTGCGTCTCGACTTCCACGGGCTTGCCATTCATGACGGTCGGCTGGTACTGACGCTGGCGGGCATTTTCCAGGGCAGCCGCCTGCAGTGCCTGAGGGCCGCTCAGCACGGAGACGTTCCTGACCCGGCCGTCTGTCCCGATCAGTGCCTGCAGACGGACGACGCCCCGAATGCGCGCCCCGTTGGCATCCACAGGCGGAGCGACTCTCGGCTGCGAGACCAATTTTCCCGCCTGCACGCCCTCAGGAACACGAACCGGCTGGTTATCGGTCGCGCCTCCCCCGTTGTTCCGGGCATTGTTCGGCGGAGGATTTCCCCGTCGCGCCTGCTGCTGTTGGGCTTGTTCCTGTCGTGCTTTCTCGGCTTGCTGCTGTGCGAGTTGTTGCTGCCGTGCTTTGTCCGCTTCCTGCTGCGCCAACTTCTGCTGTTGCAGGCGTGCTGCGTCAGCTTGCTGTTGCGCGAGTTGTTGCTGGCGTGCCTTATCCGCTTCCTGCTGTGCGAGTTGCTGCTGACGGGCCTTCTCGGCTTCCTGCTGCGCTAACTGTTGTTGTTGCAAGCGAGCCTTGTCTGCTTGCTGTTGTGCAAGTTGCTGCTGATGCGCCTTCTCAGCTTCCTGCTGCGCTAACTGTGGTTGTTGCAAGCGTGCCTTGTCTGCTTGCTGTTGAGCAAGTTGCTGTTGCCGCGCCCTATCCGCTGTCTGCTGAACTGACTGCTGCTGTTGCAGACGTGCTTTGTCAGCCTGCTGCTGTGCGAGCTGCTGCTGCCGCGCCTTCTCGGCTTGCTGCTGTGCCAACTGCTGCTGGTTGAGGGCGGGTATCGCTGGCGTAACGGCAGGTGCCGGAGTCTGAACCGATTTGGTATTTACCGGCGGTCTGGTGTTCTGCGGCGAGCCAGGCTTGCCGTTTGCCACCGGAGCCATGGATTGAGGTTTCGGCTTGGCCACAGCGGCCTTCACCACGGTTACAGGCGGAGCTTCCTTCACCACTCGCGCTGGTGGCGGCGCTGCGGCGCGAAGGCTCTGCTCCACTCTCGGGTCAAGCGGCTTGCCGGCATTCTGCGCGAGCGCCCTTTGCTTTTGAGCAAAAGGCACCGGCGGCGGTGGCGGGGCCACTTTAGCGACGACAGGGCGCGTGAACACTGCCGGAGGTGGCGTAGGAGGACGCGCAGGGGTTGTCACACGCGCATTCGCAACAGCGGGATTTCCCCTCGGCCCTGTTCCCCCGGTAACGCTGGCTTTCACGGGAGCCACAGGCGCTGCCCGAACGATCGACGCGGCGGCAATGGCCCTTGGCGAGACCCTGACGGCTGCTTGCGCCACAGGTTGTGCATTGACGAAGACAGTCTTAGGCACAGCTGTCACCGCGCCAGCCACTCTTTCGTTTGCATAATTTTCCGGGCGAGTTGGATTGTTCACCACATTGGTGATCACTGTCTGCTGCACCACCGTGTTCGTAATGTTCACCTGTGTGATGTAAGTGGTTGAAGTCTTATATGCCGGTACGTAGACTTCGCCCGGAGCAAGAGGGAACCACGCGACACCACCGCCGAAACCGAAACCGTTGGAGGAATTTGAGTCGTCCGCAAACGTTACCAGTGCAGGAGAATATACGGGCGTTATGTAGCGGTTGCGGTTGTCTCGTTCTCTCCGGGGAGGGATCCATGCCCATCCGCCTCCTTCTCTTATATTGTTCAAGTGCGCCCAACGGCCGTAGTGCGACGTCACGAAGCCAAATTGCTCGTTATCCACCCAAGTCCAACCCCAAGGTGAAACCCAGACCCAGTGGCCGTTCCGGTAGGGTGCCCAGTCGCTCGAAACATTTGTGGGAACCCAGACAGGACCATAATTGCTATCCGTTATCCAGGTGCCGTCGTTGTCCAAGTCCTCGTATCCGGTCATCTCAGGCGATACGTACCGGAGAGACCTTGCGCGGTCCTCACGTTCATCCCGCATTGCCGACCACTGATCGAATTCATCGCGGTACGGAAGATCGTAAATATCGTAGCTGAGAGAATCTGTACCAGAGACCTGCGCCTGCGAGCCACCGTCCACCAGAAACGCCTGGTCGCCTCCGGTGACCTGACCCTCACCGTCCCAGACGGTCACGATGGTGGTGTATCCGTCGGGGTCAACCGTTATTCGGTAATTCCCGAGCGCCGTCACCGTGAAGGCTATGTTGGGAGTATCCACCTCAATCACATCGTTATCGTACAGACTCCGCACGCGCAAATTCATCGTTCCGGAACTGAGTTGCAACTGGATCGTGTTGTCGTCAATGTTTGAGATGGTGAGGGCCGATTGCTCATCGAGGCGAATCGCGGTTGATCCAACGTGCAGTTCGGCTCTGGCGCCGGGTTGCGTCCAAAGACTGTCTCCGTCGGTGAGCGGACGGTTCAGCCTTGCCCACACCCAATCATCTTCACCGCCGGGTTGAAACGTAACTTCCCCCTGGATAAAGTTCAGCCGCGCTACTCGCGCGGACGGATCGTCATAGGCGTGCGCCGGCGCCGCCAACGCGCCGATTGCGCACAGCACCAGGAAAACTGCCGAGTAAGACAGCGCGGATTTGCGTATCCTCTGCATGACGGTGATTCCTCCCGCTTGATGTGTTGTCGTATCGCTGGGCAAATCGAGATTGATTTTCGGGCCGGCGAAAAAAATTCGGAATTACCCTTCTGTTCCCCCCGGAAGTTAGATGCACGCCGGAGGAATTTTTGTGCATGTCCGTTTACTTTTGCGCCGCGCGGCACGGCTCGCAGACCGTCCAGTTCGTGGTCCGATGCCGATTCTGGCGGAGCGTCAGCACGACGTCACCTTCATATCCCGCATTAGCGAAAATCGCAACGTCGTCGCAGCAATTCTCGCGCTCGCTGCGAATGCGCTTGTTCACCCACCAAATTGCCGGATGGTAGAAGAGCAAAGTCTCCGCCGCAATTTGGAACAAATTCGCGAAGCAATCCAGCCGGCGGCTGTGCGCGAGTTCGTGCGCAATCACGGCCTTGAGCTGCTCCTCGGAAAGCCCCGTCAGCAACCATCAGCAGCAGTGTCACCACCGCCGCCACGTAGCGCGTCGAAGCCTTGCGGCACACCGTCATCGCCACGGACAACAACGCCGCCAGCGCCAGTCCTTGCCACAGGAAATGCACGAGTGCCCAGCCCAGCGGCCGCATCACGGTTGGCGAAAACCAATTCGCAAATTCGCTCATCGCACTTTCCTTTCGTATTCGTCCAGCATCCGGCGCATTTCTTCCAGTTCTTTTCGCGACGTTTTCCGGGCAGACAGCGCGTGCATCATCAGATCCTTCGCCGAGCCCGCGAACACGCGTTGCAGCACGTCTCCGGCCAATTGCCGCTTGGTTTCTTCCGCTGGCACGCAAGCTTCGTACACGTGTGCGCGTTGCTCTTCATTGCGGCGCACACTTCCTTTGACGGTCATAATCTGCAAAAGTTTTAGGACCGTGGTGTACCCGGTTTCTTTTTTCTCGTTCAGCGCTTTATAGACTTGCCGGACGGTCGAAGGCCCGCGTTCCCACAGCACGCGGAGAATCTCCAGTTCGGAAGCTGTCGGTTTTTGAGGCGTTGCGTTGGTGGATGTCATGCGTAGACGTATACTACGAAGACGTTCGTACTGTCAACGAAAACCTTCGTACTATTTTGTCGCACCCTAGAAGACGCCTGCCCCAACCCTTCGCGCAACTTTTCGCCGACAATGCTCTCAGCCGGGCCGCAGCGGCGAATTGACAACCATATTTGTGAAGCATAATATTCCGGCGGTCAAACTGCATGGCCTCAATCCTGATGGACGTGGGGCGTCGTTCTCGTCGAGGTGCATTGTGAAGAAAATATTTGTTCTCGGTGCTTCTTTGTTTCTGCTGCTTGGTTTGCATCAAAGCGCGCGCGCCCAAAACGCAATTTCCGGCGGCTCCATATCCGGAGTCGTGACCGATGCGAGCGGGGCGGCGGTTCCCGGAGCGACGATCACTGCCAGCAATGCCTCCACGGGAGTCGTGGCAAAAACGCGCAGCAATTCATCCGGCTTTTATAACTTCTCATCGCTCGGCGTCGGTGAGTATCAAGTCAGCGTCAGCCAGACAGGCTTCAAGACCACGGTTGTCAACAATGTTCTCGTCCAAGTCGGACAGAACGTAGCCGAAAATATTGCATTGCAAGTGGGCGAGGTGACGCAATCGGTGAGCGTGACGGCGCAAGCGCCGCTGCTGCGCACGACTGAATCCACGGCCAGCACCGTGGTGAATGAAAACCTAATCAGCAATCTCCCGCTCAGCGGTCGGCGATACACCGACTTCGTGCTGCTGACGCCCAATGCAAACGCCGACGGCCAGTTCGGCCTGGTGAGCATGGGAGGGCAGCAGGGGGGCGGCGATTCGGGATACGCGAACGGCAACGGCGCGAATTCCTTCACCGTGGACGGCGCGAACGCGACCAGTAATTATTTCGGCGACGCGCGGGGACGCACTCGCGTCCCTTACGTTTTCGGCGAACAATCCATTCAGGAATTCCAAGTCTCCGACAATCCCTACAATGCCGCGTATGGCGGGGCAGGCGCGGGATTCGTCAACACGGTAACAAAATCCGGAACGGACGCATTCCACGGCGACGCTTTCTACTACAACCGCAACTCCGGCGTTGGCAACGCCAACGACGCGATTGACAAAGCGAATGGGTTGTCGCGGCCTATCGATGTGTTGCAGCAGTTCGGCGCGGACCTGGGCGGCCCAGTGATTCACAACAAGGCTTGGTTTTACTTCGACTATGAGCAGCAACGTCGGAAGCAGCCGATCTCCGTGATTAATGCGGGGTTCACGGGAATCAACGTGACGTCCTTTAACGATTCAAACGGCAATCCGTTGCCGGCGGGAACGGTTTTGCCTGCACCAAATGCGAACTATCCAGTTCCCGGAAGTTTTGGCACTCCTCCTGCTTCGACCGATCCGAACTATCCGGCTTATCTTCAACAAGTGTCGAACGCCATCGGTGCCGTCACGCGAAATCTGGGACAGCGGGCGCGCCGCGCGGATAATGTGTCGTTTTTTCCGAAACTCGATTGGCAGCCGACGAACGCGGATCATCTCACCTTCGTATACAACTACAGCCGCTTCAATTCTCCTGGCGGCGAGATTACCTTCAACCCGGTCGCTACGTTTGGCGATGAGTCTCTTTCCAACAATTTCGTTCGCGACCACCATGCGACCGTGCATTGGACGCACACGTTTGGCTCAACACTGCTGAACGACGCGCACGTCAGTTTCTTGCGCGACGAACAAATTGAAACGCCGTCGGGCCTTGCTCCCACAACGCTGGGGCAGATTGAATTCTTTTCGCCGCAGTTTTTCGAATTGGGCAATCCGACATTTTCCCGCGGCGACAACAAGGAATTTCAGTGGCAGTTGAGCGATCAAGTCACTTACATCGCGGGCCGGCACACTTTGAATTTCGGCTTCGACTTCGACCGCACGCACGTTACCGATTTCTTTCCCGGAAATTTCAACGGAACCTATGCGTTTGGTAACCCGACTAACTTTGCGCTGGGACGTTACGCCTTTTTCACGCAAAACGGCGGGAATCCGGCGTTCCCGTTTACATTTCCCTACTACGGATTTTACGGGCAGGACAAATTCCAGATGACCAAAAAACTTACGCTGGATTTCGGTTTGCGAGAGGACTTTCAGATTTATCCTCAGCCAACGGCAAACACGGCGACGGGTGATCCGCTGGTGGCGCGATTGACCGGCCAATTTCCAAACCGATACAACCGAATTTCACCTCGAATCGGATTTGCTTATGAGCCATTTGACAAGACTGTTGTTCGCGGCGGATTTGGTCTGTTCCGTGAAATTCTCGACGGCCTCAATTACGAGAATTCAGTGATTTCCAACGGGTTGGCGACTCAGCAGGCAAGTACGTTCGTGGGCTTCGACAGTACCCTCGCACCGAATCAGCAAACGCCGACATTCCCAAGTTTCTTTTCCAACACTGCGTCGTTTGGAGGCTCCTCAAACATCTCGATTGTTGATCCGGGCTTTCAGACTCCTTACGTGCTGGAGTCAAGTCTCGAAATTCAGCGCCAACTCGCTCCCAATACGACTCTTACCGTGGGAACGATGTGGACTCACGGTGTTCATTTGATAGCGTCCACGGCCTACGACAAGAACCTCCTCCCGCCAGCCGGGACCACGACTTACACGGTGTGCCCCGGCGGGTTCGTCGCGGCAACGATGAGTACTCCAGAGGGATGCGTCGGAACCGCAGGTACGACCACGACTGGGCCGAACTTGGACAGCGGCCTGCTGGCGGATGGCCTCATCACTCCGGCAGTTGGCCAGATCAATGCCCTGATCAGTCCCGGCGTAAACAATTACAACTCGTTTTACGCTCAACTTCAGAGGCGCGTCGCGCACGGATTGTCAGTGATGACATCGTATACGTTTTCCAAGAATTTACAGACAGGTGTCGACTTCTTCAATCAGTTCGATCTAAAGGATACGCACGGGCCGTCGCTGCTCGACCAGCGCCATCGTCTTTCGATCGCCACTGTTTACGCGCCAAACGCTTCCGGTATTTCGAACATGCTGGAGCGCCACCTTCTCTCGGATTGGACCGTCAGCACGGTGATGCAGTTCAACTCCGGCCGTCCATATGCGTCGCTGCTGAACGCCGCTCCTTCGGGCGACAATTTGAACGACAGCGCTTTCAACGAATCGACGGGCAACACAGCGCTGGGAATCAACGGAGTAGGACCAACCCCAGGAATCGGTCTCGACAGCTTTTATGGGCCGTGGATCGACGAAATCGATCTTGGATTGGCTCGCGCGTTCCATATCACCGAGCGGCAAAGCATCCAGATCCAGGCGCAGGTGTTCAACCTGTTCAATCATCCAAATTTTTACGTGCAGAATGGCTCGGGAATCGTCCAGACCCAATTCAACCCGAACGGGGCAACTTGTGGCGATGGTAAATCGGTCAATCAACAGTGCTTCCTGGTGCCTAATTCGGGACCCGGCGGATTCCAGACGCTTGAGTCTATCGGCCAATTGAACGGCCCGCGAACGTTCCAGTTTTCGTTCCGGTATCAGTTCTGATGGAGTGCAACAATAGAAATATTCCGTAGGAGCGTCGCAGAATCCCTGCGCGTCACGTCAGACCCAAGGGGGCTTAAATTGAACGTTATGCCATCATTCGGTTTCTCGCGCAACAATTCCGCCATGCGGACCGCTGTGTTGGAACACTCACTGCTGCGCCTCGGCGCATTTTGCGCCGCAGGCTTGTTTGCGCTGATTTTGTGCGCGCCAAGTTATGCTCAGACGCGGCGTCCCATCAATCTGGACGATCTGGCGCGCATGCGCGACGTTCGCGACCCGCAGTGTTCTCCCGAAGGCAAGTGGGTCGCTTACACGGTGAGCACCATTGACGCCAAGACGGACAAGCACAATTCCCATGTCTGGATGGTCAGCACGGACGGTTCGCGCGATATTCAGGTCACCGAGAGCCAGGAATCGGAAGGCAGTCCCGAGTGGTCTCCCGACGGAAAATATCTAGCGTTCACTTCAGGGCGTCCCGGCCCGGCCAAGGGAAATCAGGTTTGGCTGCTGAATCGCGAGGGCGGGGAAGCGATGCAGCTCACGGCGCTCAAGGGCCATTTGCAGGCCTACGAATGGTCTCCAGATTCCAAGCGCCTCGCGCTCGTCGTCATGGATCCTGACCCCGAGGCGGAAGCGGAAGAAGCCGCCGCAAAGCCGGGTGCGCCTCCGCACATTCCCAAGCCGATTGTGATTGACCGCTACCATTTCCGGCAGGACGTCGTCGGATACCTGCTCAGCAATCGCCACAGCCGCATCTACCTCTTTGATATCGCCACGAAAAAAATGGAGCGCCTCACCAAGACCAATTACGACGAATCGGGTCCCGTGTGGTCGCCGGACGGCACGCGCATCGCTTTTTTGAGCAACCACGATCCGCATCCTGACCGCGATCCCGTGCCGCAAGTTTTTGTCGCCGAGGCGCAGCCAGGCGTCGTTGAAAAACAGGTCACGAATTTCGGCACGCGCGGCACGCGAGGCCGCCTGGCCTGGAGTCCCGATAGCAAATCTATCGCTTTCCTCGTCGGCGACGAAAAAAAGTGGGACGCCTATGGCATGAGCCATCTGGCAATTGTGCCCGCTGACGGCTCCGCCGCGCCGATGATTCTCACCGAGAAGCTCGATCGCTCCGTTTCCTCGCCGTATTTCAGCGAAGACGGCAAATCCATTGTGGTCGCGGAAGAAAACGATCGTTCGGAATATCCGATTTCGGTGAACATCGCCGATCAAAGCGTGCAGAGATTGCTTCAGCCGCCGATCGTGATCGGCGCCATGTCGCATTCAAAGGGCTGTTTGGTGACGCTCACCGGTAGCGATACCAAGCCGCTGGAAATTTATTCCTGGGAAGGCGGCACGCTGCGGCAATTGACGCATCAGAATGACAAACTTTTTTCCGAACTCGATCTCGCCAAGACCGAAGACGTCGAATACAAAACTCCTGACGGCACCGATGTCCACGGCCTGCTGACTTTGCCGCTCGGATATACGCAAGCCACCAAGGTACCGCTCTTGCTGCGCATTCACGGTGGGCCGGACGGGCAGGACGCTCACGACTTCAGTTACGAGCGCCAAATTTTCGCAGCGAATGGGTATGCCGTGCTTAACGTGAATTATCGCGGCAGTTCGGGCCGCGGGCAGAAATTCCAGCGCGCGATTTTTGCCGACTGGGGTCACGACGAAGTCGTGGATCTGGAAGCGGGAATCAACCACGTAATCAGCATGGGCGTTGCGGATCCCAACAAGCTCGGCGTCGGCGGCTGGAGTTACGGCTGCATCCTCACCGATTACATGATCGCAAGCGATCCGCGGTTGAAAGCCGCCACGTGCGGCGCGGGCACGGGATTCACGGTCGCTCTTTACGGCGTCGATCAATACATCATTCAATATGACAATGAAATCGGCCCGCCATGGAATCCCGAAGCTTGGGAAACGTATCAAAAAATTTCGTATCCGTTTTTGCATGCGGATCGCATCAAAACGCCGACGCTCTATTTTAGCGGCGACAAAGATGCCAACGTTCCCATGATCGGCAACGAGGAAATGTACGAAGCGCTGCGCAGTCTCAACATACCCACCGGGCTGATTATTTACCCGAATGAGTTTCACGGGATTCAGCGGCCCAGCTTCCAGCGCGATCGCTACGAGCGTTATCTCGCGTGGTACGCGAAATATCTCAAGAACAGCAGCGCACCGGGCCACGGCGCGGTGGCGGAGAGCAAGTAAAGCGCGGTAATATTTCCGACGTGCGAAAACTTACGCGCTGTTTCGCTAACGTATGCCCCCAATCGGCCGATCTTCTGAAGTGAATTCCGCCACGGGGACAGGTCTCAAGCGCGTCGACACAAATTTGCCGGGCGTTTATGAGATACTCCTCGAAACGCGCGGCGACGCTCGGGGCAGTTTTCTTGAAACGTATCACCAGAGAAAATTCGCGGAAATAGGCATCACCGATATTTTCGTTCAGGACAATCATTCGACTTCCGCGCAAGGCGTGCTGCGGGGCCTGCATTACCAGCTCAATCATTCGCAAGCGAAGCTCTGCCGCGTGATCGAAGGCGAGGCGCTCGACGTAGCTGTCGATATTCGCATCGGTTCGCCGCACTTCGGCAAATGGGCGAGCGTTGTCCTGTCGGCGGAGAAACGCAACCAGCTTTATGTCCCACGCGGCTTCGCGCACGGATTTTTAACCTTGTCGCCTCGCGTGCAGTTCCTCTACAAGTGCAGCGATTTTTACGACGGTGCGGACGAGCACGGGATCGCCTTCAACGATCCGGACCTCAACATCGCGTGGGGAACCACATCGCCGTTGCTTTCCGAAAAAGATCAGCATCTCCTCCCGCTGGCCAAAGTCCCACGGAAATTCCTGCCGCGCTATTAATGTTTTCGAGGATCGCGCGGTCGTCGCTCTCGGAAGTCGCGGCAGACCCAACGCATCTTCATCCTGCCGCGATTACCCTTTCGCTTACCATTCGCCACTTTTCCGCTTTGCGGCAGGGAATTAGTCACGCTAAAATCGTCGGACTATGGCCGCCTCCTCTTGGAAGGGCTTCCTGACCTTTGGACTGATCTCGATTCCTATCCGTCTTTCTCCGGCTGCGCGCACCGAACGCATCAGTTTCAATCAGCTCCACAAAGAGTGCCACACGCGCCTGAAGCAGCCGCTTTTCTGCCCGACGTGCAATCGCGTGGTGGAACGCTCGGAAGTCGAGAAAGGCTACGAATACGAAGACGGCCAATACGTGCTGTTCACCGCCGAAGAGCTGGACAAAGTCGAACCGGAATCCGCGCGCTCGATGGAAATCCTCGAATTCGTCAAGCTCGACGAAATCGATCCCGTTTTTTTCGATTCCTCGTATTACGCGGCGCCGGAGGAAGGCGGAGCAAAAGCCTATAGCCTGTTGACCGAAGCCATGCAGCAATCGGGCTATGCCGGCATCGCGAAAGTGACCATGCACAATCGCGAAAACATCGTCATCATTCGCGCGAGTGACAAGGGGCTCACGCTGCACACCATGTTCTACACCAACGAAATCCGCTCGGCGGAAACTGCGGGCGCCGATAAGGTGGAAGTGAAGGAGCAGGAGCGCACGCTCGCCACGCAGCTGATCGAAAATCTCGCGGCGAAGTTCGAGCCGGATAAATATCGCGACACGTACCAGGAGAGTCTGCGCGCTCTGGTCGCCGCGAAAACCGCCGGCCGCGAAGTGACGGCCACGGCCCACTCGACAATCGCGCCCGTGATTGATTTGATGGACGCGCTGAAGAAAAGCCTCGCCAAGCAATCCGCCGCGCCTGAAAGAAAGCAGCCCCTCCGCATCGTTTCACGTACGAAAGAACCCGTCGTCAAACAGCGCAAAAAAGCGTGACCGCAATCGGCAGGGCACGACTACAGGGACGGAAAGAGAAGCAGATTCCTCGTCGCGACTGCTCCTCGGAATGACAACGATTGAGTGGTTGCAAGCCCCGGTAAAGAAGCATCCCTCATGTGACGATTGCGGGTCGTTGAGTATCAAAAGAGAAGGCGCCTGCATATTTGCGCCGGATTCGAGGAAGGACGCAGGAGGAGGGACAGATGCGCGTTTGCCAAACACTTCGCGTCGTGACTTTTGCTTCGCTCGCCTTACTACTGATCGTCTCAGCAGGCTGCGGCAGCGCCCAAGATCAACGTCAGCGCGACGAAAAAACGCGCGAGGCTGCCGCCGACGCGGCCGCAAAGGTCAAGCCGGCCCTCAAGGAAGCGGGCAGAGATCTAAACGCAGCCGCGAAAACTGCTGCTGAAGAAGCGCACGCCGCCGCGCAAGGCGTCAGAGAGGGTTGGAAGCGCGGCAGCGGCCAGCCGCTCGATTTGAACTCCGCGTCGGAATCTGATTTGATGGAGTTGCCGGGCATCACCCATCGCGACGCGCGCCGAATCATCGCGAACCGACCCTATCGCGACAAGCACGACCTGGTCACGCGCCGAATCATCACCAGCGGCGAGTACTCCACCATCCGCGATCAAATCACCGCAACGCAATAGTCGCCGCGACGCGCTGTCGTCCTGAACTCGGTCGCTCGGCTTTTTATCCTTTCGGACCTGACGAAGGAAGGGAGCGCTTCTTGCGAAGGATGGGGTTTTTATCTTTCGTCCATGAGGCCTTTGATATGAAGGCTACCGCATCGGCTGCAAGATCAATTTTTGCACGCGCCAGTTCAATAATTCCGCAACGTACAATTCATTTTCAGACGGGCACGCAATCTCGTGTATCCAGCCGAATTGTTTTAGTTGTTTTCCCGACTCGCCGAGCATGCCCAAAACTTTCCCGTCCAGACTCACCTTGTAAATTCGTCCCGGAAAAGCATCCGAGCTGTAGAGTACCTGATGCGGACCTGGCGTGATGCAAATCGCCCACGGCGCGCCGGGGGCCATCGTCCCTGTCGTCGAAGTCGGCTTGCGGCCAATTGCTGGACGTGCATTCGCGGGCGCTGGCACGTCAATCGTGAATTGCCGCAGAAATTTCCCGTCGCCATCGAACACTTGTATGCGCCGGTTGCCGCGATCGGCTACATACACATTTCCTTTTGCATCAACGGCGATGCTGTGGGGCGTGTTGAATTGTCCCGGACCGTCGCCGGGCTCGCCCCAGGACATCAGCCAATTTCCATTTTTGTCGACTTTTGCGACGCGCGAATTAATGTAGCCGTCGCTGATGTAGGCATTGCCCGCCGCGTCCCACGCAACGTCGGTCACTTGCCGGAACATTCCATCGACCGGGGGCAGTGGCGGATGCGGATGCGCGAGCGGGCCTGTGTGCTCGTCCGCGGCTTCTTGCTTGCGCCCGAAAACCATCACCACACGTCCCTCGGGATTGAATTTGATCACCATGTCCGAGCCTTTGTCCGTGGTCCAAATGTTGTCGTGCGCGTCCACTTTCACAGTGTGCGCGAACGACCACGCGTATAAATTGTGGCCGATCTCGCGGATGTAATGTCCGTCGGCGCCAAATTCCAAAAGTTGCGCGGCTGCCGCGCCATACGCAGGACCCGTGGTATTTCCGCGCGAAAAAACAAACACGTGACCCTTCGAGTTCACCGCCACGCCGGAGACTTCGCCGAAATAAAGATGGGGCGGCAATTTCAAAAAGTCAGGGACGGAGCGGTAGGGAATTTCCGGCACGCTGGCCTGTTGCGCAAACACGTACCCGCCCAGGAAAAAGCACAATGCAATCGCGCAGCGCCTCATGAATTTCCTCCGGGGCGGTAGGTCAACCTGAACTCCGGTTATTTTGCGGTTGAATTCTTTCCACGCGTCGGCCCCCGAACGCATGGATGGTTCGCGTACCGGCGACAGGCTCGCCCCCATGCCAGGTTCCCTTGGGAATGGAATACTCATTTCCGGCTCTGACCGGAATGCGCCTGCCGTCGATAATAAGTGTGTAGCAGCCCTGTACAACAACAAAGTATTCGTCGTAGTCATGTGCGTGTGGAGCTGATACCGCGGAATCACGGCAGGTCCAAAACGCCATCTGGCTTCCATCGGCTCCATCAAACACGTAACCATCGACTCCGGGAGTGGCCTGGCTGCTCGTCGCAATTCTGTTTTCCGGGCGCTTCATGAAATCCGGGAAATTGTCCATAACTCCTCGCTGAACTTGGACGTCAGTCAAATGCGCGGCCATTGTGCGCAAAGTATAGCCCACACCGCAATAATTTATTGCGTTCAAGCGTTTTCGCAAGCGTATTCAGCAGAATGAAATGGCGGAGGTTGTGGAGGGAAGTGAAAGGCGCGCAGCGTGGCGATAAATTGCGAAACGCGCTACAGCGTGTTGCGTCTGTCGCGCGGTGGGATTTCGTCCTCGGGAACTTCGCGCGTTTTGATTTCGCCCTGATCGGCGTCCGGGGCGTTTTCGATGCCGTCGATGATTCCGGCTTCGTAGTCCTGGCCGTCCTCGACAAGTTCGCGGACGCTCTCCGAATCCGCCGTTTCCACGTCGGTCAGTCCCTGAATGTCGCCCGATTGTCCCGCGCTGCCCGAGCCGGGACCTACGCTGATCACCGCAATGTCGTTGCCGACGGAACGCAGGCCGCGCGAGAGGCGTTCGCGCCGCGCTGCTTTGTTTTTGCGCGCCGCTTTTCTCGCGAGCGCCGCCTTTGCTCTGCCGGTCAACCGCTTCTTTGCGGCAACAGGTCGGCGCCTCGTTGTTTTCTTTTTGCGCGTGGCTCTTTTCTTGCTCGCAGTTTTGGCGCGAATTGCCTTTTTCTTTCGCCTTTGCTTTCTCTTAGCCATGCGCAGAGTGTACCACTCGCGTTCGGCGCGGACAATTGACGGCGCAGTCTTCAGGAGGGTTGTTTCGATGAAACGTCGAACCGCAAAAATTAACGCCGGTTTTCTTTCGCGTTTGCGTCAGAGGAATCGTACAGCGAGGATGACAGCGACGCCGTCACAGGGTACGATTTTCCGCCGTCGGAAATTCGCGTGACAAGCAACACGTACCGGAAGCCTTCTGGATGTTCCCGGCTGCGCAGCAGCACCAGCATGCCCGTCACGGCCGCATCCGTATGTGCGACGATCTCCGTGCCCGAGGCGAGCGACGAAACCAAGACCCCGCGGAACGGCGTGCCGTCCGCGTCGCGCGTCGAGTCAATCGTTTCCAGCATTTTGACGCGCACGACGGTTCCAGCAGGGAATTCATCCATGGCGTCGGAGTTCGAGGCCTTCAGGCGGGTCTGCAACTGAAAATTCAGAACGGAACCTGCGTTGACGTGCACCTGGCCAATGGCGGGCGGGGCGCTTCGTGCGGACAGTGAGAACAAACTCACGGCGAACAGCACTGTGGCGAGGCGTTTCATAGGGCTGGGCTCCCAAATAAAATGCCAACGCTTTACTTCATATCGCAGCGTTGGCGCCCCGTCAAGTTTTCGCGCAAGGACGATTTCCTAAATCTCGCCTGTTCGCGCGGCCAGCATTTCCATCCGTATGCGGCCAGTTGAATCAGTGCGGCGTGCGATTGCGCCCCAGCGTGAAAACGATTCCTGTCGAGATCCACAAGTTATTTTGGTGCGTCTGCAAGAAAGACGTGCGGTAATAATCCGCGTCAAACACGCGCACCGACCAGTGCGGCGAGATATGCCAGTCCAAACCGCCGCCCGCCTTGAACGAGAAAGCTGTCTCCGAATATTTCGCGCCGCCCGAACCGTTTATGTTCAGATCCAGGCGCGAGCCGCCAGCGAGGAATTCGCCAAAGGTGACGAACGTGGTCGAATGGAACGGCCGGTAGAAAACGCGCGGCCCGAAATGATTGCCGTAAATATTCGTGGTTGCGCCCGTCAAGGAGCCGTATTGCGCGCTTGCGTCCGCCTGCAGTTGGAGCCACGGCAGGATGTTGACGCCCACGCTGCCGAAAAATCCATTCATGTTCGGATAGCCGCCACCACCGTTGTTGAACTGCGTGTGCGCAAACCCACCCGCCAATTCCACAGTCATGCCTTGCTTCAAACCCCTGACTGGCTGTTGCGCGCTTGCCGAAATCGTCATCAGCAGCAGCGCGGAACATAATACAAACCCCTTCATCGTCAGCCTTTCGCGGTTCAGCGGACCGGCACATGAACCAGCAGATGAAATTGTCAGTCGCGCGGTTGTCTCGCCGCGCGTCTTTTTTTGCTGCTCTGGGAATCTGATTGCAACGGCCGGGGGACACTAGAGTGACAACTTTCGCCTCAACTTTCAATCTCGCTTTTGCATCCGGTTTCGATGCGCCCACCCCCGCGCCAGGTTAATCAGATCGAGCCGGATTCGCTCCGTCATACTCAATCTGAAATTCGTTGCCCGACGTAAAGAGCACAGTGATTTTGTAGAGGCCAATACTGCGCTGCTCTTCTTCAAATTGCAGCTTCAACACACCAGCCGGATCGAGTGACACAAGCCGGACGGTTATCCGCTCATCGCTGAAGCACGTCTCGTTGGTCATGGAATTTAACTCCTCTCTGTTGTTTTCTTGCTCGGACGGCTATTTCAGATCGGGGGGCAACGGGTCGCCCCAGATGTAGTGGGCGAACCAGTTCCAGTTTTCCTGGGTTACGGCACGCAACTCCTTCGGTTTGGTGATGGGGTGGCCGAAGCCTTGGTAGAAAACGAGTTTCACGGGGACGCCGCGGTCTTTGAGTCCGCGATAAAGCTCGAAGGAATCGGGGACGGGAACGCGCGCGTCTTTACTGCCCTGTTGAATCAGCGTGGGCGTGTGCGCGTGGTTGATGTAAGTGATGGGCGAGGTCTTGCGGTAAATTTCCGGGTCGCTCCACGGAGTGGCGTGCAAATACTGGCGCGTGAAGGGCGTGATGTCCGTGTTGACGTAGTAAGTCATCCAGTCGGAAATTCCCGCTCCCACGGAGACGGCGCGGAAACGATCGCTGAACGTCGTTATGAATGCGGAGATATAACCGCCCTCGCTCCAGCCCATGGAGCCGACGCGCTGCGGGTCAACGAAGCCCTGCGAGATGAGGTAATCGACGCCGGAAATCACGTCGGCGTAATCGCCCACGCCGAGGTTGCGGACGTTGAGCGCGCGGAATTTCGCGCCGTAGCCCGCCGAGCCGCGGTAGTTCGGTTCGAGAATCACGGCGCCGCGCGCGGCGAAAAGTTCGATGGGATAGTAACGGTCAGGCGAACGCGTGGCGCGGCTGGTGCCTGTTGGACCTCCGTGAATTTCGACCAACAGCGGATATTTTCTCGAAGGATCGAAATTCGCGGGCTTCATCAGGATGCCTTCGACCGGCGTACCGTCGCCGGATTTCCATTCGACCACTTCGCGAGTGCCAAGCTGGAAATTCGCGTACTGCGCGGAAATGTTGGTGAGCTTTTTCGGGCCGATCCTCTTGCTATAGTCAGTGCCTGGCAAGTAGACCTCCGAAACGTAAACTTCGGGGAATTCGTTGTCGGCGGCGGCCATGTAGGCGATCGAGTGAAAATCGTGAGTGAAAGAAAAAGCGGACGCGGCGATTTTGTCGGGACTAGTGACGCGCGTGATGGCTTGCGTTTGCGGATCCAAACGGAACAGGTGATTGTAAGTGCGCTGCTCGGCCTCGAAATAAATTCCTTCCGGCGCCCATTCGAGCAGGCGCGGATCTTCGTCGAATTTCGAAGTGAGAATTTTCGGGGTGCCTCCTCCGGGGGAGACGACGTCAATCGCGGAATTCGCGTAGTAATAAAATTCGCCGCCGTTTGCGCTGTTGTAAGCGATTTGCGTCCCGTCGGGCGACCACACGGGATTTTCGTTCGGCCCCGGCGTGCCGAGTTTTTTCACCGATTTGTCGGCGACAGTCAAGAAATAAAGGTCTCGAGTGCCGCCGTCAGCGAGCGCGGGATCTTTGGTGGCGTCGAATGCGATTCGCGAACCGTCGGGCGACCAGCGAAAACTGTCCACGGTGAAATCGTCGCCAGAGGTGAGGCGCGCGGGTTTCGGCAGCGCGGAATCTTCCGCGGCGGGAACGTCAAGAACCCAGAGATGCGCCATGGTGTAATCGCCGTCGACGATTTGGAAGTCCCCGTATTTTTTCTTGCGCGCTTTGTGTTCCGGCGATTCGGGATCGCTGGCGGAAAAGGCGATGCGTTTTCCGTCAGGCGACCATTCGAAATTGCGCACTCCGGTTTCGACGTTGGTGATCTGGCGCGCTTCGCCTCCGCTTGACGAAATTAAATAAAGCTGCGTCATGTCTTTTTTCGCATCGGGAATGGACGACGCGCGATCAGAGAGAAACGCGAGCCACTTGCCGTCGGGCGACCAACGTGGATCCGCGCTCGACTTTATTCCTTCCGTGAGTTGGTAATTTTCTCCCGTCGCGACCACGCTGATCCAGATTTGGCGAACGAATGCGTTTTGATCCCAGTCCGTGTGCGTGACGAGGTATGCGACGTAGCGGCCGTCCGGAGAAATCTGCGGATCGGAAAGAGTTTTCATTTCGAGCGCCTGCTTAATGGACGGCACGGCAGGCGACGCGGAATTCGATTGCGCCGCAGCGGCGAACGGCAGAAGAGCGATGGCGAGCACGAAAAGAGAAATTCGAATGTCGTGAGTTTTCATAATCACAGCTCCGATCCGCGATGCGAAGGATTTGTGCCGCTGGCACGGCGGCGCGAGTATACTACGCAGTTTCGGGCGAGGAGAAATCATGAAGAAGTATTTGTCGGGGATCTGCGGTGCGGGAATTGTGGTTTGCGCGATGTGCGTTGCGTCCAGCGCGGGCGGGACCGATGTAAATGCGCACAAGCGCGCGAATGAGCGAATGTGCGGCGTGAGCGCAACACAAGGCACACAGGCTGAAGCTCGCCTTGGCGAGCAGGTCTGTGGCACTGAAAGCGTGGCGCTGACGCAAAGTGTGGTGCAGGCACCGGGCGCGGCTCAGGCGAGCGGAGTCACACAGACGCAAGACGCAGAGTTGCATTTGCTGCCGCGACCGCGCGAGGTGAAGGAGGCCGGAGGCGCGGCATTTAAGGTGACCCATCGGACGCGCATTGTGGTGAGCAGCGCCCTCGGCGGCAGGAATTTTGAAGGCGCGCAAATGCTCGAAGATGAAATCGAGCAGTGGACGGGATGGGAACTGAAGATTTCGGATGCGCGCGAGATGCCGGGCGGCGCGGACATTATTTATGTTGGCGATGCGACGAAGGACAGCAAGTTGCGAGACGCGCTTGAGAAGCAGGGATTGACGATGGCGCAAGGATTTGACGAGCAAGGGTACGAGATCTCTGCGGACGCTCATCGGGTATTGGTGGGCGGAGCGAGCGCGGAGGGTGCGTTCAACGGAGTGCAGACGCTGCGGCAGTTGCTGCGGCCGGCGAACGTCAGCAGTGCGAAAGAGAAAGCAGAAGCAGGTTCCTCGTCGCGGTTGCTCCTCGGAATGACAGACACCGACCACGACGGAGCGGAGGGCGGCGCGCATTTCGTCAACGTTGCGCTGCGAGGGAGTTTGACTGGAGCGCAAAAGAAAAGTGTGAAGAGCGGCGCAAAAAAGAGACCGACGGACGGCGCGCAGAATATGGAATTGATTTGTCCGGCGATTGCGATTCGGGATTGGCCGGCGATGAAGTGGCGCGGAGTGAGCATCGACATCAGCAGAGGGTCGATACCGACGCTCAAGTTTATGGAGAATCAAATTCGCGTGCTGGCAGGATTCAAAATAAATATGTACGCGCTGTACATGGAAGATGTGTTCACGGTGCCGGGGAATGGGATTTTCGCGCCGCCGGACGCGTTGACGGCGGACGAAATTCGCGACCTGGTGAGCTACGCGCAGAAGTATTACGTGACGGTCGTGCCGGAACTGGAAACATACGGACATCTCCACAATGTGCTGCGGTACGACGTTTACAGCCAGCTTGCGGAAGTGCCGCACGGCTCGGTGTTGACGCCGACGCAGCCGGGAAGTTACGACTTGATTGGGAAAATGATTGCGGCGATGGCTCCGATTTTTAAAGGGCCGTTTTTTCATATTGGCGCGGACGAAACTTTTGAGCTGGGGCGCGGACAAACGAAGGATTTGGTGGCGCAGAAAGGGCTGGGGCAAGTTTATCTGGACCACATCGCGAAGCTCGATGAAATGTTGAAGCCATATCACAAGCAGACGATGTTCTGGGCGGATATTGCCGAACATTTTCCGGACCTGCTGCCAACTTTGCCGAAGGATTTGATTGCGGTGATATGGACGTATGGAAATAAGGATTCGTATGACGAAAGGCTCGCTCCGTTTCGCAACGCGGGCTTGCAGATTTTTGTTTCGCCGGGAATCAGCAACTGGCGGCGTTTGTATCCCGAATTCGATGGTGCGTACTTGAATATCCGCAACCTGACGCGCGACGGGCAGAAATTTGGGGCGCTGGGAATGTTGAACACGGATTGGAAGGACTGGGGCGGCCCGTTGAATGGAATGGACTGGCCGGGATTTGTTTTTGGAGCGGCGTGCGCGTGGCAGCCGGGCGAATCTTCCATTGACGAATTCCGGGACAGTTACGATTGGGCTTTTTATCGCAACACGGATCACACGTTCCAGGACATTCTAAATAAACTGGCGGACACGAATTCGATGCTTGACGGCGTGAAAATGAATGGGACGTACACGTCGTATTTCTGGGCTGATCCGTTTTCGCAAGCGGGGGCGGATTACGCGACGACCGCGGGACCTGTGCTTCACGATATGCGCGTTGAGGCAGAACAGGCGTGGGAATCGCTGCTCGAGAATCGCGGGAAGGCGCGGGCGAATGCGGACTCCATGGACGATTTGATTTTTGCGGCGCACCGGCTGGACTTTTTCGGAATGAAACTGCAATACACGACGGAGATGAGCGAGGCGTATTGGGACGCGTTCATGAATATGAGCGACCGGCGGCGCGTGGAGCGGGACCTGCAAGTGTTGAGCTCGATGAATGGCGATTTGCAGGATTTGCGCGAAGGGTTGACGGAGTTGCGCGACGAATATGCGAAACGGTGGCGCGCGGAAAATCGCGAATACTGGTTGGGCAATGTGACGATTCGCTACGACACGATGGCGAGCGCGGTGCAGGAGAAGATCAACGAAATCAATGTGCTGGAAGATAATTATTCGCGGTTGGGACAATTGCCCGCGCCGGAGAGCTTGGGATTTTTCTCGCGGCCTGCGCCGGAAACCAATCCAGTGAATAACCGGAAGTGAAGAGCGAGGGGTAAGGCAAAGTCAAAAACCCACCCTTCGCAAAAGGCGCGAAGGATGGGGCACCCGCAAAGGCAAAAGCAGATCCCTCGTCGCATGGCTCCTCCCTTCGCCGAAACCGCTCAGGGCAGGCGGCATGACAAAAAACGAGGGGGAGCGCGAAGAAGGGCAAAATCCCCACCCTTCGCCAAAATCGCTCAGGATGGGGCACCCGGAAAAGCGAGGCAAAAAGCAAAAGCCGCTGAACTTCGCAAAGGGCGTGAAGTTCAGCCCTACGAGGACAGTTTTGTGGCGCGGGCGCGGGTGGCGGGCGTGGCGGGGTAGGTGATGCGTTTTCCGCGGACACGGGCGAAGGGCGTGAGCTTGTGAAGATTGCGTCGCGTGGGAGTCATGATGTGCTCGACGGCGTGGCCGGGGACGGTGAGCGCGTCGGCGAGAAGCGAGCGGTGGCAGCGCCAGGGGACAGCTTCGGCGCACATAATGGCGCAGCGTTTTGTTTGCGCTAACTTTTCCAGGCGCGCGAGTCCGGCGGCGAATTCGGGCGTCTGCATGTAATCGGCGAAACCTCGGAAGCTCGAATTATTCCAACCTGTGTTCACCGAATCCGGTTTAGCACGGCGGAGACCGCCGAGTTTGGCGAGATGCGTGTAGGCGATGCGTGCGCGGCGAAGAGTTTGCGGAAGCGCGTCGCCCGCCACGGCGGGCAGACGGTTGAATTGAGGATTGTGGCGCGAGCGCGGGACAGTGCGCACGTCGACGAGACGCTGAACGCCGTGGGCCTTGAGAAGGGCGAGGAAATCTTCGAGCGAGCGATTGGAATGGCCGACGGTGAGGATAAGTGGACAGTGAAAACCTTTTTTGCGTTTGGGAGTGCGATTCATAAAGAAAGCATCTCCTTGAACGCGCAGATCAAGGACACAAGCGGCTTGCGGCGCAAGCCGACCGCCCGATAAAACCGATCGGGCCCTACAAAAGCTCGGGGCGTTCTTAGGGTCATGCGAGGGCGCCTTTGTCGCGGAGACCGTCCAAAAGGAAATGAAAATAGATCAGGCCGGCGAAGGATTTCCAGGGTGCGAGGAGCTGGTGCGTTTTATCGTAGCTGGGACGTTTGCGGAGACGGAGATGCTTTTGGAGTTTGTTCCAGCCGCCGACGTCGTCACCGGGGAAAATATTCAGGCGGCCCATGCCGCGAAGGAGCGCGTATTCGGCGGACCAGCGGCCGACTCCACGAATGGCGGTGAGGCGCGCGAGAGCGGAAGCGTCGTCGAGCTCGTTCAGCGATTCGAGATTTATTTCGCCGGCGACGATGGAGCGGCTGAGTTCGAGGATGGCGCGTTCCTTTTGCTGACTGTAGCCCATGGCGCGCAGGGTGCCCGGGGAAACGCCGGCCAGATCTTCAGGGGACGGGCAGCACTGCAGCGCGTCGGCTGCGGACGAGGCGGTTTTGCCGAACGTTTGCACGAGGCGATTGAGAAGCATGATGCCGACGTGAAGCGAAACTTGCTGGCAGGAGATAGCGTTGAGCAAGGCTTCGAAAATTGTCGGGTAGCGGGGCGGTTTGAAACCGGCGAACTCGGCGATGAGCGGCTGGAGATGTTTTTGCGATGCCGCGAGAGAGTAGAAAGCGCGGAGATTAATTTGAGTGCCGAGTAGGCCCTCGATTTTGCGGCGCAGAATCATTTCGGAGTTGATGGGAATTTCTTTTGCGGCGGCGGTGACAGCGAGGCGGGGGCGCGACGGCGAGCTGGTTTGTTGGATGGCGAGTTCGACGATGACGTTTTCGAGCGGGAGCGCGCGGCGATATGTTTGACCGTCCCAGCGATCGAGAAGATTTTCGGGGCGGCGGCGAAGGACCCACGCGGTGAGGTCAAGACGAAACGGAGGCATGGGGCGCATTTCGAAGGAAATTGTGTCGAGCGCAAGAGCCGGGCGGACGGCGGAGGAAGTTGGCATTCGTTTTTCTGGACCTTTTCTGCATTTGATATCATCTACCGGATTGAGAAGCAGTGCAAATGCACTGGCTAGTGGAGAGTGAAAACCGAAAAACCCCACCCTTCGCAAAAGGCGCTCAGGATGGGGCACCCGGAAAGGCAAAGTGAAAGCACGGCGCTTCGTAAAGATCGCGAAGGATGGGACACCCGCAAGAGCAAAAGCTCGGCGCTTCGCAAAGAATGCGAGGGACGGGATTACGTTAAACCCAGCAACTTGAGAGGTGGTGACAGGTGGGAACGATTCCGATGAAGTTGAAGGAGCGGAAGGAAGTGGCGAAGGGGACGATGGCGTTTTTGCTGGAGAAGCCGGCGGGATTCGAGTTCAAGCCGGGGCAGGCGATGGAAGTGAAGTTGGAGAATCCTCCGGAGACCGACGCGGAAGGGAATTCGCGAGCGTTTTCGATTGCGAGCGCGCCGCACGAGCCGTATGTGATGTTTGCGACGCGGATGCGCGATTCGGCGATGAAAAACAGCTTGAAGAAAATACCGTTGGGGACGGAGTTGCACGTGGATGGTCCGTGGGGCGATTTAAAATTGCACACGCGGGCGACGCGGCCGGCTGTTTTTCTGGCGGGCGGAATCGGGATCACGCCGTTTCGCAGCATCGTTCTGGACGCGGCTAAAAATAAATTGCCACACAAATTGTGGCTCTTTTATTCGAATCACGGACCGGAAGATGCGCCATTCTTGGAGGAGTTGGAGCGCGCGGAGAAGGAGAATCCGAATTTCAAAATGATCGCGACGATGACGGACATGAAAAACTCTTCGCGGCCGTGGCGGGGGAAGACGGGAATCGTGGACAAGAAAATGCTGACGGACGCGATTGGGGATTTGAACGCGCCGATTTATTACATTGCGGGCCCTGGAGCCATGTTGAACGCGATGAAGAAGATGCTGCTCGAAGCAGGAGTGAATGAGGATGATGTCAGGGCGGAGGAGTTTGCGGGGTATTAGGGGAGTGAGTGATGGCTACTTAAAGGCGAGGGGCAAAGCGATAACGAAAGGCGAAAAGCAAAGCGGAAAGCACAAAGCAGATCCCTCGTCGCATGGCTCCTCGGGATGACAGAAGAGAGAGGCACGGGAAGGCAGAGGCGAAGGGCGAAAGTGCAAAAGCCCCACGCTTCACAAACAACGTTTCCTTCCTGTGTCAGGGCAGGCAGGATGGGGCGCCCGGAAAGGCGAAAAGCAAAACGAAGGGCAAAGCGGCGTCGAGCCGCCGCATTCCAAAGAAGTGGCGAAGACAGCGTTGGAATTTTGCGAGGTGAGAGTTGGGTGATGTGACGGCGTTGTTTTTTGATGTGGGTGGCGTGCTGCTGACGAACGGGTGGGACCGGCCGTCACGGCAGGCGGCGGCGAAGAAGTTTGGGTTGGACTGGGACGATTTCGAGGACCGACACGAGTTGTTGATGCATGGATTCGAAGTCGGAGCGGTGAGTCTGGACGAGTATTTGAAGCGCGCCGTTTTTTACCGCGAGCGAAAGTTCAGCAAGCAGGATTTCATCGATTTCATTTATGGGCAGTCGCGGGCGATGCCGGAGACGGTGGCGGTGCTGCAGAAGTTGGCGGCGCGGAAGAAGTATTTGATCGCGGCGTTGAACAACGAATCGCGGGAATTGAACGAACACCGCATTCGGACGTTTCATCTGCGCGAATATTTCGAGGTGTTTTTGAGCTCGTGCTATCTGGGCGTGAGGAAGCCCAATGTGGCGATTTACAAATTGGCGTTGAGCATCACGCAGCGGGCGGGAGAGGAATGCGTGTTCGTGGATGATCGTGAGTTGAATTTGGAGTGCGCGAAAGAGTTGGGGATGCACACGATACAGTTTAGGAGTGCGGCGCAGTTGGAGAAGGAGTTGAAGGGATTGGGAGTGGGGCTGGGACAGTGACGAGTGGACAGTGGCCAGTGACGAGTTAAAGACGAAGACCGGCGCGCGTGTGCGAAGGCGGGGAGGGCGGGAGGCGAAAGCTAAAAGTAAGCGAAAAACGAGAAACGAAAAACGAAAAACCCCACCCTTCGCAAAGACCGCTTAGGATGGGGCACCCGTAAAGGCGAAGCGTAAGGCAGAGAGAAAGGCGAAGAGCGAAGGCAAAGCGGCGTCGACCCGCCGCACTCCATAAAAGACAGAGCGCGAGATGATGTGGCCGCGTCGCTCGCGGGAGCATCGAAGGGAAGAGAAAGGAAAGGACGACAGTGACGAACGGAAATGCGGCGGAGACTGAGGGGCATTTGTTTGTGATTTTGGGGGCGACGGGGGATTTGGTGGGGCGGAAATTGTTGCCGTCGCTGAACGAGTTGATTGCGAGGGATGCGCTGGGAGCGAACAGTCTAATCCTGGGCGTGGGTGTAGAAACGGAATTCAATGATGACAGTTTTCGCGCGCGTTGTTGCAAGGACTTAGCGGACGCGGGCGTTCCGCAGGATCAGATAGCGAAGACTGTGTCGGACAAGCGCGTTTTCTACCAGACAATCGCAAAAGGAACTCCCGAGGATTACAAGAAGCTGGCCGCGCGCGTCGAGCAAGTGGAGAAAGAAAACGGTTTGCCGGGGAATCGGGTGTTTTATCTGGCGCTGCCGCCGAAAGTTTTTCCGCTGGCGATTGCGGGACTGGGAAACGCGGGGCTAAACAAGAGCAGGGGATGGACGCGACTGGTGATCGAAAAACCGTTTGGCCGAGACTTGGCGTCGGCGCAAGCGCTGAACCAAGTGGCGCACGAGCATTTTGAAGAGAAGCAGATTTATCGCATCGATCATTACCTGGGAAAAGAGACGGTGCAGAATTTGTTGGTGTTCCGGTTTGCGAATTCGCTGTTCGAGCCGCAATGGAATCGCGACCGGATTGAGAGCGTGGAGATTACAGTGGCGGAATGTCTTGGCGTGGAGCACCGGGCAGCGTATTACGAAGGCGCCGGAGCGTTGCGAGACATGATCCAAAACCATTTGACGCAGTTGTTGACGCTGACGGCGATGGAAGTGCCGTCGGCGTTTCAAGCTGAGCCGATACGTCACGAAAAAGTGAAGGTGCTGCATTCGGTGCTGCCGATCAAGCGCGAGAATGTGGTGCTGGGCCAATACGCAGCCGGGAAGGTCGAAGGGCAAGACGTGGCGGCGTATCGTGACGAGCCGGGAGTGGCGAAAGATTCGCAGACGGAAACGTTCGTGGCGATGCGGCTGGAGATTGAGAACTGGCGGTGGCACGGCGTGCCGTTTTTTCTGCGGACCGGGAAACGGCTGGAACAGCGGATGAGCCAAATCGTGGTGAACTTCCGGCGCCCTCCGGTGTGGATTTTCAAGCCGTTCGACGGCAAGCCAATCGATGCGAATGCCCTGGTGATTGCGATTCAGCCGGACGAGGGGTTCGACCTCTATTTTGAAATCAAGGCGCCGGGACAGGGAGTGCAGATCGAGAGAAGCGATTTGCATTTCCGGTATTCGGAGAAATTCAAGCCGTTGCCGGATGCGTATGAAACTTTGCTGCTGGATGTGATTCATGGCGACCCGACGCTTTTTGTGAGCGACAGTTGGGTGGAGGCTTCGTGGACGCTGTACACGCCAGTGTTGGAGAACAAGCCGAAAGTGTTGCCGTATGCGGCGGGGAGTTGGGGGCCGGCGGCGGCGGCGGATGCTTTATTGAGCGACCTGGGGCGAACGTGGACAAGAATATTGTAACGTGCGCGCGGATATTTGCCGACCTGGATGTGTTGAGCCGGGCCGTGGTGGAGGATTCGGTGCGCGCGGCGAATGAAGCGGTGAGCGCGCGGGGACGATGTTTGATTGCGCTTTCAGGAGGAAGGACGCCGGAGAAAGCGTACGAGCTGTGGTCCACGGAATTTCGCGAAAGGATGCCGTGGACGAAAACGCATTTCTTCTGGGGCGACGAACGATTCGTTCCGGCGGACGATCCGAAGAGCAATTACCGGATGACGCGCGAGTCGCTGTTCAGGCTTATTCCCACGCCGCCGGAAAATATCCATCCCATCGACACGAATTTCCCCACGACGGATGAATCGGCGCGGGCTTACGAGAAAGTGCTGCGAGGATTTATTCCGGAAACAGGGCCGTCGTTTGATGTGATGTTCCTGGGAGTGGGAGACGAGGGGCACACGGCGTCGCTGTTTCCGGATTCACCGGCTCTGCATGAAGAAAAACGGTGGGTGGTTGGCGTGAGGGCACCGGTTGAACCTCCGGTGCGAATTAGTTTGACGTTTCCGATTTTGCGGCGGGCGCGAGCGACCTATCTTTTGCTGGCGGGCGCGGGAAAGCAGGGAATTGTGGCTACGCTGCGAAGAGACGCGACCGCAGGAGTGCAGAAATTGCCCGTGGAGATGCTGCGTCCGGAGGGGGAAGTGATTTGGTTTTTGGATCGCGCGGCGGCGGGGGAAACAGGCGCTGCTTTGCGCGGGTGAGTTGAAGGTTCCGCGCAGGTTGCAATTCAGGCCATTTTGTTTCGTTGATGCCACGGTAGCGAACTCCAAGAGATTGAAATTTTAGGGCGCTTTCTTAGGAAGAGGCGTCGGGGCTTAGAGGCAGATGGCATCCGTGTGTCCGGTTATGCGAATGGGGGCTGCGGAAACGGACAACATGCGCGGGCAGGTTTTGCGCCGAAGCGATCTAACCGTATAAAAGGAAAGCGGCTTAGGCGGATGAGCCTTAGGTATCGAATCTGCAGAAGGCTCACGTAGGCGGGGTGCCTACGTGTGGGAAAACCCCACCCTTCGCCAAGGGCGCTCAGGATGGGGCACCCGCAAAGGCGTTCCAAGGCAGTGACGGGTGTTGAGTTAAAGGCGAAAGGCAGAAGCAGGTCCCTCGCCGCCTAGCGGCTCGGGATGACAGCGAGAAGCAAAGGCGAAAAAGGCGAGGACGAAAGGCGAAAGCGCAAGGCGCGAGGTGAAAGGTGAACACAATTGTGCAGGATATTCGGCATGCGGGGCGGATGATGGCGAAAGCGCCGGGGTGTGCGGCGATTGCGATATTGACGCTGGCGCTGGGGATTGGAGCGAACACGGCGATTTTCAGCGTGGTGAACACGCTGTTTCTGCATCCGCCGGGCGTGGCGCATCCGGAGCGGGTGGTCGTGCAGCGCGCGCGCTACGCGAAGCTGGGGCTGAAGAATATCGTGGTGTCCGCGCCGGATTTTGCGCAGGTGCGGGACAGCAAGCAGATTTTTGCGTCGGCGGCGCTCGAGACGGGCGCGAATTTTAACTACACTGCCGGCGATTTTCCCGAGCGGCTGCGGGGAGCACAGGTTTCGTGGCAATGGTTCGACGTCTTCGGCGCAAGACCGATTTTGGGGCGCGTATTCACGGCGGAAGAGGACCAGCCGAATGCGAATCGTGAAGTCGTGCTTTCGTACGGCGCGTGGCAACGGTGGTTCGGCGCGGATAAAGGCGCGATTGGCCGGACGATTCAATTGAATGAGCAGCCGTACCGCATCATCGGAGTGATGGCGCGCGATTTCCACTGGCCGAACCCGAACACGGATCTATGGGCGCCGCTGGGCTTGCCGGCGGACGCTTTCAATATCAACAACACGTTTAACGAAAATTATCTGTCGGTGGCGCGGGTGCAGCCGAACGTGACGTTTGGGCAGGCGAACGCGTACGTGGCTGTGCTGTCGAAACGCTTCACGAATAATCAGGTGAAGCAGTACGCGGAGGATTCGCAGTGGGGAATGTTCCTAATGCCGCTGACGGATTTTGTTTTCGGCGATTTGCAGGCGCCGATTCTGATTCTGGGAGGCGCAGTGGCATTCGTGCTGCTGATTGCGTGCGCGAACCTCGCTGGACTGCTGTTGGCAAAAGCGGCGGGACGCTCAAAAGAATTGGCGGTGCGCGCAGCATTGGGCGCTTCACGAGCGCGGCTGGTGACGCAGGCGCTGAGCGAGAACCTGCTGCTGGGCATATTGGGAATTCTGGCGGGACTGGTGGTGGCGGAGATTGGGTTGAAGGCATTGCTCTTTGCCGCGCCGCAGGATTTGGCGACGGGAATCACGTTTCCGCTGGACGGATACGTGCTGGGGTTCACGGCGCTGATCGGAATCGTGGCGGTGCTGATTTTTGGAAGCGTGCCGGCGTGGCATATGTCAAAAGTGGATCCGTATGATGCGCTGCGCGAATCGGGAAGGTCGGCGACGGGAAGCAGAGGACGGCAGAAATTCCGTTCGCTGCTGGTGACGGGAGAACTGGCGTTGGGACTGGTATTGCTGGCCGGGACAGGATTGCTTTTGAAGAGTTTGGCGCGGATTGGGGACGTGAATCCCGGGTTTCAGCCTCACGGAGTGATGGCCGCGGGACTGGCGCTGCCAGATTCTCAATACAACACGCCGGAGAAACAATTCGCGTTTTTCCGCAGCGTGCTCGACCGATTGTCGCACGCGCCGGGAGTGACGGAGGCAGGAGCGGGATACGGGCTGCCTTTCAGCGGAGCGAATGGTTCGGCTTCGTTTGGAATCGAAGGACGACCGGTAGCACCGGGCGATCCGGGGCCGCACGGCAATATTCGGATTGTTACACCGGGATATTTCACCGCGCTCGGCATCCCGCTGCGAAAGGGACGGAATTTTACGGACGACGACAGGCAAGGCACGCAGCCAGTCGCCATCATCGATGAAAATCTGGCGCGGGAATACTGGCCGAATCAGAATCCCATCGGACAAAGAATCCGCAATGGCACGAAGACGCCGTGGAGGGTGATTGTCGGGATTGTTGGGCATATTCGGTTCACTCAGCTTGCCGGCGAGGAATCGGGAGGGTCCATATCCGAGAGCGAAACCAAAGGCGCTTACTATTTTCCGATGTATCAGACGCAAGCGCCGTATGGATTCTTGATTGCGAAAACGAGCGGGAACACGTCGAGTCTGGATGGGGCGATTCGACAGGCGGTGAGGGATACGGATGCGAACCAGCCCGTGGCCGACATGAAAACGATGGACGCGCGGATTGGAGAGTCGCTGGGGCCGCAGCGGTTCGCGGCGAGCTTGCTGGCGGTGTTTGCGGGACTGGCGATTTTGCTTGCGGCGGTGGGATTGTACGGGCTGATCAGCTACAGCGTGACGCAGCGGACGAATGAATTTGGAATTCGCATGGCGTTGGGTGCGGAGCCGGGCGACGTGCTGCGTCTGGTGTTGAAGCAGGGGGCGAAGCTGGCGCTGGCCGGAGCGGCGGCGGGGATTGTCGCGGGGCTTGTGTTGATGCGGGCGATGCAGAGCGTGCTCTATGGAGTGAGCGCGACGGATCCCGTGTCGTTTGGAGGCGCGGCGGTACTGTTGCTGGTGATTGCGTTGGTGGCGTGTTATCTGCCGGCGCGAAGAGCGACACGAGTGGATCCGATGGTGGCGCTGAGGTATGAATAGTTGAAAGTTGAGAGTTAACAGTCGAGAGTGAAGACCAAAAAAGACGAACGGCGAAAAGCGAAAGTAAGAGCTGAAACTTGGAACGCTTGGGAGTTAGAGGAGAGCGGAGAGCGGAAAGACCCCACCCTTCGCAAAAAACGCGAAGGATGGGGCACACGGAAAGGCCAAAGCGGCTAGTGGCGGGTGAAGCGCAAGAAGGGCAGCGATGAGGGAAAAGCGGAAGCAGGTCCCTCACCACCGTTCGCCAAAAGCGGGCGACCGGGTTCGGGATGACATTGACTAAGGTAGGGGCGATTGATGATCAGAACTGTGTGGCAGGATTTGCGGTACGCGATGCGGACGTTCGCGAGGGCGCCGGGGTTCACGGCGATTGTGGTGCTGACGCTGGCGCTGGGGATTGGCGCGAACACGGCGATTTTTTCGGTGGTGGATGCCTCCTTACTGCGCCCGTTGCCTTTTCGTGAGCCTTCGCAACTGGTGGACCTGTGGGGGCGCAGTTCGCTCTTTGATTTTCCCGACCTGGGCATGTCGTTGCCAGACCTTGAAGACATTCGCAGGCAAGATACGGTGTTTTCAACGATTGCGCCCTATAGTTACGCGAGGATGACCGAGACGGGAAGAGGCACACCACACGAGATTGACGGGGCTGAGGTTTCGGCCGACTTTTTCCCGATGCTTGGAATGAAGCCGCTCTACGGAAGAATTTTCACGAAGGCGGAGATGCAGCCAGGACAGGATCGGGAAGCGATTCTCAGTTTTTCGATGTGGCAAAAAGAATTCGGGAGCGATCCGCGGGCGATTGGAGAGAGCGTTACTCTGGACGACAAAACGTACACCGTAATCGGCGTAATGCCTTTACAGCAACACCTGGATTTTGTGAGCGGCGGAGAGCTCTGGACGCCGTTCGCAAACTCGAAAGAAGACCTGGCCGATCGCGGCAAGAAGGGAACCATCGCCGTGGCGCGGTTGAAACCGGGCCGCAGTATAAGAGAGGCGCAGACAGAGCTTGATGCCATCGCAGCGCGTTTGGCAAAGACGTATCCCGACGCAGACAAGAATTGGAGCTTCCACGCGGTCTCGCTGGAATCGGATTTGCTGGGCGACGCTCGTGCGCCGTTGCTGATTTTGCTTGTGGCCGTGGGATTTGTGCTGCTTATTGCGTGCGCAAATGTGGGGAATTTATTTTTGTCGCGCGGATGGGCGAGGCGGAGAGAGCTGGCGATTCGTTCGACGCTGGGAGCGACGCGCGGGCGGGTGATGCGACAGTTGCTGGTGGAAAGTTTGCTGATGGCGTTGATTGGGGGCGCGTGCGGGCTCGTGTTGGCGATTTGGGGAGTGGATGCGTTGAAGACGCTGCTGCCAACGGATACTCCGCGCATAAAGGATTTGAGCATCGACCAAGCAGTGCTGTGGTTCACGCTGGGCGCTTCGATTCTGGCGGGGATTTTGTTTGGATTGGCTCCGGCGCTGCTTGCGTCACGGCTGGACCTGAACGCCGCGATGAAAGAGGGCGGAGCGGGCGCGCAGATTGGAGGCGCGAGCACACGTCACAATTTGCTGCGGCGCTTGCTGGTGGTTGGAGAAGTGGCGCTGGCGTTGATATTGGTGATTGGGGCAACGCTCGCGCTGCGCAGTTTTGCGCGGCTGCGAAGCGTCAACTTGGGCTTTCGACCCGAGCATGTGCTCACGATGAGTATCGGCGTTCCGCCGCGAAAATTCCCCAAGCCGGAGCAAGTGGCCGCGTACATGCGGGAGATATTGACGCTAACGCGCGGGATTTCCGGCGTGGAAAGTGCTGGCGCATCGGAATACGCGCCTCTTTCCGGGATGAAGGACGAATCCACGGTTCATACGGAGACCACTCCGCAGAATGCGCCGTCGCCTACGGCCGAGGCAAATCGCGCCACTCCGGACTATTTCCGCGCGCTTGGCATTCCGCTGATCGCGGGACGCGATTTCACGGACGCGGACACGAGCGGAGCGCCAGATGTTTACATCGTCAACCAGGCGTTCGCGGAAAAGTTTTTTGGACGCGCAAGTCCCATCGGAAAACGGCTCTGGACGAACTACGACAAGAACAAGAAGCCGAAGTGGGGCCAGGTTGTCGGAGAGATCGGGAATACTCGGGACCAGACGACCAAAGAAGCGCCCGAGCCCGAGTTTTTTGGGGCCTACGAGCAATTGAACAAACCTGGAGGAGCCATCTGGCTAGTTGTACGCGCGAAGGGAGAACCGCTTGGAGTGGTTTCCGCGATTCAGGATCGGATCTGGTCGCTCGATAAAACGCAACCGATCGAAAATGTCAGATCGATGGACCAGATGGTGGCGAAAGCGAACGCGGCGCCGCGGTTCCAGACTTTTTTGCTGGGGATTTTTGGAGCGCTGGGATTGCTGCTGGCGGTGGTGGGAATTTACGGGGTGATTTCATATTCGGTTTCGCAGCGGACGCACGAGATTGGGATACGCATGGCGTTGGGAGCGGAGCCGAGACAGGTGCTGCGGCTGATTTTGATGCAAGGGTTAAAGCTGGCGCTGGCGGGAGTCGCGCTTGGCGTCGTTGCTTCGTTGGCGTTGACGAGGTTGATGGCGAGCTTGCTGTTTGGGGTGAGCGCGACGGATCCGGCTACGTTTGCTGGCGTGGCGATTGTGTTGACGATTGTGGCGCTGGCAGCGTGTTATGTGCCGGCGCGGAGGGCGATGAAAGTGGATCCGATGGTGGCGCTGAGGTATGAGTAGCGAGTATTTGTAGAGACCGGCCAGCGTTCTGTTGCGACGCGGCAGATGTTGGTAGACATGCCCAGTAGTGACGGCGTGCCCGGTCCGCAAAAACGGCGGGACCGGCCGTTACACAGGCAGACGACGCGAGAAGAAGGAGAATCCGTCGCGCTGCAGAGTCATCCGAGGCACAAAATGTGCGGCGCATAGCGACTCGGGATGATAGCGGGAAACAAAGACGCCATCCTTCGCGCCCATTGTTCAGGACGGGCGCTGAGGATGAGGCACCCGTAAACGCGAAAAGCATATCCCTCGTCGCATGGCTCCTCGGGATGACACGGGTTGGGTAGAGTTTGGACGAAGACAAAGGGCGAAAGGCGAGGCGGCGTCGCAACTGGCGGGACGCGGACGGGATGACTGAGTGGTTTCGGGCGAAAAAGAAACCCACCCTCCGCACAAAACGCGGAGGATGGGGCACCCGGCGTCGAGCCCTGCCTGCGGCAGGCAGGCTCCGCACTCCATAAGGACGGATAGTGCCTTAGGTTGACGTCCGAGGCGCGAAAGGGGAAACAGGAGAAGCAAAACACAAGGCTAAAGGGTGCAAGCAGATAGCATTTCGGAGGCGAAAAGAGAAAACTTCCGTACAGGTACAGACTGTCCTCGAACTGCCCCTTGCGCCAGTAGTTTGCCAAGGTCAGTATGCGTAGACTATTGGGGAGGTTGTGTCGCTCGTTGAGTTTGGCGGTCGTTGAGTTTGACAGTGGGAGCGCACCAGATGGAATCCGATGTACGGCAGCTCGGGCAACACGAGTGGTGGCTGTGGTTTTCCGCGCTTGTCGTGACAGCGCTCTCGGGGATAGTCCTGCTGCTGTCGTCATTTCACTCGCTTTTCCTGCACCACGAGCACTTCTTCGAGATTCGTTCCGACCAAGCCAGATGGGGGATACTGAGCTTACTGCTGCTGTTCAACGTGTGGCTGGTTCAACGGCAGTGGGTGTTTCGCCGCCTGCGAAGACGCCTGACTGAGGGGAGCGGAGACGCGCAATCAAATACGGACGCAAATGATCCTTCCCAAATGGATCCAGTTACAGGGCTGTACACGCGAGCTTCGGCTGAGCAGAGCCTTGGGAGAGAGGTTGTGCGCGCGCGGCGGAAAAATCTGCCGCTAAGCCTTGTGGCGTTTCACTTGGATGATTTCGCTGAACTTAAGAAGCGCCTTGGGCGCGACGCTGCTGAGTTGGTGCTGAAGGAGTTTGCCAACCGTTTGAGGAAGGCGAGCCGCGGCTCGGATTTTTGCGTGCGTCTGGGGGACGATGATTTCGTGGTGATCCTGCCCGAATGCAGTTTGGGGGATGCCAAAATTGTTTCTGATCGTTTGGGTACGCTGGAGATGAAGTGCGCGGGAGAGGATGTCACGGTTGGCTGGTCGGTTGGATGGATTGACTACAAACGGGGCGAGGTTCCCTCGGATCTGTTTAAACGGGCGAAGGACGTCCTTCAACTCTACAAAGCGGCCAGCAAGGATAGTTCCGACGCGACGCTCGTAATCCGGTAGGGATCTTATAGCCCGTCCTAGCGGAATCCGCAATTTATTCACGAGTGTCCGGTTACGCGACAAGGGGCTCCCGCAAACGGACAAAGTACGCAGCGGCTGCGAATCATTCCTCGGGTAATACTCTGATACCACTGTAGTTAGCAAATCGCATCTTCGGAATCTGATCTGCGTGTCTTTGTCTGCAGACTTGCTAGGGGTGTATCGATGAAGAGGCTGTTGCAAGACGTGCGTTACGGGTTGCGAATCCTGAGGAAGTCGCCGACGTTTGCGGCGATAGCTGTGTTGACCTTGGCGCTGGGCATCGGCGCGAACACGGCGATTTTCAGCTTCGTGGACGCATGGATCATCAAGCCTATTCCCTATCCGCAAGCGGACAAGTTGCTGGTGTTGCTGTCGCACGACAAGAAAAAGGGCTGGACCAGCGACGATGTGAGTTCGACGGCGGATTTCCTAGACTTCCAGAAGCAAACTACTTCGTTCGAGCAGACGGCCGCTTGGGCGAGCTGGAATTTCAACCTTACGGGCGACGGTCCGCCGGCGCTGGTGGATGGCGGGCGCGTAAGCTGGAATTTCTTTGACACGCTGGGCGTGAAGCCGCTTCTCGGAAGGACATTCACGCGAAGCGATGACGCGGCGGGCGCGCCGCACGTGGCCATCATCAGCGAAGGATTGTGGAAGAGCCGATATGCGCAGAATCCCAAGATCATCGGCCGCAGCATCAACATCGGTGACGAGGCCTATACCGTTGTCGGAGTGATGCCGGGAAAATTTCAATTTCCGCTGCTGGGGATCTGCAACATTTGGACGCCGCTGGCGCTGACAGACAAGGAGCGCAGCGATCGCAATAGTTCGTGGTTCTACGCTTTCGGGAGACTGAAGCCCGGCGTCACGCAACAGCAGGCAGCAGCTGAAACGACCGCGATTTTTGCGCGCCTCGAAAAGCAATATCCGAAGACGAATACGAATATCACCTCGCTGGTCAGTCCGATGGCGTACGAAATCGGCAAAGAACAGGGCAATCAGCAGGTGATGCTGTGCTTTTGGATTGTGGGACTGATTCTGCTGATTGCGTGCGCGAACGTGGCGAATTTGATGTTGGCGCGGGCTGCGCAGCGAACGAGAGAGATGGCCGTGCGGGGCGCGTTGGGAGCGACGAGGGCACGGTTGATTCGGCAATTGCTGACCGAATCGCTGCTGCTGTTTTTCTTCGGAGGAGTGGCGGGAGTGCTGTTCGGGGCATGGGGAATGAGCTGGATTGAGTCGTTGATTCCGGGACACATTCGCGGCTACCTGGTGAATTATGGCGAGGTGAATTTGGATTGGATAACGCTGATCTTCACGCTCGGAATTGCGTTGGTGTGCGGAGTGGTTTTCGGACTGGCGCCGGCGTTTGAGAGTTCAGGGATCGATTTGAATCGCGCGTTGAAGGAAGCGTCGGGGCAGGCTTCGAAAGGCGGGCGCGGCGCGCGGATGCGCCGGATTTTTGTGGCGGGAGAAATCGCGCTGGCGGTGGTGGTGCTGATTTCGACGACGCTGCTGGTGAAAAGCTTCGTGATTTCGGTGCGGTCGAGTCCGGGATTTAATCCGGCGAACGTGATGACCGCACAAGTCTCGCTGCCGAAGACGAGGTACACCGCAGACGCACTCACGCGGAATTTCAGCGACGAAGTGCTTTCGCGCATCCGCGCGCTCCCAGGGGTGACCTCGAGTGGCGTGGCCAGTGCGATTCCGTTCGGGGGCTTTGGGCAAATGTATGAAATCGAAGCGGTGGGAAAGCCCGCTCCGCAGCCGGGCGAGGAGCTTGGCGCGCGTTGGACGGCCGTGTCTCCGGATTATTTTGCTGCGATGCAGATGGGATTGCTCAAAGGGCGGGCGTTCACTTCTGGCGACGGACCCGGAAATGCGAATGTAGCGGTGATTGATCAGACGCTGGCTCGGCAATTTTGGAGCAAAGAAGATCCTGTTGGGCAAAAACTGACGTTTGGGCCTCAGCACGTGGTTTGCACAATTGTGGGCGTGGTGAACGACGTCAAGATGTACAACTTGCGCGGCCGGCCGGAGCGGCAGATGTACGTTCCGCTGTCGCAATTTCCCTCGCCGACGCTGGGGTTTGTGGCACGGACGGCGGAAAGTTCTCCGGCTATAGCGACAGCGATTCGCGACGCGATATGGGCGGTGGATGACCAACAGCCAGTGTCTTCGGTGGAGCAGCTGACAACACTGATGGCGATACAGGATAGCGGGAATCGCGTGATGATGAAGCTGATGGTTTTCTTTGGGGCGCTGGCGCTGTTTTTGGGGGCGATTGGAATATATGGAGTGATGGCACATACAGTGGCGCAGCGCACGCATGAGATCGGGATTCGCATGACGTTGGGAGCAAATCCAGTGCAAGTGCTGGGAATGGTAGTGCGGCAAGGCATGACGTTGACGTTGATTGGAATAGCGATCGGCGTGGCGGGAGCGTTTGCGGTGACGCGATCGTTGTCGTTCATGTTGTATCAAGTGACGACGAGCGATCCGGCGACGTTTGTGGGTGTAGCGGTTTTGTTCGCGTTGGTGGCGATTGCGGCGTGTTATGTGCCGGCGCGGAGGGCGATGCGAGTGGATCCGATGGTGGCGCTGAGGTATGAGTGAGAAGAGGTGGTCAGTGATGAGTTAAGGACGAAAGGTGAAAATCCCCACCCTTCGCAAACTTCGCTCAGGATGGGGCACCCAGAAGGGCGAAAGCAAAAAGCAGATCCCTCGTCGCGTGGCTCCTCGGGATGACAACGCGCTGGGGTGGTTGCGAGGGAAGGTAGGTAGCAGGCCGAGCAGACGGGATGGCAACGTAGGACAAGAGCGAAAAACGCCCACCCTTCGCAGAAATCGCGAAGGATGGGGCACCCGAAGAGGCAAAGCAACTGTCTCGCCGCATAACGGCTCCCTTCCTTCGTCAGGGCGAGCGGGAATGACAAGGCGTTTGGTCGATAAGCGAGACAGGAAGGGAGGCGGTGACCCTTCGTTCCTTAGGGCAAACGAGTGATGAGTGAACGGCGAAAGCAGATCCCTCGCCGCATAGTGGTTCGGGATGACAACTAGAAGCAAAGGCGCAGGTGCAAGTCAAAGCGGCGCCGAGCGGCCGCACTCCATAAAAGAAGAAGAAGACGCAAAAGCGAGGTGCGGAGACGAAAACGAAGGGCAAACAGCAGTGAAGGGCGAGCGGCGAAGGGAAATTGGCGAGGTGAAGAATGAACACGCTGATGCAGGACATACGGTACGGAATGCGGATGCTAGGAAAGGCGCCGGGATTTACGGCGATTGCGGTGCTGACGCTGGCGCTGGGGATCGGCGCGAACACGGCGATTTTCTCGGTGATCAATTCGGTGCTGCTCGAACCGCTGCCGTTTAAGAATCCCCCGCAGCTCGTGGATTTGCGCGAAACGGAGAGCGCGCCGGGGAATTTTCCACTCGATGGCGCGGATTATCTTGACTGGGCGGCGCAGAACAAAACTTTCTCGTCGATGAGCTTGTACACGTTTCCGCGGGGATACAACGCCAGCGGCGCGGGCGAAACGGAATCGGCGGCGGCCGTCGGCACAGAAGCGAATTTTTTCGACACGCTGGGAGTCGAGCCGCTCATCGGCCGCGCGTTTGCGAAGGGCGAAGATCAGGGAACGCATCACGTGGTGATTCTGAGTTATGGATTCTGGCAGAGGCATTTCGGCGGGCGGCCGGATGCACTTGGGAAAACTGTGGAGTTGGACGATCAGCCGTACACCGTGATTGGGGTGATGCCGCGCTGGCTGAATTTCCCCGTGGCGACAGATCTTTTCATTCCGCTGGACATGACTTCCAAAGATGTGCACAGCCGCGGCAATCATTGGGCGCAGGCGGTGGGCCGCGTGAAAGACAGCGTGAGCATCGAGCAGGCGCGCGCCGATTTGCTGACGGTTTCCGCGCGGATCAACAAACAATACCGCGGGCCGACCGATCAGGATATTCATTCGCTGGTGTTTCCGCTGAAGGAAAGGCTGGTGGGAAGTTCGCGGGGCGAGCTTTGGATTTTATTTGGCGCGGTGGCGCTGGTGTTGCTGGTGGCGTGCGCCAACGTGGCGAATCTGTTGCTGGCGCGGGCGACTTCGCGCCAGAGAGAAATGGCGGTACGCGCAGCGCTGGGTGCGGGACGCTGGCGACTGGCACGACAATTATTGACGGAGAGCATTTTGCTGGCGCTGGCGGGCGCGGCGTTCGGATTTTTCGGCGCGTGGTGGGGCGTTTCGCTTTTGCAGTCGGCGCAAACGCTGCCGATTCCGCGGGCGAATCCGATTCAACTGAATATGACAGTGCTGCTGTTTACGATTGGCGTGAGCGTGCTGGTGGGGATTTTGTTCGGACTGGCACCGGCGCTGCAGACGTCGGCGGCGGATCTGAGCGAGGAATTGAAATCGAGCGCGAATGCCGTGGGCAGCGCGACGGGCAGCGGACGAACGCTGCGCAATGCGCTGATCGTCGGCGAAATTGCAGTGTCGCTGGCGCTGCTGGTGGGCGCGGGATTACTGCTGCGGAGCTTCGCTCAAATGCGCTCGGCGAATATCGGCGCGAATCCCGATCACATCCTCACCATGCGCATCAATCTGCCGACTGCGAAATACAACACGATTGCGCTGCAGCGCGGCTTCTTCGATCAGTTGCTCGAGCGCGTGCGTCAGGTTCCCGGCGTTACATCCGCCGCTGTTTCCACACATCTGCCGCTGGAAGGCGGTTCGAACGGATACATTAAGGTGCCGGGGAATACGAATCCGCGGCTGAATAATCAGCTTGTCGAAGTGCATTGGATTACGCCGGGCTACTTTCGCGTGTTTGGAATTCCGCTGATCGAGGGACGAACATTCACCGAAGAGGACGCACAGAATGTGATTGACACCGACGCGGCCCTGATGGCCATCCAGAAAACAACGCCGAAGGGCGGTACACCGAAGCTTCCGCCGAGCCTGGCGTACACGGTGATGATCAATCAGGCGATGGCCAAGACGTTTTGGCCGAATCAGGATCCCATTGGCAAAGAGTTTACCGATGAAGGTGGCGGCGTTCCGTACAAGGTGATTGGCGTAGTGGGCGACGTGAAGCAATACGGAATCCGCGAGAAGGCCGTGCCGGAGCGCTATTTCCCGTTGACTGCGGCGATGAGCAGCGAGGGAATGTTTTACGGAATCGGCGCAACGGTCATCGTGAAGACGGCGGTTCCGCCGCGCAGCGTGCTGGGCGCGATTCAGAAAGACGTGAGCGATCTCGACAGCACGCTCGCTGTGTACCACGTGCGCACCATGAACGAATTCATTGCGGCGAGCATGCAGGACACTACCGTGCAGGCATTTCTCCTTGGCGTGTTTGCGGGATTGGCGCTGGTGCTGGCGGCGGTGGGACTGTACGGAGTGATGTCGTATCTGGTGACGCAGCGGACGCATGAGATTGGGATTCGCATGGCGTTGGGCGCGCAGCAGGGGGACGTGTTGAAGATGGTGATTGGGCAGGGGACCAAATTGATTTTTATCGGCGTGGCGATTGGTATTGCGGCGTCGATCGGGCTGACGCGGTTGATGTCAGCAATGCTGTATGGAGTGACGGCGAGGGATCCGGCAACTTATGTGGGCGTGGCGATTTTGCTGACGGCGGTGGCGTTGGCGGCGTGTTATGTGCCGGCACGGAGAGCGGCGCAGGTGGATCCCATGGTGGCGCTGAGGTACGAATAGTTGAGAATCGAGAGTCGACAGGAGAGAGACGAAAGACGAGTGCTAATGGTGGGTGAAGAGCAATAGCACGTCCCTGCCTGCGGCAGGCAGGCCTTGCCGCGTGGCGGCTCGTGATGACAACTTAGGGCAAGAGCAAAAACGAAAAGCGAAAACGAAAAGCGAAAACGAAAAACCCTTCGCGCCACTTCAAAACGGGCGCTCAGGATGGGGCACCCGAAAAAGCGAAGAGCAAAGACCAAGGCGAAGACCAAAAGCAAAAGCGAAAGGCAAAACGGCGAGGCATTAGGGACTAGACAAGGAGGGGGTATGGCGAAGATGGAGCGGGTGCGGGAAGTGATTCACGGGAAACTGGATTTGGATGACATGCAGCGGAAATACGCGGCGGGATGGCGATTGGCGGCGCTCGAATGGGAGCGGGAGAGCGAACGCGCGGGCGAAGAGCCTGCTCCGGCGCGGCGACTGGAGGAGCCTCCGTTTGGATTCCGCGTGGCGAGCGACTGCGCACATCTGGAAGAGGATCCGGAAGAGATGCGCACGCTCAACACGATGATGGAGCTGATTGTTCAAGATATTTCGCTGCCGCGGATGGCGGAGGAGTTGAATCGGCGGGGATGCGCGACGCGGGAAGGGAAGCCGTGGAGCGCGGTGACGATCTTCAACGTGTTTCCACCATTGATCGACGCGACGCCGCGGATTTTCTCGGGGAGCAATTGGCCGGAGCGACGACGGGAGATTGCGAGAGTGATGTGGAATTCGTGAAGGCAGTGACGAGTGGCTGGCGAGTGGGAGGTCGCAAAGCTAAGGACGAGAGGCAAAAGCTGCAGGGCAAAAACTACCGACGTGAAGAAAAACCCCACCCTCTGGACAAGGCGCGGAGGATGGGGCACCCGAAAAGCAAAGCGAGAAGCAGGTCCCTCACCAACGTTCGCCAAAAGCGGGCGACCGGGTTCGGGATGACAACGAGTTGGGTTGACAGAGGCGGAATTCTGGTAGTTCGGGTCGCGCGCGAAAAACAACAGACTAAAAAAGACGGCGCCTAGCTTCCTTGTGCGGCGCTGTATTGAGAAAGCAAAGGAGTGAAAATGTCAGGCACTCAAAAAAAAGTGCTTGACAGGGGAGCGCGCTATCTGTTACACACTGTAACGCTACAGAGATTAACGCTTGCAAAATGGTGAGTGAGCGAGAGGCGATGAGGAACACAGAGGGATTCGCGGGGAAAGGGCGACCGAAGAATTTAGGGGAAGTGGAGCAGGCGGTGATGGACTACGTGTGGACGCACGGACCGTGCACATCGGAGGCTTGCCGTGAAGCGCTGGCGGAGGAGCGTCCGATGAAGGAGTCCACGATACGGACCGTGCTGCGGCGACTGGAAGAAAAAGGCTACGTGGCGCATGAGACGAGTGGACGCACATTTATTTACCGCGCGGCGGAGGCTCGGCAGAACGTGGCGGCACGGGCGGTGAAGAGCATCATTGACCGGTTTTGCGGCGGGTCGGCGGAGCAGCTTGTGATCGGGATGGTGGATAACGAGGTGCTTGACAGGAAAGTGCTGGAGCGGCTGACACGGAGAATTCGCAAGGGCAGTGACAAGTGATGAGTGAGCAGAAAACCCCCACCCTTCGCCAAAGACGCTCGGGATGGGGAACCCGCAAAGGCAGTGACAAGTCATGGTCGAGGTCTGAAGCGAGAAGTGCTCGGCGGCTGACGGGGAAAGGTTCGCAGCAGTAGGGAGGAGCGATGATGCCGATTACGACGGGACAAGCAGCGGCGAGCTTCTTGAAATATTTGGCGGAGCCGGCGACGCGTTCGCTAGCGTTGGGCTGCCTGGCGGCGATGGCGCTGGCGGCGTTTCGTGTGAAACGCGTCGGGCTGCGACTGTTCGTGTGGACGATGGCGTTGTACGCGGCGCTGGCGATGCCTTTCCTGGGAGTGTTTTTGCCGCGGGTGACGGTTCACGTTCCCGCGCAGACGGCGGCGTTTGTGCAGAGCGTCGGGCACAAGTTTGCGCGAAGCTTCCGGCACGGCGACACGACGATTAGGGCGGACGCGAAAGAAGCCTCACGTCAGTCCCGACAAAGTCCGTCGGGACGGGACGTGAGCTACATGGGGTCGGGCGTCGCCGCAGGAGCACGGGGTGACATGAAGGCAATACGCGCCGATGCGGAGCCATCTCAACTTGCATCGGCGAGCCGAGGACAAGAAAGCGCGGCGCTCGCGACAACAACGGCTAGCGCGAAGGCGGGCGCGATCATTCAGCGAGAGGTCTCACGTCAGTTGCGGCAAACTCCGCCGCAACGGGACGTGAGCTACAAAACTGCTGGACAGGCCGGTGTCGCAAGTATGGCCGCCCAGGACAGCGATTCGGGAAAGCTTCGAGCATCGGTACTGCGCAGAGGCTTGGCGATTTCATGGGCCGCGGTAGGGCTGGGGATTTATTTTGCGGTGACGGCGCTATTTTTTGCGCGGCTTGTTGTGGGGATGTTTTTCAGTTGGCGGCTGGAACGCGCATCGGAGGAGATTCATGAGCGCGAAGCGATTCGACTGGTGCGCATGCGCGCGTGCATGGGCGGGTTGGAAAGCACGCCGCGACTGGCTGAGACGAAAGTGCTTTCCGTGCCGGCGACGATGGGAGTGCTGCATCCGGTGATTCTGCTTCCGACGGATTGGCGCGAATGGGACGAAGCGAAACTGGATGCGATATTAGCGCACGAGGTGTCGCACGTGGCGCGTCGCGATGCGCTGACGCAGAGACTGTCGCTGATTCACAGGGCGATTTTCTGGTTCAGCCCGCTGGCGTGGTGGATTGACCGCCAAATTACGGAACTGGCCGAGGAGGCGAGCGACGAAGCTGCATTGGCGGGCGGCGCGGATCAGGCGCGGTACGCAGAAACGCTGTTGGGATTTTTTGCGGAGTTGGAAGCGGCGCCGGGAAGAATTCACTGGGAAGGCATCTCGATGGCGAATGGATGCCGAGCGGAGAGGCGCGTGGAAAGAATTCTGTCGTGGAAGGGGAGTCATTCGATGAAGAAATGGCTGGCCGTGATGATTGTTGCGGTTGCGGCACCGCTGATTTTCGTGGCGGGGTCGGCGCATCCATTGCTGGCGCAGGAAGACAACACGCCCAAGAAGGCCGAAAATGTGGTGAAGGCGGGAGGGCCGGCGGCGCCGACAGAACCGGGTCCGGGCGCGGGAGAATTTACTCCAGGTCCAACGCCACAAGCACCGTCGACGACGCCGTTGCCGGCGAGCGCTCCCGTGATCGCGCCGGTTCCAGGTGCGCCTGAGAATCCGCCGATTATTCCTGGACCAATCGCAAGCGGTCCCGTGGCACCGGCGGCATTAGCCGGGCCCGTTGTGCGAATCGCATCGCCAGCGCCAGTCAGCCTTATGAGCTCGATGACTGCGGTCGCGCCGCAAGCGATGTTCATGGTGGGCGATTCCGTCTCTGATCAGGATGCAGAAGCGCAATTGCGCGTGGCGTTGAAGGAGCTTCAAGACGCGGACGTGCAATCCGGGTCCGCCTCCGCTCAAATCCGCGCGGCGCAGGAAGCGCTAATGAAAGCGCAACAGGCATCGGCGGAAGCTGACTCGGCGCAAGTCCGCGCCGCGCGACGAGCGCTCGAAAAGGCGCAGAGAATGATGGAAGAAAACGATGCTTCGCAGACGCGCGGCGCAAATGAGGCGCTCGCGAAGGCGAAGCGCGATCTCGAACAAGCCGTGCAAGCGCAGCAGCGCTCCTATTCGTACGGCTACGGATATTCGAATGACGGGCCACGTTACGTGATTCTGACGGGCGATTCGAACAACGTGACGATGTCAGGATCGGGAGAGGATGTGGAGCATGCGCAGAGACTTCGCAAAAAAATGGGAGGAGGAGATCTGATCTGGTTTGAGCGCGACGAGAAGTCGTACGTGATTACCGACCCTGCGTTCATTGCGAAAGCGAGGGCGCTGTTCGCTCCCGAGGAAGAACTTGGGAAGCAACAGGAAGAGCTTGGACGTCAGCAGGAAGCGCTGGGGAAACAGCAAGAGGCGCTGGGCAACCAGATGGAAGACGTGAAAGTGAAAATACAGGACATTACGCCGCAACTCGAAGAAGTACGAGCGCGACTGAAGGAACTGCAGGCTACGGGCGCGACACAAAGAGAGCTGGGGCAATTGCAGGGGGAGCTGGGCCGGTTGCAGGGCGAGGTGGGACGGTTCCAAGCGGAAGCAGGCGTTGGACAGCGGGACATTGGGCGGCAACAGGGAGAACTGGGACGCAAGCAAGGCGAGCTTGGACGGCGCCAAGGCGAACTGGGACGCAAGCAAGGCGAGCTGGCGCGGCAGGCGTCACACGAACTGCGCGGGATGTTTGACGACGCGATTGCGAAGGGAATTGCAAAGCCGGAATGAAAAACAGTGGCTAGTGGCCCCTCGTATCTCAGGGTAAACGAGTGACTAGTGGCTAGGAGAGTCTGGCGTCTGAACGCGGTAGATGAGTGACGAAGAGGCGATGACGATAAAACCCCCACCCTTCGCGAGGAACGCTCAGGGTGGGGCACCCACAAAAACGAATGAAAGCAGGGATGAAGGACAAACGGGGAATTTGGAGGAACGAGCCATGAAGAGAATGCCAACGAAGAATTTGACGCGATTGGCGGTTGCCGCAACGGCGATGTTGGTGGCGGCGAGCGTCATACCATTTTTGGCGCACGCGCAAACGAAATACGCGAATGACACGTTCACGCTTATCAGCCGCAGCGACGGCGGGAGTGTGAACATGCATGCTGAGGGAACGGGAGATCACTGCTGGGCCACGACGTCGGATGATCGCGGCATCGGCATCGGCATCGGCATCAGCATGGGGGACAGCAAGTGCACGATGTGGGTCGAAGGGGCGGACGATGGAGCGTCACTGCGCGCGAAAATTGAACCGACGAAAATTACGTTTCGCCTGGATGGAAAGTCGTACGCCGTGAGCGACGCCGCCACGGTGAAGAGTGCGCGCGACCTCTTCGGTCCTCTTGTAAGTATCCAGGAACAGCAATCCGATCTTGGCGCAAAGCAGCGCGCTCTCGGAGAGAAACAGCGCGAGTTTGGGCGTCAGCAGAGGGAAGTGAAAGTTCCGGTCCCGGACATGAGCGCGGATTTTCAGAGGGTGGAGGCGGACGCGAAGCGATTGAGCGCGCTGGGCGGGACACAATCGGAGCTTGGCGATTTGCAGTCGGAGATCGGGGACTTGGAGAGCCGCCTCGGTGACCTGCAATCGCAGGCGGGCGACATACAGTCGAAGCTTGGCGATCAGCAGTCGGCGCTTGGGGATCAGCAATCCGCGCTCGGGGACAAGCAGTCCGCACTGGGCGATGAGTCGGAGAAAATTGCGACGGATGTGGCGGGGAAGCTGCGCGCTATGCTGACGCAGGCGATTCAGAGCGGAACGGCCAAGGCGGAGTGAGGCAGTGATGAGTCGTCAGTGATGAGTGACGACCAAAGGCGAAAAGCGAAAGAGCAAAGCAGATCCCTCGCCGCGTGGCGGCTTGGGATGACAGGAAGTTGGGTTTGTCGCGGCCGAGGATGACAGCGAGAAGCGAAGGCGTAAAAGCAAAGGCGAGAAGCAAGAAGCGAAGGGCTAAAGGAGAAAGGCAAAGCGGCGTCGAGCCGCCGCACTCCATAAAAGACGGGCGGGCGAACCTCCCTGCGTCAGGGCAAGCCGGGCGCGAAGTGACAGTGCGTTCGGTTTAGACCGGGATGCAAAAAGCGCGCAGCGTGACGGCTCGCGACGACAATCGAGAAGCGGAAATCGCTCGGATGTGAGTGATGAATGAAGTAGTGATGAGGAGGCGGTGGCCAGAAAAATCCCACCCTTCGCGAAAGACACTCAGGATGGGGCACCCGCAAAATCGAAAGCCGGGAAAACAGACGTAAGAGTGGCGAGTGACAAGTAACACAGATGGAGTTGAGAAGGTCATAGCTTCGGCGAGTCCATTGGCAGGAGAGCCCGAAAACGCGTTTCGGGGATTGTTTGCGTTGACATACGAAGTGTTTCGTAGGACATACGCAGGGATGTAGTGAACGGTGGTGAGAGCCAGGTCATCGAGCAACCGGAAGACGTTTTGGGAGTCTTTCCGTCAAAGAGGGTGAGGTGAAGGGTGAACAGCCTCGTGCAAGATTTGCGTTACGGGCTACGGATGCTGGCGAAGTCGCCGGGGTTTGCGGCGGTGGCGATACTGACGCTGGCGCTGGGAATTGGCGCGAACGCGGCAATTTTTCAGTTGATTGACGCGGTGCGCCTGCGCACGCTGCCCGTCAGAGATCCCACCACTCTTGCCATCGTGCACATCAACAAGAATCATTGGGGCTCGGGAAATTTCAACGGGCCGTATGCCGAATTCTCTTTTCCGCTGTGGAAGCAAGTGGAGCGGCGGCAGCAAGCGTTCTCGTCCATCGCCGCGTGGGGCGGGGGATCGGGACAATCGCTCAATCTGGCGCGGGGCGGTGAAGTGGACAGGGCCTATGTCATTTGGGTCAGCGGCGATTTTTTCCGCACTCTGGGCGTCTCCCCATTTTTCGGACGACTGATTTCGGCGGCTGACGACCAGACCGGCTGCGCGGGCGGCGTGGACCTGAGTTACTCGTTCTGGCAGCGACGGTATGGCGGAAACGCTTCGGCAATTGGCAAAACACTTACATTGGACGGCCATGCGTTCACGATTCTGGCCGTGACGCCGCCGAGTTTTTACGGAGTTTCCGTCGGCGACCACTTTGACATCGCCGTCCCCATTTGCGCCGAGCCGATTATCAACGGCGAATACAGTCGCATAACCGGGCCGAGGGAACGCGAGAACTGGTGGCTTTCCGTGTTCGGCAGGCTGAAGCCCGGCTGGACGCTGCAGCGCGCCACCGCGCAGCTGAGCACCGTCATGCCGGCGGCGCTGCACGAAACGATTCCGCCGCAGTATGACGCGGAGGGCGTAAAGCACTATCTTGCGTACAAACTCGAAGCTCGCACTGCAGCGAATGGCTTTTCGCAGATGCGCGACGACGCTTCCGATCCGCTTTGGCTTTTGCTCGGCCTTTCCGGTCTGGTGCTGCTGATCGCGTGCGCGAATCTGGCGAATTTGATGCTGGCGCGCGCCAGTTCCCGCGAACGCGAAATCGCCGTGCGCCTCGCTCTGGGCGCGTCACGCGCACGCCTGATTGGCCAGTTGCTTTCCGAAAGCGCGCTGCTCGCCGTTGCGGGCGCGGTTTGTGGAGGATTCCTGGCCGCGGCACTCAGCAAGTCGCTGATCGCGTTCATCAGCACACCCGATAATCCCGTTTTTCTGGATATGCCGACGGACTGGCGCGTGCTCGGCTTTGCGGCAGGTTTGGCAATTCTTACGACGGTACTCTTCGGACTGGCTCCCGCTCTGCGCTCCGGCAACATACCTCCTGGCGCGGTTCTTAAGACGGGAGGCCGCGGCATGACCGCCGGGCGCGAGCGCTTTCGCCTGCAACGCATGTTGGTGGCTTCGCAAGTGGCACTGTCGCTGGTGCTTCTCGCAGGCGCGCTGCTCTTCGTGCGGAGCCTGCGCAACTTGATGACGCGCGATCCCGGCTTCCGGGAAAACGGCATCCTGATTGCGAACGTGGATTTCACGCGGCTGAAGGTGCCGACGCCGCAACAGGAACCATTTATGTACGACCTGCTGCAACGCATCCGCGCGATTCCTGGAGTCGCTGACGCTGCAACGTCGATCCGCTCGCCGGTCAGCGGCAACAGTAGCAACGATTGGATTCTCGACGACAAAGGCGGTCATCCGCACGGCGCGTCGTGGGAAGACTATGTGAGCGCGGGATATTTCGAAACCATCGAAAACACGATGCTGGCGGGCCGTGATTTCAATACCGACGACACAGCCAACTCGCCTCGCGTCTCGATTGTGAATCAGACGTTTGTGAGCAAGTTCCTGAACGGGGCGAAGGACGTGATTGGCAAACGATTCCGAGTGTGGGCCCCGCCGGGCGAAACGCCACGGTATTATACCGTCGTCGGCGAAGTGAAGGATTCAGTTTACAATGACATGCATGACCAGATGGTGCCGGTCATGTATTTCCCACGCACGCAGCTCGTCGCACCGTTCATTTATCCCGGCGCGACGTTTCTGATACGCTCGCGCGGTGGCACGGCCGGGCTGGTCAATGCGGTGAAGGGCACCATCGCAGGGGTGAACTCCGAAATTGACATTCAGTTCAAGCTGCTACGCACGCAGATTCGCGAATCGCTGGTGCAGGATGAACTGATGGCCACACTGTGCGGATTTTTCGGCGGCTTGGCGGTGCTGTTGGCGGCGATTGGAATCTACGGCGTGATTTCGTACACAGTGGCACAACGGACGAATGAGATTGGAATTCGCATGGCGCTGGGAGCGCAGCAGTCCAGCGTGCTGCGGCTGATTTTGGGCGAAGTGGGCATTCTGATCGGCATCGGGGTGATCGTTGGCGCGGGATTGACGCTGGCGGGAAGCAAGGCAGCGAGTTCGCTGCTGTTCGGATTGAAGGCGCGGGATCCGATTACGTTGGCGCTAGCGGTGATTATTCTGGCGGGGATTGGATTTGCGGCGAGCTTTTTGCCGGCGCGACGCGCGTCACGGCTGGACCCCATGGCGGCGCTGCGATATGAGTGAGGCAGTGACGAGTGATGAGTGAGAGGCAAGAACGGCAGTCGTCAGCGAAAGGCTGAAGCAGGTCCCTCACCGACGTTCGCCAAAACCAGGCGACCGGGTTCGGGATGACAATTAAACATTAAAACGAAAAGCGAAAACCCCACCCTTCACAGAAAGCGTTCAGGATGGGGCACCCGAAAAAGCCAGGCAGTGCTACCGGAGGATGTGCCGTGAATAGACTGCTGCAAGACATTCGGTATGGGGTGCGGATGCTGGCAAAGTCGCCGGGATTTGCGGCAGTGGCGATACTTACGCTGGCGCTGGGGATTGGCGCGAACACGGCGATTTTCAGCATGATTGACGCGATCCTGATGCGTTCGTTGCCGGTGCAAGATGCGCAGAGCCTGGTGCTGCTGAAGTGGACTACGCGCGGGAGGCCGGACATTCACAACAGCAGTAGTTATGGCGATTGCACGCAGCAACGGGAGCGCAACGGACCGCAATCCAGCTGCTCGTTTTCCGAGCCGTTTTTTCACGACGTAGCTGCGCAGGCGAAGACCCTCGCCAGCGTCGCGGCGTTTGCCAACGGGGGCCAGCTCGACCTGAGCGGAAACGGAACAGCGAGCGTCTTGAGCGCGCAGGCAGTCTCCGGCGAATTTTTCTCCACGCTTGGGATTCGCGCGGCAACGGGCCGGCTGATTGCGCCCAGCGATGATTCTGCATCGGCGCCGGCGGTGGTGGTGCTGAACTACGGGTATTGGAAAACACAGTTCGGCGGCTCGCCGTCCGCGATTGGCAAAACGATTCGGTTGAACAATGTTCCGTTTACGATTATCGGCGTCACCGATGCGCGATTTGACAGCCTGAGCCCGGGACACATTTACGACGTGTGGGTGCCTCTGTCCACGTTGCCACAGCTTAATCCGTATCCGTGGGCGAAAATGCGGCCAAAGGACGTTTACAGTTGGTGGCTGGTGGTCGTTGGCCGGCTGAAGCCTGGCGTCAGCCGGACGCAAGCGCAGGCCGAGGTTACGGGGATTTTCCGCAACGACTTGCTGCACGGAGCGAAACCGCTCTCCAAACCCGAAGACGATCCGAGCGTTGCGGCGCTTCCGGCGCAGTCGGGACTGACCGGAGGGACGACGGAAATTTCCACGGAATTGTACGTTCTGATGATGGCTGTGGGAATTGTGCTGCTGATTGCCTGCGCGAATGTGGCGGGGCTGCTGCTGTCACGTGCCACGGCGCGGCAAAAAGAAATCGCAGTGCGGCTGGCGCTGGGAGCGGGCCGCGGGCGAATCGTGCGCCAACTGCTGACCGAAAGCATTTTGCTGTCCACGATTGGCGGGGCGCTCGGGATTCTGTTTGCCGTTTGGGGAACGCATGCGATTGTGTCGCTGATGGCGAGCAATTCAGACCGGCCGTTTGGATTCGCGCCGGAAATCGACGGACGCGTGCTGGCGTTCACGCTCGCCGCTTCGGTGCTTACAGGAATTATTTTTGGGCTTGCGCCTGCGTTTCGCGGGACGCGCGTCGATTTGACGCCGGCATTGAAAGAAGGTACGGGCAGTTCCGTCGCGGAGGGCCGCGCGGGCGGCAAATGGTTGACTCTGGGCAATGGGCTGGTGATTGCGCAAGTAGCGCTGGCCGTGGTGGTGCTGGTGGGCGCAGGGCTTCTGGTGCGGACGCTGCAAAATCTGAAGAACGTGGACCCTGGATTCGACACGCGGAATCTGCTGACGTTTGGTTTAGATCCAACGCTCATCGGATACAAAACGCCGCAAATTGACGTGTTCTATCGAGATTTGCAGGACAGGCTTGCGGCGATTCCAGGAGTGGAGTCGGTGAGTTACTCGAACAGCACGCTGCTGAGCGGCGACCTTTGGGAAACGGGTTTTCATCTGCAGGGCACGCCGAAGGATCAGGAATCGGATGCGGATTATCTTCCTGTGGGCGCGAATTTCTTCTCCATGATGCACATGCGGCTGCTTGCGGGGCGGAATTTTACCGCGGCGGATTTCGCCGGGGCGGAATTGGCGCAAGAAACGACGGAAGTGCGGAGCGCGGCAGCGGAAGCAAAGGAGGCGGGTATCGCGGCTCCGACAGGGGCTGCACCGGGCGGCGCGGCTTCCACGGCGGCTTCAGAGAGCGCGGCGAACGAGGCGCCAGTGCCAGTGATTGTTAATAAGAGATTCCTTGAGAAATATTTTCCGAAGGTGAATCCGCTGGGCCAGCATTTCGGCGAAAGGGAGGCCGACCCGGCAAAAGGAGACTGGGCGGCGCCCGGGTGGGCGATTGTCGGCGTGGTGAGCGACGCAAAATATCAAGATCTGCGAAGTCCGGTTGAGCCGACGATGTACGTTCCGTCGAGCGGTGGAAACACGAGCTTCGAGTTGCGCACGCGAATGAATCCAACGGCAATTACCCCGATGATACGGAGCATCGTGAGCCAGATGGACAGCAACTTGCCGATCTTTGATGTTCACACGCAAACGCAGCTCATCGACCAACTGCTTTTTCAAGAGCGGATGATTGCGCGGCTGTCGAGCTTTTTTGGTTTGCTGGCGCTGGTGCTCGCGTGCATTGGATTGTATGGACTGCTTTCGTATGAAGTGGCGCGGCGGACACGGGAAATTGGGATTCGCATGGCGTTGGGCGCGCAGCAGCGCGATGTGCTGCGTTTGGTCGTGGGACAGGGAATTATTCTCGCGATGGTGGGTGCGGCGGTGGGGATCGGTGTGGCGGCGGGCGTGACGCGCTATCTGGAATCGATGCTCTTCAACGTGCATGCGAATGATCCGGCGACGATGATTGCGGTCGCCGTCCTGCTGGCGTTGGTGGCGCTGGCGGCTTGTTACATTCCGGCGCGGCGTGCGACGCGGGTGGACCCGATGGTGGCGCTGCGATACGAGTGAGGGAGGCAGTGGCTTCAGAGCTAAAAACGGAAGAGTAGCTGTGGCGAGCGCGGGGAATTCTGTGTAGGATGGCGACAAATCGCAGGAGGACCCGCGATGGGGAAGCTGCTGCAGGATGTTCGTTACGGGTTGCGGATGTTGCGGCAGTCGCCGGGATTTGCGGCGATTGCGGTGCTCACGCTGGCGCTGGGGATCGGTGCGAACACCGCGCTATTTTCCGTCGTCAATGGCGTGCTGCTGAATCCGCTGCCGTACCCGCGTGCGGAGCAACTCACCGCCATTTACGGAGAAACGCCGGGCGCCACGCAGGGATACGTCACCTATCTGAATTTCCTCGACTGGCAGCGCGATTCAAAAACCTTTTCCTCCATGGCGATGTACCGCCACGAGGATTACAACCTTACCGGCAGTTCGCAAGCCCTGCGCGTCAGCGGCTACATGATCTCCGCCGAATTTTTCTCGACGCTCGGCGTCAAACCAATTCTGGGGCGCACTTTTCGCACGGATGACGACCAACTGGGCGCCGGACCGGTGGTGATTCTCGGCGGAGGCTTCTGGCAGCGGCAATTCGGCTCTTCCGAAGGGATCATTGGCAAATCGCTGGTCCTTAACGGCGCGTCCTACGTCGTCGTCGGGGTAATCCCGCCAAACTTTTCCTTTTATGGCCAGGCGTATGACGTCTACGTGCCCCTCGGCCAGTGGAGCGATCCGTCCTTTCGCGACCGCCGCATCGATATGAGCGCGCACGCTATCGGGCGGCTCAAACCCGGCGTGACGCTTGGGCAAGCGCAAGCCGACATGAACGATGTGGCGCGCAATCTGGCCGTTGCCTACCCCGAGGCCGACAAAGACGTCGGCATCACTCTGGTTTCCATGAAGCAAGACATCGTTGGCAATGTGCGGCCATTCCTGCTGGTGCTGGTGGGCGCGGTTGGATTTGTGCTGCTGATTGCGTGCGCGAACGTCGCGAATCTTCTGCTGGCGCGGTCGATGGGTAGGTCGCGCGAATTTGCGATTCGGGCGGCATTGGGAGCAAGTCACGGGCGCGTGATTCGCCAACTTCTTACCGAAAGCATTTTGCTGAGCGGCTTGGGCGGCGCGCTGGGGCTTCTTTTGGCTTTTTGGGCAACACGCGCGGCGCTCAATACATTGCCCGGGGCGTTGCCGCGCGCGAGTGAAGTTTCTCTTGATTCGCGCGTTTTGCTCTTCACGCTCGGCGTTTCGCTTTTTGCCGGAATTGTTTTTGGTCTGGCGCCGGCGCTGAAAGCTTCGCGCGCGAATTTGCATGAAGTGCTGAAGGAGAGCGGCCGCGGTTCGAGCGGCGCGCGCCACCGGCTGCAGGGAGTTTTCGTTGTGGTCGAGGTTGCGATGGCGCTGGTGCTGCTGGTTGGTGCGGGACTGATGATTCGCAGCCTCGCGGCGCTCTGGCGCGTGAATCCGGGATTTAATCCGAGTCACGCCATCACTTTCGATCTGTCGATGCCGTCGAGCGCTGCAACCACCTCGGCCGAAACACGCGCGCGTCTGCGACAGTTCGACGAAAAGATGTACGCGATCCCTGGCGTCGAAGCCGTTTCGGTCACGCTGGGAGCGCGGCCGATGATTCACGACACCGTCTTACCCTTCTGGATCGACGGGAAGCCGAAACCGGCCACCATCAATGACATGCCGCAGGGTTTGTGCTATCTCGTCGAAGGCGGATTTCAGAAGGCCATGGGAGTGACTTTGGAGCGCGGGCGCTTTATCACCGCGGAAGACAACGAGAACGCGCCCGTGGTGATCGTCATCGACGATTATTTTGCGCGCACGTATTTTCCGCACGAAAATCCGATCGGCAAGCACGTCCACATCGCGCTCTTCGGCGTGGAAGCCCAAGTCGTCGGGGTGGTTGGCCATGTGAAGCAGTGGGGACCCGGCGGGGATGCAAAGGCGGCGGTGGAAGCGCAGTTCGAGTATCCGTTTATGCAACTTCCGGAAAAGCTGATGCCGCTCGCCGCGGACGCGGTGGCCGTGGTGGTGCGCACGCGAGGCGATCCCACTGCGATCATGGGCGCAGTGCGGCGCGCAGTGCGGGAACTCGACCCTCGCGAAATAGTTTACGGCGTCGAAACGCTGGATGAAGTTCTCTCCAATTCTTTTGCGGCGCGCAGGCTTTCGATGATTCTGCTGGGGATTTTCGCGGCGCTGGCGCTGGTGCTTTCGTGTGTGGGAATCTATGGCGTGATTTCGTATGTGGTGGGGCAGCGCACGCACGAAATTGGAGTTCGCGTGGCGCTGGGAGCGCAGCGCAATGATGTGCTGCGACTGATCCTGGGACAAGGCGTCCGCATGACGCTGATGGGCGTCGGGATCGGTCTGCTGGCGGCGTTGGCGCTGACGCGATTGATGTCGCGGATGCTTTTCGACGTGAGCGCCACGGACCCGCTTACGTTCGTGGGCGTTGCCATTTTGCTTTGCGGCGTCGCGGTTGTCGCGTGTTATATTCCGGCGCGGCGGGCGATGAGAGTGGATCCGATGGTGGCGTTGAGATACGAGTGAGGAGGCGAGTTGATAGTTGAGAGTTGAGAGTTGAAAGACAAAAAGGCCGAAAGCAAAAATCGAAACTTGAAATGATTGCGAGTTAAGGGGCACAAAGACCCCACTCTTCGCAGAAAACGTTCAGGATGGGGCACCCGCAAAAGCGAGATGGTGATGAGTGGCAGGGCCAGCAGGATCGGGCACCGGGAAAGCGAGCTACAGAGCAACTGGCGGTGCTTTCTAAAGTTGGGCTGTTGCGTCTGAAGTGGTAGCGGAGCTGCGCTGTAGGAGGACCCACCATGAATAGGCTGATGCAGGACATTCGGTACGGGGTGCGGATGCTGGCGAAGTCGCCGGGATTTGCGGCGGTGGCGGTGCTGACGCTGGCGCTGGGGATTGGCGCGAACACGGCGATTTTCAGCTTGATTGACGCAGTGATGCTGCACTCGCTGCCGGTGGAGAATCCTTCGCAATTGGTGCTGCTGAAGTGGACGGCGCGACACCAGCCCGACACACACGAGTACATGTCCTCGGGCGATTGTGTTTCGAACCTTGGATTCGGAGAAAAGGCCACGGAGAATCCGTCGGGCTGCTCGTTTTCCGAGCCGCTGTTCCGGCGGATCGCGGAGACGAATGCGTTTTCGGGAGTTGCGGCGTTCGCGAATTCCGGGCGTCTGGATTTGACGGGGAATGGAGCGGCGACGGTCATCAACGGTCAGCTTGTCTCCGGAGATTTTTTCCGCACGATGGGCGTGAAGGCGGCAGCGGGCCGCGTGTTTGAAGCGAGCGACGACTCGCGGTCGGCGGCGCCGGTGGCCGTGTTGAATTACGGCTACTGGCAAAGCGCGTTTGGCGGCTCTCGCGACGTGATAGGCCGCACGATTGAACTGAACAACGTTCCGTTCACGATTGTTGGCGTGGCGGAAGCGCGATTCACGGGAATCACTCCGGGTAGCGATTACGATGTTTGGCTGCCGCTTTCCAACGAGGAGAAGATCGATCCGCGAGCGCAGATACGCGACCGGTTGGGGATGGCCAAGCGTCAGGACGATGTTGCTTCGTGGTGGCTGACGATTGTTGGGCGGCTCAAGCCGAATACGCCCGTTGCGCAAACGCAGGCCATTGTCAGCGGCGTCTTCCGCAACGAAATGCTTCATGGGACTGTGCCGATGTTTCACGGCGGCGGAATGGCAGGAGGGCCAGGCCCGTTACCGGGAGGACCAGCGGGCGGAGGAATGGTACGCCGGCAAATCGTTATGGGCGGAGGACCTGGGCCGGGAGCGGGCGGTGGTAATGCACCCATCGGCATGGGAGCTCCGCCGCAAATAGCGCAGGGGAAGGGGCCGATTGAGTTTCATGGGTCGTCGTCCGGGCCATCGTCCCGGCCGGGGCCTGGCGGGCAAATGCCGCAGTCGGCGGGCAAGAAGCCGCTTGTGATGCCGGGGCAGCAAGGGGCAGTCCCGACGGGCGGAATGCAAGGCGGGGAAAGTGCGAATGAGCCGAAGACGTTGTCCATAGCGGCGGACAATCCGGAAATTACTTTGATGCCGGCGCAGAGCGGGTTGACGGGATCACGGACGCGGTATTCCGATCCGCTGTACGTGTTGATGCTCGCGGTGGGAATTATTTTGCTGATTGCGTGCGCGAACGTAGCGGGGCTGATGCTGGCGCGGGCGGCGGCGCGGCAAAAAGAAATCGCCGTGAGGCTCGCGCTGGGAGCGGGGCGGGCGCGAATCGTGCGGCAATTGCTGACGGAGAGCGTGATGCTGTCGGTGCTGGGAGGCGCGCTGGGGATTTTTTTCGCGTATTGGGGAGCGCACGCGATTATTTCGTTCGTGTCGAGCAATCAGACGCGGCCGCTGGGATTTGCGACGGGCATCGACATGCGGGTGCTTGGATTTACGGTGGCTGTTTCGTTGGTGACGGGGATTATTTTTGGACTCGCGCCCGCGTTTCGGAGCGCGCGGATTGATTTAACGCCAACGCTGAAGGATGGCGAAGGAAGCTCGGCGAGCGGCGGAAGGACTGGAAAGTGGTTCAGCGTCGGAAACGCGCTGGTGGTTGCGCAAGTGGCGCTGGCAATTGTTGTGCTGGTTGGCGCGGGATTGCTGGTGCGGACGCTCGACAATTTGCGAAGCGTTGACTTGGGATTTGATGCGCACAACATCGTGATCTTCAGCATCGACCCGACGCTTGCGGGCTACAAGGACGCGCAGGTTGACAGTTTCTACAGCGATTTGCGGGGCCGTTTGGCGGGAACGCCGGGCGTGAAAGCGGTGAGTTACTCACAGATGCCGCTGTTGAGCGGCGGATTGATGATCACTGGTTTCCACTGGCCGGGAACGCCGCAGGATCAAGAATCCGACGCGGACGTTCTTAACGTCGGCGCGGACTTTTTTGCGACGATGAACATTCCGTTTGTCGCGGGGCGTAATTTTACCGCCTCCGATTTTGATCTTGCGGGCGCAAACTCAGGCGCGACACCAACAGCGGCGCCAACGCCGGTGATTGTGAATCAGACGTTCGTCGAGAAGTACCTTGGAAAGGAAAATCCACTCGGAAAACAATTCGGCCAGGCAGGCGCGGACGCGAACGGGCCGGCGAGGCCGGGCTATGAAATCATCGGCGTGGTGCGCGACGCCAAATATAACGACCTGCGGCGCGACATCCACCCGATGATGTATGGACCGCAGAGGGGCGGAGGAGCGTCATTCGAGGTACGCACGGCGGCCAGTCCGCAGGCTCTGTTGCCCGCGATACGCAATGTAGTCGCGCAAGTGAATGCGAATTTGCCGCTCTTCAACGTAACAACTGAATCGGAGCAGATTGACCGGCTGTTGTTCCAGGAGCGGCTGGTTGCGCGAGTGTCGGGCTTTTTTGGTTTGCTGGCGCTGGTGCTGGCATGCATCGGGCTGTATGGATTGCTTTCGTACGAAGTTGCGCGACGAACGCGAGAAATCGGAATTCGCATGGCGTTGGGAGCGCAAGCAGGAGATGTGTTACGGCTGGTGGTGGGGCAGGGAATTATTCTTGCGGCAGTGGGCGCGGGGGTAGGCGTTGGCGCGGCGATGGGAGTGACGCGGTATATGGCGAGCATGTTGTACGACGTGCATGCGAACGACCCGATAACGATTGTTGGAGTCGCGATTCTGCTGGCGCTGGTGGCGCTGACGGCTTGTTATATTCCGGCGCGGCGGGCGACGCGCGTCGACCCTATGATTGCGCTGCGATATGAATAGTTGAGAGTTGATAGTCGAGGGTCGAAAAACGAAGCTCCGGAAAAGCGAAACCTGAAAGTACCGCACCCTTTGCGCCCATTGTTCAAAACGGGCGCTCAGAATGGGGCACCCGCAAAAACAGGTCCCCTGCTTGCGGCGGGCGGGCTTCGCTACCGTTCGCGAGAAGCGGCTTCCTACGTCACGCCAAGCCGAGTTTCCTTCATTCGCCCCATCCTTCGACTCCTTCCTTCGTCAAGGCAGGCAGGGCAAGCAGGGCAGGCGAGATCACAGCAAAGAGACGAAACTGGCGAAGCCGCCGGGATTCGCGTTTTCAGCGGATAACCGATGCGCAACGGCATTTCGCCTTAATGTTTGACGCCCAACACGGGGCGCTTCATCATGTAATTATCTACCTATCATAACGTCGGGTCCTCAGAGGTGCATCCATGGCCCAGGCAGCCGTGAACAATCCTTCCACAGGCAAATCTTACGCGAAGAAAGCGAAAGAGCCTCGCGTCGCGAAGAAAATTCGCATCTCCGTCGAAGGCATAGACACCAACGGCAATCCGTTCAAGGAACGCGTGCAGACGATCAACATCAGCCGCAGCGGCGCGCGCGTCGAGGGCCCGTGTTGTCTGCGCGGACCCGGCGAGGTGATCATCGTCAAGCGCCGCTGGAAGAAGGCCAAGTTTCGTGTCGTGTGGATGGGACAGGCTGGCGCGCCCGAGGCCTGCCAGATCGGAATCTGCTTGCTGGAGCCGCAAAAGAAAATTTGGTAAGGCCCGGGCGCTGCGAGATTTGCGTTTCAGTGCGATGCGAGCGAGGCATTGGTTGGGCACGACCGTTGACCTTTGACAAGACTCAAGTTATCCAGAAGGCAGGAGTTCGCATCGTTCGATGATTGTGTTCGAAACTGAGCGGCTGAGACTGCGGCATATGACGACCGATGATTGCGGCGCGCTGATGGCGGTTTTCGGGGATCCAGTGACAATGAAATATTACCCGAGCGCGTTTCAGCGCGACGACGTGAAGAAGTGGATCGAGTGGTGCATGAAAAGTTACGACGAGAACGGATACGGCTTGTACGCGATGGCGCTGAAGGAAACGGACACGGTGATCGGCGATTGCGGACATTCGCGGCAAGAGGTCGACGGAGAAGCGGAAATCGAGATTGGTTATCACGTGCTTCGCGAGCACTGGCGGAAAGGCTACGCGACAGAGGCGGCGCGCGGAGCGGTGGCGTATGGGTTTGAAACGCTTTGCGCGAAACGGCTGATTTCGCTGATCCGGCCGGAGAATACGGCGTCGCGGCGGGTGGCCGAGAAGGTTGGGATGAAGGTAGAGAAAAGCGTGCTGCGGAAGGGGCTGGTGCATCTGGTTTACGCATGCGAGATGCAAAGCAGTGACGAGGGAGGGACATAGTTGATAGTCGAGAGTTGACAGTTGCGAGTCACAGGCGACAACAAAAATATGAGACTCGAGAGGCGAGACCACAAAAGCGAAAGTCGTGAGTAGATGGGAGCGTAAAGACCCCACCCTTCGCGAAAAACGCTCAGGATGGGGCACCCGCAAACGCATCCATCCTCCACAGAAACATCCGGACAGCCAAGACGCGTTTCGCGAGACGCTAGCCGCTTCGTTCATCCCTTCTTCGCGAGGAGGGCGTCCGAATGGACATGAGTGGGTGCGTGGTGGATAGAGCGGATTGGCAAAGCGGCGGGGAAGTGAGGATTCAGAAAGGGACGTCTGTTCCATTTTGAAACGTTAATGCCGTTTGTGGTGAGTTCCTGCATGCGTGGTGCCTCCGATAATTTCCTTTAACTTCAAGAATCCAGACGAGTAAAACGGCGCGTTAGTAGAAGGCGACGCGCGCGCATTGCGGGGCTGAGCTGGCTCGCAATCTGCTCTCTATTTTCTGTGAATTTCTACATCAAGAATGGCCGTGTGTTCGTAGACAGGTTCGTGCGCGTTTTGGGCGCGGGTGTGGTTGTGTTTGTGATAGTGGGCGGCGCCACACGAATACGCGCTGAGCAAAATATGGACGCGACGGCCGGTTCCAAGAGCGCGCTTCAGATTTTACGGCAGGATTCCGCGCAAGAGACTTCGCAGAGAACGGAGGACTGGCTTGAACGAGTGAAGAAAAGCGTGGCGGAGCACGATTTGAAAGCTGCGCTTCAAGTCGTAAACGCGCGTCTAGCTGTGGTGCCAGAGGATTCCGACGCGATGCGATGGCGGGCCCAGATTCTGGCGTGGACGGGACAACGCAAGGAAGCGGAAGGGGCATATCGACAGGGGTTGCGAGTTTCTCCGAAGGACGGGGATTTTCTGCTGGGGCTGGCGACCGTGCTAGCGCAGGACGGGCGAAACGCGGAGGCGTTGGCGATGCTCGACGAGGCTATGAAAATTCCGCCGGCGCGCGCGGATGTGTTGAACGAACAGGGGCGCGTGCTGCGCGCATTGGGGCGGCGCGACGAGGCGCGCGCGGCGTTCTTGCAGGCTGAAGCACTCGAACCGAGAAATGTCTCCGTGACTGATGACGAAGCACGGGCCGGGGTGCGATCGCTCGAGGGGCCACTGCGATACGAGATCGATATTGGAAACGAAACGGACACGTTCAATTACACAGGCGCGGCGAACACGCAGACGATGGCGTTCGTCGCGAAACCGAACGCGCGATGGATATTTTCAACGGAGGCGGATATTTACCAGCGGTTCAGCGCGAACGCGGACAAAGTAATTGGCAGCGCAACGTACCGGCGGACGCCTTCAGACGCATTCACGGTGGGCGGAGGCGTCGGGAACGCACAGGGAATTATTCCACGCGCAGAAACTTATTTCGAGTACGGGCACGGATTTCGAATTTCAGAAACGAAGGCGATTCGCGGAGTCGAGGCGAGGTACAACCAGCACTGGTTCTGGTATGGCCAGGCGGGGGTGCTTGTGTTCACGGGCACGGTGGCGACGAATTTTACGCACGATTTCCGTTGGACGATGTCGGGCAACGCGGCGCGCAGCAGATTCAATGGGGCGGCTGTCGCCTGGGAACCCTCCGGTTACGGGCGGCTGGATTTTCCGGCGCCACGAGTGGCAGCCCGCCGTTTGCTGCTGAATCTGACGTTCGCCGTGGGCTCGGAAAATTTCAGCGAGGTGGATCAAGTGGGGGCGTTCGCATCGCGAACGTATGGCGGAGGATTTCGCGTGGGACTGGGCGAAGGGCAGCACGTGAATGTTTATGTGGCGCGGCAGTATCGCAACGGCGGAAACGTGGAAGGAATTTACGGAGTGGGCTATGGATTGCGATTCTGAACAGAGATCCGGCCGGAGCGCTTTGCCGCAAAAACGCTTTGCGTTCCGGCGTCGGGGAACGCCGTGATTTGCAGCAACCCAAGGAAAATGCAGATTCCTCGTCGCGGTTGCTCCTCGGAATGACACGGGAGGAGGGTTCGGCAAGCGCGAGGCGGAAAGACGCACCGCCGAGGCGGCGGAATGCCACAAAATGAATTCGGTATATCACTGGATTAACGCGAGCGCCGCGGCGTTTGTAGTGCGGGCGATCATTTTTTCGCTGGCAGGGATTGCTCTGCTGATTGCGGTGATTCTGACGCGGAGAAAAATCCGGCGACGGTATTTCGACCGGCTGGCGGACGCGGAGTTTTACGTGCGGCAGCACTGGGACGAGATTGTGGCAGGGGAAATTCCGCGAGACGAATGGCGCGAAGTGCATGGCGACGCGGAAGCGATCATCACGCAGTCGCTCGACCGCATGGAGAGCGCGGATACGAAGGAAGGAGAAAAGCTGCTGGATTTTCTGCGGCGGACGGGGCTGCTGGATCGCATTCTGACGGAGACGCGACATCTACGAGGGTGGAAGCGAGAGGCTGCGTTGGTGCGGTTGGGACGAACGCGCGCGCCGGAAGCGGTTGCTTCGCTGGTGGCGGCGCTGGACGATCCGAGTCCCGAGACGCAGCTTGCGGCGGTGCGCGGGTTGGCGAGGACGGGACTGCGGTCGGCGGGAGAAGCAATGCTCGACCGCGTGCTGGCGGGCGATTTGGCGTTGGCGGGAACTTCGCTGATGAATGCGCTGATTGCGTGCACGCGAGCGAATCCACGCGTGCTGCTACCGTACCTTCATTTGGCGCGCGGGCCGGTGCGAGAACTTTTGGCGCGTGTGATGGCGGAAGTTGCGTCGGTGGCGCTGGGGGACGATTTGCTGCTGTTGGCGTCAGACCCATTGCCAGAAGTGAGGGCATCCGTAGCGCGAGCGCTGGCGCACGCTGAATTCGGATTCGCATTTCCGGCGCTGGCGCAACTTGGGAGGGACGCAGAGTGGTATGTGCGGCTGCGTGCGCTGACCAGCCTGGGACAATTTCGAGAAGCGCGAGCCTTGCCGGTACTTCTGCGAGGCGTGTGCGACGCGAATCGGCACGTGCGGCAACGAGCGGCCGAGGCGCTGGCGCAGGCGCCGGATCCGATCGGCGTGCTGAGCGACGTCTTAAGAACGGCAGACCCATACGCGTTGCAGGCGATGATCGCGGAACTCGACCGGACGGGAGACTTCGACAGGATGGTGGAAGCACTGGAATCGGATACCGGTCGAATCGGACGCGTTGAAGGGCAGCAACTGCTGCGAGCGCTGGAAGCGGGCGCCGAAGATTTGAATACGATGATGCGTTTGCCGGGGACGCGCAAAGTCCCCGAGAGTGTCTAAAAATGCGGGAAATCCTACAAATTACCAACAACACTTTTTTTCTCTATTACCTTTTGTCGAATTTGAGTTATCTGGCGTTGCTGATTGTCGCGCTGCTTTCGAGCCGCGTGCATCACCAACATCTGGCGTCGCTGCGGCTGGAGCGGATTAAAGCGTCGCCCCTGACGCCGCCGATCACGCTGGTGGCTCCGGCGCACAATGAAGAGGCGTCGATCGTGCCTTCGGTGCGATCGTTGTTGCGCGTGGATTATCCGGAGCTGGAAGTGGTGGTGGTGAACGACGGGTCGGAAGATGGAACGCTGGCGCGGTTGCAAAAAGAATTTGAGTTGCAGCCCGCGCGAATACTCTATATTTCCGAGCTTGTGACAGCACCGGTACGCGCTGTTTACCGGAGCGCGATGGATCCGCGTCTGATTGTCTTGGACAAGGAGGCAGGCGGCTCGAAAGCGGACGCGGTGAATGCGGGGCTGAATGCGGCGACGAGCCCGTACATGTGCGTGGTGGACGCGGATTCAATGCTGGAATCAGACGCGCTGCTGCGAATCATGGTGAAAATTCTGGAGGATCCGAAACATGTGATTGCTGCCGGCGGAATTGTGCGCGTACTGAACGGCTGCGAGATGGTGAAAGGGCGGATCCGGCAAGTTCGATTGCCTAGAAATCCGATCGTAATTTTCCAGGTGATCGAGTATTTGCGCGCTTTCCTGATCGGGCGCGAAGGTTGGGCGCGCGGAAACATGCTGACGATCATATCCGGAGCGTTCGGAGTGTTCCGTCGCGACGTGGTGATGAGCGCGGGAGGATATCGGGCTTCTTCGATAGGCGAGGACTTCGATTTGGTGGCGCGAATTCACCGCAGAATGCTTGACGAGAAAAGAGAATATCGCATCGTATTCGTGCCGGATCCGGTTTGCTGGACGGAAGTGCCGTCCACCGCAAAATCGCTGGGACGGCAGCGAGCGCGGTGGCAAAAGGGATTGGTTGACGTGCTGTGGCCGAATCGCGACATGCTGTTCCGGAGGCGTTACGGACGCATTGGAGCGATCGCACTGCCGTACATGTGGATTTTCGAGTGGTTCGCACCGGTGCTGGAGATTCTGGGAATCACGACGATTGCGGCGGCCGCGACGATTGGAGCATTAAGCCGGGGATTTTTTGTCGAATTCATGATTTACGGATACTTGTTTGCGGCGATGATTTCGGTGGGGGCGGTGCTGCAGGAAGAGATTACGTACCGCCGTTACAACGATTGGCGCGATGTGGCGTGGCTGATACTTTACTGTTTTCTGGAACAATTTCCCTACAGGCAAATGCATTTGTTTTGGCGGTTGCAAGGAATGTGGCAATACGCGCGCGGGGACGTGGTCTGGCGGCCGATGGACAGGGTGGGATTGGAAGCGGCGACTTCGTCGCGTACAGAGCAGTAGCGAGCCGCAAGCACGGGCGTATTTTTCTCCGCTATTGTTCGGCTTGGGCGGGAGAATTGTTGATGAGGTCTGCGCCGCCGTAGAAAATGGCCCACTGGCCAAAGGCCTTTTGTGGCACGACGTCAACGACGCCGAGAGTTTCGGGAACGTCGGCGGGAACCAGAGGCAACGAGTTCTCGCCCGCACGGTCGTTGGCGGCATGCACGCGAATGAGAAGAAGGATATCTCCGTCTACAGGCTTACCACCGCGAAGTTCAAACCAGTAACGCCAAGTGAGCATTTGGTCGCGCATCTCGTTAAAAAATGGGCTGGGGCGGCCGCTGAGCAGGCGGATTTGCGCGCTCGGAATCAGCGCGCCGTCGGGCGCGGGAACGTGGACGCGAACCAAAAACTCTGCGGGAAGGGAAGAAGGAGGCGGAACGTCGATCTGAAAATTTCCGAGGATTGCCTCGGGCTGGACGGGAAGCTCCCAGTTGGGCGCGGACCAGTCGAGATGGGTGCCGTTTTGAAAAGCGATGTGGAGGAGGGTCGCGCGGGCTTGCGCAGGGCACACGCCGCTCGTCAAGCCGCTGGTTGCGCCGATGGAGAAATTCGCACCGGAGGCAACAGGAGTTTTCCACGACACGATGGAATACTGGGAAGGCAAATTGTCAGAAAACCATGTGGGCGAAATCAGGGGACTCGCGCTGGCGGCGAAGGTGGTGGCGAAAATGCGTTTGCGCTGCGCGTCGAGATATTCGACGACCATGGCGATTTCCCGAATGGGTTTGGGAAAACCGTTGTTCAGAGTGAGGACGGCGACGGAATTCTCGCGGGCGATGTAGGAATTACTGACGATGCGCAGCGGGAGAAACTCCTTCGGCATTTCGACGGTGAGGTTGCTGACTCGGCAGAGCGGAGAACCGGCGGAATACTTTGGCACTGAGGCGCGAGTCGGCAGCATTGCGGCGATCACGGTCGCGAGCGCAAAAGATGCCGCGGTGATCGCGAGCACCATACGGCGTGGCGTGCGCCTGTTGAACGACATGCGTGCACGATAGCACAGAGCGTTCGCCAGCGAACGTCCCGCCGTGGACGTCACGTGCAGGCGCAAATCGTTGCATAGAAAACGCATAGTTCTATAACAACTCGAAGCATAGGATTGGAGCGCGAGAAGCATAGATATGCTAGATGGCAGAAAACAAGTAGGTTACCGCCTCGGGAACCTGCTCTAGAGGTGTGGCTATTCGAATGCAATGGAGCTCGTGGGGTGTTTTGCCCAATCCTCTAGGGAGAACATGATGAAAGCACGAAACGTGGCAGTGCTGTTTTTGGTGCTCTTGGGCCTTTGCATTATCCCTTCGGCAGCGTGGGCGGGATCGGTGGGAGTGCAGGTCGGGTACGCGGACAACCTGCGAAGCAGCCCGTTCTTTCCTTCGAATTTCTGCAACGGGGGCACGCAGTTTGATGGATCCAGCGGCGCGACGTGCGCGCAGACGTTCGACGCTGGCGCAATTCGGATTCTCAATAACACCGGCGCAGCCATGTCGGTGACGGACGTTAACGTGCAGATCAGTGCCAGCACGTCGTACGACATCTGGAATGGGGGCGGCGCTTTTTCCATTGCATCAGGTACGGACGAGGTTCTGACACAAACGTTTTCGTACAACTTCGATTCCAGCGATAACGGGACCGCAACGTTTCCGGGTGACGGCTTCATCCCTACAGTGACGATCACGTTTACCGACCCGAACGTCAATGGGGGAGCGTCGACGGCGCTCGTTTTTAGCGACACAGGCCAGATTTTGAATACGGGCGGTTTTGACACTGTCAACGGGCTCAACGGTACCTGCATCGGCGGGAACAATGCGAACAACAACCCGGGCGGTTGCAATGAGTCTCTGCAATGGCGGGATATCGGAACGGCCAACTTCACCAATCCGGGCGGAAACGCGCCGGAGCCATCGACCGTCGTGCTTCTCCTTACGGGAGCAGCAGGGCTGATTGGCTTTGCGCGCCGCTACGCAGCCTAAGCTCGAAAGCAATTCAGCTTTCGGGTTCCTTTCGAAGCAGCCGGGTCACACAGGCCCGGCTGTTTTCATTTCCGCACGGCCACAAGCCCGTCCAGCAGATTATTTGCCCGCCAACAGACCCCGCGCGTATACTTCGGGCACGTAATACGCCTTGAGCCGGGATCCAGGGAGCGTGACTGCGGAACGGCTGTGCGCGAGAGCAGCGAATAAAATGCGAGATTTATTTTGAAGAATCCGACTGTACTGATTGTTTTGACCGCTTGCGCACTGGTGCTGGCGACGGACGCGCGGGGGCAGGGGACGGAGCCGACGCTGACGTGGACGCGGCATGGGGAAGTGGTGTTTGAGGCGGACGTGCGGCCCGGGGGCGCGGCGAAGAATTCGCGTCCGATGCTGGTGGAAAGCATGGAGATTTCCGGTGTGAGAAACAAGCGAGGGTGGGGCGAATTTGCGGGTGCGTTTTTGGATGCGACGTCGCGGGCGTGGCTGGCGGCGATTCCATCTGCGGCGGTGACGGAAAAAGGGAAAGTGACGATTGTGTTTGCGATGCATCGCGATGGGACGCTCGAAGGCGCGCCTGTGGTGGAGCGTTCGTCCGGCGATGCGTCGGTGGATGCGGCGACGCGCGAGGCGATTGCGAAGTCGGCGCCATTTAAACGATTTCCGGCGAAGTATGACAAAGCTGCGGCGCGGTTGCGCGTGACGTTTGAGTATGACCGTCCGCGCGTGCCGTTGAGCGGAGGCCGCCAATGAAACGTTCGGGCGGCGTAACCGCAGCAGCTGTCGTGTTGATTGTCATCAATGCGTGCATTTGCTTTTTTACTTTTTTTGCCACGTTTGGCGCGGTGGTTGCCCGCATGATCGACCCCCAGCACGCCGCCGGGATGGCGAGCTTTTTGATTGGAGCAATTGTTATCGCGCTCATCGGAATTTGGGGAATTGTCACGGGAATTGGAATTCTGCGCTTGCGGCGCTGGGCGTGGTTTTGCACGCTGGTCTTTGCGGTTCTGTTGATTGCCGCGGCCGTGCCCGGAATTCTTCGCGCGCCGCACCTGATTCGCGCGACGACTGGCACTCCGACCGTAGGCGCCGATGGATTGATTACCTTCGAATACGTGAGTCTCGCATTCAGCTCGGCTTTACCGCTGGCGCTTGGTGTTTGGTGGATTTTGCTTTTCGTCCTGCGGAGCACGCGTGCTCAATTTGCCGCGTCAGGCGCGCGGGAAGCGCAGGTCGCGGCGGATTCCGCCGTCGTTTACGCTGCCGGTGTGCCGTTCGCTCCGCCACCGGCAGTATCTTCGTCTCGCCGACCCGCGAGCATCACGGTGATTGCGATTATCCTCCTGGCCGGAGCGGCGGCGTTCCCGCTGCTCTTTTTATGTCCGCGGAATTTGCGCATCGCCGTGCTCTTCGGCGTTCTTCTCACAGGGAACAAAATGATTGCTGCCCTAGCGGTGCAGTGCGGAGCAGAGCTCGTGCTGGGTATTGGCTTGCTGCGGCTCAAGCCCTGGGCACACATTGGCACAATCGCATTTTGCGTCGTGTTCATAGTGAATGGAGTTCTATCCGCCGGAAGCGTGGGCCGCGTAATGCAGGCGTTTCAAGCGGCAATGGGAGGGCCTGCCTTGCCGCAGTTTCCACCGACGGCGATGCGCATCGTCTCGATCTTCGGAGTGACATTCGCGCTCACGCTCAATTCACTCGCGATCTATTTTCTAGTCAGCCGCGGGCCGGCATTCAAAGGCTTGCCGCCATCTTCCGCATCATCGGCATCGGAACCCGCTGCCAGCGCTGCCGCGCCAGGGGCGCAGAACGGAGCTTCGCAATGAAGCGCTCGGGAGATGTGACGGCGGCGGCGATTGTTTTATTTTTCGGCAGCGCGCTGATGATTCTGATGGCGGTAGTAATGATTGTGGGCGCGGCGGTGACTCCACTGCCGTCCGAGCAGCGGGCCATGCAATTCGTACTGCCAATTTTCTACGCGCTTCTCGCTGCGTGGGGAATTGCAACGGGAGTTGGCGTTCTGCAATTGCGTCCGTGGGCGCGGATCTCGATTATTGTGATGAGCAGCACGGCGGTTTTCTTCGCTGTTTGCGGTGCGCTGGGAGTCATGATGGTACCGTTGCTGCTTCAGCAAGATCCGAATATTCCGGCGGGGGCGACAAGAATCGTTGTGTTTATAGGGTTGATTGTGTTGGGCGTGCCGCTGGCGATTGCGATTTGGTGGCTGATTTTGTTTACGCGCAGGCGCGTGCAACTTGAATTCGCCACGCACGGTGCGACAGCGATTTCAAGCCCGCCTCTTGGCGCGACGATTGCACCTGAACCAGCGCCGGCCTTTGCGACGGCGTTTGCTGCTGCGTCCAGCGCACCAGATATTCCAATCAGCATTCGCGTGATCGCGATTATTATTTTGGTCACCGCGCCAGTCGCACTGTTCAGTTTGCCGTTGGCAATTCGTGCGCATTTACCGACGATACTTTTAGGCATCTGGATGACTGGATGGACGGCGCCAGCATACTTGGTGATTTCTGTGGTGATACAAATCGTACTTCCCATCGCGGTTCTGCGGAGACGTCTTCGCGCGCTAGATGGGCTGATTGCCTATCTGTTGTTTGCTACGCTGAATGCATTGCTATTCTTCGTTTCATCCTCCCGGAACGCGTTTTTTGACGCCATTACACGGGCAGAATCAACCACGTCAGGTATGGATCCTGAAATGATGGGTCGGTTCATGAAAATGGCCATGCCCATTGTCATGGGTTTTTCGGTTCTGCTGTTTGCTCTCGCTTTGTATTTTCTTTTTACGCGACGGCAGGCGTATCGGGCCGCGTGCGAGGCGCGGCGAGCAGCGGCGTGAGCGCGCGCAATTGTTGATGGCGCAGGCTCGATTATCCATCATGGCTGACAGCAACTCGTTTCGGTTAAACTTCCCCCTATGAAGCGACGTGTTACGCGGACACTCGTGATTTTGGCGGCCGTGGTGCTGGCTCTTCTGTCGGTCTGGCGGCCGAAGGCAACCTCGATAGGAACGATCTTGTTGCTGTACGTCACGTTCGAATACCTTCTTGCCACACGCGACAATCTGGATCTTTCGCAGGAACATTTCAATCTGCTGGAGCGGCAGATGCAGAGGCGGGAGCGCGTTTACCTGCATTTCGACCTGATCAACAGAGAAGCGGAGCTCGTGCTGCGAGTGTCGAATCTTGGGCTTTCGAATTTTTTGTTGCAAAGAGTACAAGTGCGCCGATCCGATGGAGCCAATTTCGATTATGACGTCCACAGAATCGTGCAATCAGGACAGACGGAAAATATTGTGATGTCCCACCATCTGTACGAAAGTCTGCCGTTTGGTGGAGATTTTGAATTTACGCTCACATACCTCGGACTCGACGGTTCTGGCAAGACGCCGCCAAAATGCTATAACGTGTTTCTGGGAATGCATGATACTCCGGTAGACGTAAGAGAGTGGCTCGACGACATTATCAATTGGGGAGTTCACTGTCCGAAGTGCGATGTGCCGGCTCTGTTGAATCTGCACGGCCTGACAACGTTTGAGGGCGCCGCTGCAAGAAAGTCGAAGATGGCCGAAGACCTCGGGGCGTCGTGTCCCAACCACAAATCCGAGTTTATTCTGAGCGACCAGGCCATCAAAGATCGACAGCGCGCGCGCGACGATCAACGGAGGCTTTAGCGCAAAGCGTTTCGCGCGGCGAGCAGGCGCGAGCAGCGGCAGTGTGAGAAGGCGGCGGAGCGCTGTTCTACGGTGCGTTGTCGGGCTTGGGGATTTGTGAGTTTTAGTCGCGGGGGCGCAGGTGCTACCTTGGGCGATTTTTTCTTACATCCACAAGCACTTGACAAAGTTCTGACATGCGCGTAAAAGATTTTACTGTAAGCTCGATTTGTGTGACTCGCTGAAGAGCGGCGAGCGATTGAAAGTGTATTTGACGGTTTCCGCGCCGGCGCAATGCCGGCGTTTTTGTTTTGCGCCTTGATTTCAATGCTTAACGACAACTGAACAGGGAGGTCTTCGTGCCGAATTACAACGCACAGAATCCGCCGAATTCCGTCTATCCAGGCGACGTGGCGCTTGCGTTCAACGCGGAAGCTCCGGGGGCGGGGCAGGCGAGCCAGCAATTCGCGCTGCCGAGTTACTCGGGATTTCCGGAAAACGGACGGACGATTCGTTGGCAGACGATTTTTGGAACCGCGCCGACAAGCGTGTCGATGGTGCTGCAGACGGCGATGGTGGACGCCGACACGCAATACACAACCGTGGACACTTCGACGGCTACCACGGGCGAAGCTCGCACGATCGCGGGAGTGCGCGGGAATTTTATCCGCGCGAAGGTGAGTGCTATTACGGGCGGGTCGGGCATTACCGTGCAATTGCTGGGATGAGTTTTGGCCTCAGGGGTTAAAACCCCTGAATTGTCGGGTCGTTTCGGCACGGCTGAAGCCGTGCTCTGACGAAAACTGTTTCCGACATTCCTGGGGCTCCGCTCGTGCGCAACAACGGATTTGCCTTGGTTGAATTTCAAGGCAAGAGCAGATTCCCTGCCTCTGGCAGGCAGGCTCGTCGCCGTTGCTCCTCGGAATGACATGGCAAGGAGTTTTCCAAGAGGCAAGGCCGTGCCCTGACCAAAACTGTTTCCGACATTCCGCAGGGGCTGGTCATGCGCAACACAGCAAAAACTACAAAAGCGAAAACCCCACCCTTCGCCGAAACCGCGAAGGATGGGGCACCCGAAAAAGCCACATCTAGGCTGGGCCGCGCGTCGAGAGGCAGCAAGGAAAAGCACGCAGGCTAAAGCCTGTGCCACGGACACCGGCCAGACGTTGACAGAGCCAGATAGTTTAAGGGGTAAGGCGGAGTATGGCTGGACACAGACAGAAGGCGCGGCGCGTGAAGAAACGTCAAACGAGGGCGCGCAAAAAAAGCGTGCAGGCAAAGCAAAACGCCATCGTGCCCGCCAAAACAGATCCAGTTCCGATGCGGCAACCGCGGCCGCGGATTCGTTTGCGCAATGCGCTGCGAGCGGCGGGGCTTGATGAGTGGCAAATCGCGTGGAATCTTAGCGTGAAAGTCGGTCAGCTAAGTGAATCAAAGTTTGCGAGCGACAAAAAGCTACTGCTGGAGTACATGAAGGAGGCTATACGGCACTTGGATCCAGCGTCGGCGGCAGCGGCAAATGCGCCGTTACCGGGCGCGCCGCTGGTGGAGGTGGTTCACAACGTTGCGCGCCCCGATAGGGAGAGTCCAAGCGGGTAGCGTTTGCCAATCTTGGCAAGGATTTGCCTTCTGCGAAATTCAACAGAGTAGATTCGCTGTCTGCGAGCCACGGCGGGCAAGCGGCGAGCGGACTCGGCGCGTTGCGCCCTTCGGCAAGACACTCAGGACAGGCCGACGGGCGGGGTAAACCCCGCCCCTACGAAAGCAACGGCAGGCAGGCTCGTTGGGTCGCTCCTCGGAATGACACGACAATGCGAGAGTCAGGGAAATGCTTGAGGCGCGCGGGCGCACAGTCAGAGGCGCAGCAAGGGTTCGAGGAGTGTGCGAGGAAAAACCCCACCCTTCGCAAAAGTCGCGAAGGATGGGGCACCCGTAAAGGCAAGTTCGAAAGCAAGTCCCTGCCTGCGCCCGCCAAAAACACTCATGAAGGATGATCCCGGATTCACAGAGTGGTTTGAGGCATGTGTGGATGCGCAGCGGCTGAAGGCAGCGTCGCCGACGGGGGGCGCGGAAAATGTTGACGATGAGACGCAGCGGGTTGAGTTGCCTTTGCCGTACAAGCCGTTTGCAAAGCAAGACGAGTTTCATAAGTGCAAGGCAAAGTACAAACTGTTTGGCGGGGCGGCGGGTCCGGGGAAATCGAAAGCGCTGCTGATGGAAGCGATTGTGCAGGCCACGAACGTTCCGAACGTCAACACGCTGCTGCTGCGGCGAACGTTTCCGGAACTCGAGGGTTCGCTGCTGCTTTATTTCCGGCGCGATGTGCCGCGAGAGCTTTACCGGTCGTTCAACGAAGCCAAGCACACGGTGACGTGGCACAACGGGTCGACTACGCGCTTTGGATATTCGCAGTCAGAGAACGACATCTATCAATATCAGTCGGGCGAATATCTTTTTATCGGCGTTGATGAGCTGACGCATTTCACTTTGCGGCAATGGCAATTTCTGACGAGCCGGAACCGGTGTCCCGTGGCGGACGCGTTTCCAAACATGGCGGGCGCGACGAATCCCGGAAACATCGGGCACGCGTGGGTGAAAGCGCTTTTCGTTGACAAGCAACCAGCGGCCGGAATGGATCCGCGCGAATACGACGCGAAGGACTATGCGTTTATCGCGGCACGCGTTTGGGACAATCCAATTTACGCGAACGATGCGTCGTATTTGAAAACGCTGGAGAAATTGCCGGATTCTTATCGACGCGCGTTTCTGGAAGGCGACTGGAGCGTTTTCGCGGGGCAGTATTTTACGAATTTCGATCCGTCGCGGAGTGTGATTCGCGCGGAATCCATTGCGGCGGAGACGTGGTGGCCGCGCTGGATTTCGATTGACTGGGGATTCGAGCATCCCGCGGCAATTTATTGGCACACGAGCGCGCCGACAGTCGAGAGTCGACAACGCCGGCTCGACGATTCTCACACGCACGGCATCGGCTGTGGCCCGCCTGCGCAAAATGCTGAGATATCTCGGGCCGGTGTCGTGGACTCTGCGAAAGCGGATGGCGACTGGCGGCGCAAGACGCGCGTGATCACATATCGTGAATGCGTGGAGCAGCATTTGGCTCCGCGCGCGCTGGCGGCGGAGATTGTTGCGCGTTCGCGCGATCGCGAAGGGAAGGCCGAGCACATTGACGCGATTTATCTGTCGCCGGATGCGTTCGCGCATCACACGGACGAATCGTCGATCGCCGAGCGGTTGAGCGATGCGCTGGCGGCGGCCGGATTTCCGCGTCCTGTGCCGGCGGACAACGATCGCGTGAGCGGGTGGATGCTGATGTACGAAATGCTGGAAGCGGACGAATGGCAAATCGCGGATTCGTGTCCGGAGCTGATTCGCACGCTGCCGGAACTGGTGCGCGATACGGCGAACGTTGAGGACATTGCCAAACGCGAAGGGGACGATGCAGCGGATGCGGCGCGTTATGGTTTGAAGACGCGAGCGTCGGGGAAAATACCAAAGCCTCCTCGGGAACAGGAAATACATGCGCGTGTCACTTCGGATGACCCCACAATTCGTGCGATTCAGGCGCGCAAAGCGGAGTTGGAAGTGCCAGCGAAGAATCGACCGGTGTTCGCTCCGTGGTCCCGGTGGCGGCGCAACGCATAACTTAGCGGATCGGGAGGAGATATAGATGCCATTTATCGGTGACCGGTATTACATGAATCCGTTGTTCGGGGCAGCGGTCGAGCGTTCCCGGCAGGAACCCGAAGCTTTGGCAGACGAGAACGCTGCCTCGGCACCAGAAGCTGAGCTGCTTGCCGCAGAAAAGACCCCGCAGACTACCCAGGGAAAGGCTGCGCCAGTGGATCATCAAGGAAAAGCCTCGAAACACTTTAGCGGAGAAGCCACCTACTACGATCTGCCAGAGTCGAAGACAGCCAGCGGGCACCCGTTCAACCCTAATAAGATGTCTGCCGCGATGACGGGTGAAAAAGCTCGTCTAGGACAGACCGTCACTGTGACATATTCGCACCAAGACGCGCATGGCAAACCCATAATTAAGGCGATCACGGTAGTGGTTGACGACAGAGGGCCATTTGCTCGGAACGCCCATGGGAAGCCAATTCATCCTCTGCGGCCCGATCCAAGGGGAGTAATCGACTTGACGCCTGCAGCTTTCAAGGAATTGACAGGCTCGCTGAAACAGGGGAGAGTGCCAGTAACGGTGACGGTACCGAATGAACAATAGTAAACGAATGCGAGGTCTCGCGCTGCTGGCAGTCGCCATCGCCGTTGCGGTGAACGTCGCTCGCAGTAAACCACCCGTCGCAGAAAACGTATCGTTGTCCCTTTCCCATTTGCCCATATCTTCTGGAGAACGGGTCGTGAGTTTTGAATTCCACGTAAGCGCGGGCCGAATCGCTGTGGTTCCGAGCATTCCGGCTGGCTGGGATGTTCACATAGAAAATAATCCATCGTGGAATGCGGTGATCAGAGCATCGTCGCTGGTGGGAGCGGCCGCCGTCGATGCCAGGTTCTTCAAGAAATTCCTTGTGATCGAAAAAAATGAATCGTTGGGCCTTCCGTTCAACGTGAGCGGTGACATTGTTGTCACGCGGGATTTCGTGAGAGAGCGTCGAATTCGCATTTCGATGAAAGACGCAACTCTAGCGTCAGTAGCGTCAAAATAGACACCGATGACCGCGACATGGAAGAAAACCGCGCTGACGCTGCAAGCGGGCCACTTCCGAGAAGTACAACTCTGAAACATCATGCCGTTTTTTGACCTATGTAGGCGGATCGTTGCGCGGCTCCGCGTGCGCAGGCGGTATACGCGCGCACTGGAAGATGAAGTGGCGCGGCTGCAAGCGGAAAATCATGCGCTGATGAATTCGATTTTGGGCGTCGCGGGGATTCCGCCGATGCGGATGGCTTCGCGTGCCAACGCGTTTGCGGGAACAAGCGATCGTCAGTTCGTAACGCGAGACGCGGGCAAGACGCTTGCTGGCGCAGGCGCGGCCGGTCTGAAGACGGGGCCTACAGAAGCCAGAAGCACCGTCGGGCGCGCGGAACAGAGCGCACCGTTGCGGCGGCGTTCGTGGCAACAGGTTGGGCGATTGCGGGAAATCGAGGATGCGCGCGCCGCGCGGCGCGAGCGGGAAACGGATACGGAGACGTTTCCGACGCCACGCAACATTGTGCCGCGGGTGTAGCGAGTGCTCGGCTCGGCGATTGCAGGCGGGGAGCAGGCGCGGCCCGTCAGAAGACGGGCCCTACAAAGACCAGCGGCACACGGCTCGCGACGATTGACGCGCCGAAAAGCGAAGTCGCAGCTACAAACAATCTCGTAAATCAGTCTTAACGAAAGAGCTCGAGACTGCAGGGACGTTTTATGTCCACACAAACTCTTATGACACGCAAACAAACGACTGACAGGGAAGTGAAGGACCAGACGAGCGCGCCTGCGGATCCGGGAATTGTTCCGGTGGAGCAGGGAAACGCGACGGACCGACTGGCGACGCATTCGACAGCGGCAGCTGCGGAGTCGTTCGGGGCGAATAATGAGCAACTTTCCGAGCGGCTGCAGAACGCGGTGCGGCGGTTGGTGCTCGAACTGGCGAGCGAATCGGAAATATCGCGGCGGGCGGAGATTCGCCGCATCAAGCAAGCGCATCAATTCTGGCGCGGGTTGCAATATTTGTGGTGGAGCGAGCGCGACCAGAACTGGCATTTGCCGTTCGAGCAAAAGGCGACGGATGAGAGTTCGCTCGAGGATATGCCGCGCTACGAGTTCGTCACGAATATTTATCAGGCGTTCGGTCTGTCGATTATTTCCGTTTTGAGTCAGGACATTCCACGCGTGCGCTTTTTTCCGCAGTCGGCGGAAAGCGAGGCGGATGTTTCGTCGGCGAAATCGGCGAGCGAAGTGTCGAAACTGATTGAGCGAAATAACCGCATCGGGAATTTGATTGTCGAGGAAGCGTTTCACCTGTGGACGGGCGGGAAGGTGGGCGCGTATGTGCGTTACGTGGTGGACGGGCAGCGATTTGGTTTTCATCCGGAGACGGAGCTGGATGAAAGACAGGTGAAGATTGGCGGCGGATGGATTTGCGGGGAGTGCGGAGCGGAGACGTCCACGAGTTGTGCAGACGCGTCCAACGAATCCGTAGGGGCGACCCTTGGGTCGCCCGGGCGGGGCAAGCCCCGCCCCTACGAGACCACACAGGTGGCCGCTATTGCAGATGGAATATCCTGTTCGGTCTGCGGAGTGTTGCTAACGGAAGAGAACTACGTGCCCGAGGAAGTGATCACGGTGCCGGCGGGGGTGCGAACGGCGCGCGTGGCGAATGGGCAGGAAGTGTTGACGATCGTCGGGGCGCTGGAACTGAAGACGCCTCCGTGGGCGAACGAAATTCACGAATATCCGTTTCTGCAATGGAATATGGAGGTGCATCAGGCGCGTTTGCGCGCGGCGTATCCTCACGCGGCGAAAAGGATCGGAGCGCCGGTCGCGTCGGGAGATTCGGCGCAATACGAACGCTTGGCGCGGCTGGAGCAATCGCAGGGCGGTCCGGTGACGGCGGGAGGAGACTTCAATCCGAATCTGATCACGTTCCAGCGTACGTGGCTGCGGCCGTGGGCTTTTTATCAGCTCGATGACGAAGCGCTGCGCGACGAGTTGCTCGCAATTTTTCCGGATGGCTGTTACGCAGCGTTTGCGGGGGACGTTTATTGCGAATCGCGGAATGAGAACATGGATGACCACTGGCGCGTGATGCACGCGATGCCGGGCGATGGTTCGAGCGGCAGGCCGGCGCTGGGAGACGCGCTGATCAGCGTGCAGGAACGGTTCAACACGCTTTCGAATTTGCAGATCGAGACGTACGAGTACGGCATACCGCCGATTTATGCGGACAGCGAGGTGCTCGATTTCGATGCGCTGTAGTCGCAGACCGCGGAGCCCGGTGCGCACTATCCGGCGAAGGCGAAACCTGGGCAGTCGCTCGCGGCGGGATTTTTTCAGCCACAAGCTGCGCGAGTTCCTCCTGATCTTGCGGGACACGCCGCGGATTTGATGGGGCCAGTGGCGCAATTTCTTACGGGGGCGTTTCCGGCGCTTTTTGGCGGGGCGATGACGAATACAAGCACGGCGTCGGGTTACGCGATGGCGCGCGATCAAGCGATGGGGCGAATCGGGCTTGTGTGGAGGCGAATGAAGTTTTTTCATGCGGACCTGATGCTTGCGGCGGTGGATTGCTTCCGCAAGAACAGGCCGAGCGATGTGGAGGTTACGCTGCTGGGGCCTGGCGCGGCGTTTGAATCGAAGTGGATTCGGCTGGTGGATCTGAAAGGGGAATTGTTTTCTTATCCGGAGACGGACGAGCAGTATCCGACGCAGTGGGCGGATCAGCGCACTGTGCTGATGCAATTGATGGTGAATCCGGATCCGCGGCTGCAGGCTGTGCTCGGTGATCCGTCAAACTTGGGATTGCTGAAACGGCTGATTGGATTGGATGAGCTGGTGATTCCCGACGAGGAGTCGCGCACGAAACAATATCGCGAGATCGCGCAGATGCTGCAGGAGCAGCCAGTAGTGCATGCGGATTCCGGAACGGGCGCGGAACAAGTGCTACCAAGTATTATGCCGGACGAGTTTACAGATAATCACGCCGTGGAGCTCGATGCGTGTAAGCGGTGGTTTTCTTCCGACGCGGGGCAAGTCGCGAAAATCGAGGCACCCGCAGGTTATGCGAATGTTCGCGCGCATGCGCAATTGCACGAGCAATTCTTGCGCAAAGAGCAGCTTGAAGCGGCGCAGGCGGCGCAATCCGCCGCACAGCAACAGGCGGTCAAGTAAAATCATTTCAAACGCACGATAACGTTCGACGTGGCGCAACACGCGGAGAATTCAAAATACCCTTCATCAATGGTCGTTACTATGCGAATCCGATCTTTGGGGGAGCCGTGGAGCGAGCCCGCGACGGACAATCCGACGGTGAATTTAGCGACGAGGTGTCAAGACAAGGAGCGTACAGCGGCTCGGAATTTGACGAATCGCTTCCCAGTGACAACGCAGATGACGCTGCCGGTGAACCTGAATTTCAGCTTGACAGCATTGAACGTCACGCAAGAGCGAAGCAGCATCCTGCGCACAGGCAAGGTCACCAGACTGCGAAGTCCGCACACCAGGTTGCGAACTCGATCTACAACGAGACCTCCGGCTTGCGACCGGTTACGAAGCGCGGGCCTGGAAGCGCGGATGAACTGCACGATGCTCGCACACATATTGGCCGCATCGCCCATTTCGGCAAAGCGACGGTTGCATCTGATGTTCTCTCGCCTCCTGAAGCCCGCGCGATCAAGAGCTACCCGCCTGCACGTGCAGCCTACGAGGATTCACAGCGGGCAGCACGCGAGGCCTTCGTTGGCCCGGACCCGACAGGAGGCGCAACCCACTTTTATCTAGACTATGGCCAAAAGCCTCCCTCGTGGGCCGCAGGGAAAACGCCTGTGGTAGTGTTCGGTCCCTTTAAGAACGTCGCCGGTGGCGGGGATGTACGAAACGGTGCTATGGTTAAGATCGTTATCATTCGCTAACGGAGGCCACCTTGACCAGGCCAGTGGCTGTGTTCCTTGCCTCAGTTCTCCTCTTCCTTGCTCTACCGACCCGTTCCAGTTCGTCCGCTCCGTCCATCTCAGACAAGGATGTGAAGGCGGTCTCACAAGCCATCGAGGACGAAATCTACGACTTCGCGTATCAGGGTTGGGATTTCGGATATGTCGGAAAAACGATTGGCGCTGACGAACAGCAGATTCATGTTTACATCAGCCCGCTTGAAGCGAATGTCAACATGGGTGGTGCCAAAAAGCCCTTTGGCTATGTTATCTAC
>DASYYR010000040.1:0-11522 GCA_035933575.1 Candidatus Acidiferrales bacterium | reverse complement strand
TCACCAATGCCGTTGGGGGCGGCGGGGAAAAGGGTGAGGCTGGTCGCAGTCGAGCGGCGCAAACGGGGCTTTGGCGGCGCCGGAGCGGCTCGAAGCGTGGGAAAAGTAGCCATCGGTAACGAACACCTCGCTGAGGTGAGTACGCCGACTATATTCGCCTTTTCTTCGCTTTGTCAAGAGAAAACTATTCGCTATTTATTCGCCTCAAACAGACTGGCCCACCGGACAGCCGCAACCTTGGAAACCGGCCCGGGCGGCCGGACTCGTGCGCCACAGATGAGGCTCTATACTGGGCTCGGAGGCGAGTTGAGCGAAGTTCGCATACTGATTGTTGATGACGACGAGGCGAGCCAGCATGCCCTGCAGCAGGTGTTTGACTCCGAGGGTTGGCGCGTGCGCGTCGTGCCATTTGCCAGCGAAGCAATGCGCGAACTTGCTCGCGGCCATTGGACATTGGTGATTGTCAATATCGCACTCGCTGACATTACGGGTCCTCTCTTCAACACGTTGAAAGAACTCGCACAAGTGGAGGTTGATCCGGACGCCGCGCAGAATGGGTTGCGCGTGCTCTTTCTGGTTCCGCTGTTGGCAGCGCGATGGGCGCGCCCCGTTCTCGATAAGGAACGTCTGCCCTACGCCATGAAGCCGCTCAATCTGAACGATTTCCTCGAGAAGGTCAGCGACTTGCTCCTGGATGTGGGGGCCATTCCGCGGGCGATCCGGGACGTCAGCGTGCTGTCGGCGAACAAGGAACGCCGGCAGAAAGACCGCTCCGGCCGTGATCGTCGCAACGGGAAGATGTTCGCTTCGCGCGAAGACTACATGATGACCGAGGAAGAAATCGCTGAGTACGAAAAGCAGGAAGAAGAAGATCGCAAGAAACGCGAAGAGGAAGAAAAAAAACGCGAAATGCTCTAGCAGCCTGCTAAGTGAAGCCGCTCGTTGTGATCCTGTCCATACGGCGAGGGATCCGCTTTTGCCTTTTCCTTCATTTACCGATTTTGCGGGTGCCCCATCCTGAGTGAAGTTTGCGAAGGGTGGGGTTTTCGAATTTTGCTTTTCATCTTCCGCCTTTCGCCCGCGCGCCCGTCTTTCATGGAGCCGCAGACTCGACGCCGCTTTCGCTTTTCGGCTTTCGATTTTGCGGGTGCCACATCCTGAGCGCCCGTGAACTTTGGGCGCGAAGGGTGGGTTTTTCGCATTCGTTTCAATGTTTCATTGTAACCCGCCTGCCCTGCTTGCCCTGACGCAGGAAGGGAGGTATGAAGGGAACCCGGCCTGCCCTGACGCGGGAAGGGTCGCCCCGCACTTGGCGAAGGGTGTGAGGCCTGCCTGCCGCAGGCAGGGATCTGCTTTTGTCTTCAACGAGCTCATCGCTCGGGTTTCCACAGGCGGACCGCGCTGCGATCTGCAGTGGCCGCGAGAAGCTCCGCTACCGTCTTGTTCTCGACAGGATGCCGGGCCGTAGGCGCGATTTCCGCCAGCGGCACCAGAACAAATCTCCGCTCGGCCATGCGCGGATGAGGAACTTCCAGTTCCGGCGTGCGGATGATGCTCGATCCGCACAGCAGAATGTCGAGATCGATCACCCGCGGGCCGCTGCGCACGAAACGGTGGCGGCCAATTTCGTTTTCGATTTGGCGAATCGCGCGCAAAAGCTGGCGCGGCATCAAATTCGTTTCCGCCTCGATCACGCAGTTCAAAAACCAATTCTGCGCCTCGAAGTCCACTGGTTCAGTCAAATAGATCGACGACTGGCGCGTGACACGGATTCCGTGCGCCCCCAAAGCAGCGATGGCCGCCGCGAGATGCTCTTCGCGGTCGCCCACATTCGACCCTAACGACAAATAGACAGTCTTCATCGATCTTGATTTTGACGCGAAGGCATTTCAGAAAAGCTGGGGCTGGCGGCGCGGCTCATCCATGCCGAAATACTGGTATGCCAGCGCCGTGGCAACACGGCCGCGCTGCGTGCGGTCGAGCAAGCCGAGTTGCATCAAATACGGCTCGTAAATTTCCTCGATGGCGTCTTCCTCTTCGCTGAGCGACGCAGCCAGCGTATTCAGCCCCACGGGACCGCCACTGTATTTCTGAATGATGGCAAGTAAAAGGTTGCGATCCACTTCGTCGAGGCCATGCTCATCCACGCCAAGCATTCCGAGGGCTTCTCTGGCCACCGCAAGCGTGATTTTTCCCTGCGCGCGAACTTCAGCAAAATCGCGCACCCGCCGCAACAAACGATTCGCGACCCGCGGCGTTCCTCGGCTGCGGCGCGAAATTTCTTCCGCGCCCGCCTCGTCCATCGCGATGCCAAGAATTTTTGCCGAGCGGCGCACGATTTCGAGCAAATCCTCAGCCGTATAGAAATCCAAACGATGCACAATGCCGAAGCGCGAGCGCATCGGCGCCATAATGAGTCCCGCGCGCGTGGTGGCGCCCACCAGAGTGAATTTCTGCAATTGATACGGATGAATGCGCGCTCCGGCACCCTGCCCGATCACCAGGTCGATGCGGTAATCCTCCATCGCGGGATAGAGGATTTCCTCCATCGCGGGCTGCAAACGGTGGATTTCATCGAGGAAAAAAAGTTCGCGCGCTTCGAGCGCCGTCAGCACCGCCGTCAGGTCCCCTTTGCGTTCGAGCAGCGGGCCCGAGCTGATTTTGATGCTGGCGCCCATTTCGTTAGCGAGAATCTGTGCGAGCGTCGTCTTGCCCAGCCCAGGAGGCCCGTAAAGCAAAACGTGGTCGAGCGCGTCGCCCCGGCTGCGTGCGGCTTCGACGGCGATTTTCAGGTTTTCCTTGACGCGCGATTGACCCACAAAATCATCGAAGCGTTTGGGGCGGACACTCGCGTCGAGACGCGCATCCTCGTCAAATGCTTGTCCCGAGACGACTCGATGTTTCAGCTCTACCATGTAATCCTGTCTTCGGCGCGACGATCGATGCTAATCGCCGCGGCCTGCGCGCGCGCCTTTTTCAATTGCAGCTCCGCCCAATTTCTGCAGAGCGGCGCGAAGAAGCAATTCGAAGCTCGCGCCCGCCCCGCTGCGCACTTCTTCGAGCGTCTTTTCCACGGAACGCTCGTCATAGCCTAAATTCACGAGCGCCGACGCGACGTCGGATTCCACTTGCGAGCGCGACGCCGCTTTTCCCGGGCCCGCGATTTCAACAATGGCGAACTCATCGCGCAGCTCCAAAATAATGCGCTCCGCGGTTTTCTGGCCCACACCCGGAATGCGCTTTAGTTGCAGGACATCACCTTTGCGAATCGCGGGAACCAGTTCGTCCAAATTCATTCCCGACAGAATTTTCAGCGCAAGATTCGGCCCCACACCGGAAGTCGAAATCAGCATTTCGAAGCATTGTTTCTCTCGCGCGGTCAAAAATCCGTAGAGCGCGATTTGATCTTCGCGCAAATGCGTGTGAATCAGCAGCGTCACTTCCGCATGCAGCGCGCCCAGCCCCGCAAACGTCGAAAGCGGAATCTGCACCTGATAGCCGACGCCACCGGCATCCACGATCACTTGATTCGGCCGTTTATCAATCAGCGCGCCCCGAAGCTGTCCAATCATGTCGAGCGATTATTGATTAGCGGGCGAGGAGTGTCAACGCAACACGGCTGGCGGCTGCAATCGTGGAGCAACAATTGCCTCCCTTTCATCGCGCGCTTTCGAATGGACTCCTCCGAAATTATGGAGAGTGTCCGTGCGACCCTTCGGAGAATCCTCAAGAAATTTGTGCGCATTCGGCACGCGCAAACGATTTCGAACACATAAAACGCGCCGCAAAAGTTATTTTCATTTCTTTGGGCCGAATTTGATTCCTTCAAAATATTTTCGCGTCTAAAGCAGTCAGTAAGAGCGGGCCCGTTTTGAAAAAGGAGAATCGAAAATGAAACACAACAAGCTAGTGCATCTCTTCGCAGTGGCATTGATGTTGGCCGCGGCGATTCCTGCCATGGCGTCGCCAAAAGGCGCAAAGATGTCCAACTCAATCCTCAAGGGTCAGTTCAAAGTTGTCGGCGGCGAGATAATTAGCGGAACGACGCTGACGCCGGGCGAATACAACGTGGTCGCGAACGATTCAACCCTTTCGTTCTTCCGCGGCAAAAAACTGATTGCTGAAGCTCCGATTCAGTGGAAGGACGCCACGCTGAAGATCGACCAAAATGCGATCGTCACAGATGCAGGAAAAATTCAGGAAGTTCGTTTCAAAGGGCAGAGCCGTTCCGTCGTGGTGCAGTAGCGGGGCCAAAGAACGCGCGGGCGGGAAACTCAGTTCTCACCCGCGCTCTCTTTGCTTTGCTGCGGTTAGTCTTTCAGCGACTTAGGGTCCGAATGGTTCTTCGGCGAATGTTTCTCCAGCGTGTCGATTAGCACCCGCGCTGCGGCGGGAACTCCCACCGCGTGCTTCAGCACGATGTCCTTCGCCTCGATTTTTCGCCCGTAGACATCTTTATTCGCGTCGTTATCAGGACGCAGTGTCGATCCTTGCAGGGAGATGCCTGCGAAAAGCCCTCGCGCGCGCGAGTACGTCAAAATCTCCGCACGCATCGTGACGTCCGTATCCGCCGCGGCATTGCGTCCCTTGGGACCTGCGGCCGCCGAGGCGTCCGCGCCCAGTTTCACTTTGCTGCTCAGGATCGCGCTGGCGCCGCGCTTGTTCATCACCAGCAACACGAAATCGGTTGCTTGGCCGCCGAGTTGAAATCCAAAACCTCCGCCCTCCAGCCGCATCATCGTCGGCGCACCCCACGGCCCTGTGAAGTCCTCGCCGCTGCGGCACGTCATCGCGCCGGCTCCATAGCTGCCGCTGATGCCGAACGCTATTTTGATTACCGAAGGAATCACAATCACGCATTCAGCCTTGTCGAGCAGATCCGCCGGAATGTCATCGGGAATATCTAGGATCTCCTTCATCACTTCGCCGGCATTCTCCAATCGCTTGTCCGCCTTGTTGTCCCGATCGGCGGCGCGCGCCGTTGAAGCAGCAAACAAAGCCGGTATTCCCGCCAATGCCATTGTTATTAGAAGAGAAAATACTTTTCGCATCGAATAGCCTCCTGGAATGCGGCTTCATCTTAGTCGTTTCCCGTGCTCGGTTCAACAAATCGCGATGTAGCAGGGCTCTGAACACTGCGGTGGTCGCGACCTCATAACTCAGTTGTCAACTCTACGCTTCTACTCTCAATAAACTGGCATATAATCGCGCGGCTGAATTTCTAGGCCGCACACTATTCGCAAGGGAGACACTGTGCGCCAGCATCAATTCGCGAACGTCGGCACGAAGTTCTCGATGAAGTTTGTGAAGAAGTTCGCGGCGAAATCCGTGTTGATCGCCACGCTCGCTGTGGCCGCGCTCACCGGTTCACCACTTTCTTTCGCGCGTCCGCCCAAGAACAAAGCCGCTGCCCGCGTGCCCGCCGATATCGCGCGATTCCAGCAACGCGTCGAATCTGCTCTGGCGATTCCCGTTGCACAGAAATCTTTTGTCGGAGTGCTGATCGTGGACGCGGCCACCGGAAAAACGCTCTATGAACTGAACGCGGACCGCTATTTCACGCCTGCTTCGAACACCAAGCTCTTTACCACCACTCTGGCGATGTCAACGCTCGGCCCCGACTATCGTTTCCGCACCACGATTGAAACGCACGGCACTCTCGATTCCGCGGGCCGTTTGCGCGGCGATCTCAGGCTCGTCGGCCGCGGCGATCCTGATTTTTCCAACCGCCGCATTCCTTACGACGCGAAGAATCCCATCGACGGTCCCTCAGACAAGCCGCTCGGCGAGCTCGTCGACGCAATCGTCGCGAAGGGCGTGAAGGAAATCGACGGCGACATCATCGCGGACGACAGCTATTTTCCTTACGAGCCGTTTCCCGAAGGTTGGGCTGTCGGCGACATGCCTTTTGATTACGGCGCGGCCGTCAGCGCGATTTGCTTCGACGACAATGGGCTCGATGTAAAAGTCACGCCCGGCGATCACGTCGGCGCTGATGCATGGGTCGCTGTCGAACCCTGGCCCGGCTACGATGTGTACGCCTACAGCGTCACCACCGGAGCTGCCGACTCCCAACCGGATTTCCATACCGTCGAAAACCCGGGACCCAAAGCATTCCTGGTGCGCGGTTCCATCCCGCTCGGCCATGCGCCCATCGATTTGGCGATGGCCATGCCTGAGCCCGCCGACTACACGGCTCACGTGCTGAAGCAAATGCTCCTCGCGCGCGGCATTCGCGTCACGGGCGACGCGCGCGCGCTGCACGCTCCCCCGCCTTCCGACGGTATGACGTTCGACCCTCCAGCATCGCCGCCGCAAAATTCCTCGCCGGTTTCGGAAACGAGCACGCTCGTTCTTGCCGAGCGCCAATCGCCGCCGCTCATCGAAATCGTCCGCGTGTTAAACAAAGTCAGCGAAAATCTCCACGCCGAAATTTTGCTGCGAACCGTTGCGAAAGAAAAAAGCGGCGAAGGCTCGCTCAACGCGGGTCTGAAAATCGAGCAGCAGTTTCTCACGTCCATCGGCATACCGCTTGGCGACGTGCTCGTCAACGACGGCTCCGGCCTCTCGCGGCAGAATCTTGTCACCCCGCGCGCCGTAGTCTCGCTTCTGGAATACGGCCAGCGTCAACCGTGGGGCGACGCGTATGCGACCACGCTGCCCGTGGCTGGCGTTGACGGCACGCTCGACAATCGCATGAAAGGCACTTCCGCCGAAGGCCGCATTGAAGCGAAAACAGGCTCCGTCGAGCACACGCAAGCCATATCAGGCTTCGCGACTACGCTTCACGGCGAGCATCTGATTTTTTCGATGTTCGATAATCACAATGGCGGAACGGGACGCGATGCCACTCACGTTCTCGACGCAATCGCTCAGGCGATGGTCGAGGAACTCGGGACAACCTCGAAGAAACCCGCGAAAGCGCACGCAAAAAAGTCGAAAACGAAAAGCAAATGAACGCCGCTGGCGAAAATCGCAAGCGAGAGCCGCGACCTAAGAAAGAAGACCCCCGCAAGATCATCACTGTTTTCGGCAGCTCGCGCCCGCGTGAAGGCGATTCGCATTATGCGCTGGCGCATAGTCTCGGCGCCGCGCTTGCCGCTCGGGGATTCACCGTTTGCAGCGGCGGCTACGGAGGCGTGATGGAAGCGGTGTCGCGCGGCGCGAAAGAAGCAGGCGGGTGCACGCTCGCCGTCACCGCTGAATTTTTCCGTGCGCGCGCGAATCGCTGGGTGGACGAAGAAGTGCGCGTCGCCACGTGGCAGGAGCGCCTTTTCGAGCTTGTCCGCATCGGCTGCGGCTACGTCGCGTGCCCCGGCGGCACCGGCACTCTTGTCGAACTCGCGGTCGTTTGGGAAATGATTAACAAGCGCGTGATGCGCGACAAGCCCTTCGTCGCTCTTGGCGATTTCTGGCAGCCCATCATCGAGCGCGTCCGCGAAGTCGAAATCGGCCACGCCTCCAAATGGGGCGAATCCACCGAGCGCCTCATTCACGTTGCCCACGAGCCTTCCCACGCCGCCGCCTACCTCGCCTCAAAACTCACGCCCAGCGCAAGCAGCGTCCCTTAACCTGTCATTCCGAGGAGCCATGCGACGAGGAATCTGCATTTTCTTTGGGTTTTATGGAGTGCGCTCTTACGAAGTTCTCGATGTGGTTACGCCAACGGTTTCCCTAGCTTGACACCGCGCGCCGGTTCCCGCATTTTGAACTGGTGAGCCGCTCCGCCGAAGAACTCCTCGAATTTGGCCGCCTGCGCGAAATTGTCGCGCGTTACTCCACTTGCGCGCCAGGCCATCGCGCGATTGCCGCTCTCGCTCCGCGCACGGACGCGGATGCCTTGCGCACCGCATTCGACTTGATCCGCGAAGCCATCGCGTATCTTCGCTCCGGCGCGGAACTCGGCTTCGGCGGCCTCGCCGATCCCGCCGAATGGCTCGCGCGCCTCGCCAAGCCCGCATCGTCTCTCTCCGCGGCGGAAATTCTCGACGCCGCGTCGCTGCTGGACACGTCCACCAGCCTCAAGCAAACGCTTCGTGGCGAAGCAACCGCGAAATATCCACGCCTTGCCGAACGCGCCGCGTCGCTCGCCGATTTTCGTTCTCTCGCAGCGGAAATTCGCCGAGCGATTCTGCCCAACGGCGAAATCAGCGACAACGCATCGCCCGCGCTGAAGCGAATTCGCGCGACGATTGCGCAATCGCGCGAAAACATTCAGCGCTCGCTCGAAAAAATCCTCCGCGCGCGCGAAAACGATTCTCACGAAGATTACGTCACCCTGCGCAACGACCGCTTCGTGATTCCCGTGCGCTCCGCCGACCGCCGCGCGATTCCCGGAGTCGTCCACGGAGCCAGCGCCACGGGTCAAACGCTTTTCGTCGAACCTCTCGAAACCATCGAGCTGAATAATCGCCTCGTGCAGCTCGCCGAAGACGAAGCCGCCGAAATCGCACGCATCCTTTTTGAATTTACCGAGCGCCTGCGCGCCGATCGCGGCCCGCTCGAATTCGCCGCAGCGACAATCGCCGATCTCGATTCCGTCTTCGCTCGCGCCCGCTACGCCCGCGAATTCGACGCGGCCATTCCCGAATTTTCCGAAGGCAATCACCTGCGCCTCGAAGCGGTGCGCAATCCCGTGCTCGAAGACAGTCTGCGCCGTAAAGATCGCGCCGTCGTGCCCATGTCCCTCGAACTTGGCGGCAGCGAAACGGTCATGGTCATCAGCGGTCCAAATACAGGCGGCAAGACTGTCGCGCTTAAGAATGTCGGCCTCGCCGCTCTCGCCGCCCAGTCTGGAATTCCCGTTCCCGCGCAGCGCGCCGAGATGCCTCTCTTCGATTGCGTTCTCGCCGACATTGGCGACGAGCAATCCATCAGCGCCGACCTTTCCACATTTTCCGCGCACATGCTGAATCTGAAATCGATGCTCGAACGCGCCACCGATCGCACCCTCGTTCTCGTCGACGAAATGGGCACCGGCACGGCGCCCGAGGAAGGCGCGGCGATTGCCGTCGCGCTTCTCGAGGAATTTCGCGCGCGCCGCTCCTTGACGCTAGCCACCACGCATCACGACCGCCTGAAATCCTACGCTTCCACAACTCCCGGAATCGTCAACGCCGCCGTCGAATTCGACGAGGAGAATTTGCGCCCCACATATCGACTGCTCACCGGTGTGCCCGGCGTCTCCAGCGGCATACAGATCGCGCGCCGCCTGGGCTTGCCTGAGCGTGTAATTGAACACGCAAAGGCTGGACTTTCGCCTGAAACGCGCCAAGCGCGCGAACTGATCGCCTATCTCCACCGCAGCCGCGACGAAATGGAGCAGATCCAGCGCCAGGCGAAAGACGAATTGCGCCAACTCGAAGCCGAGCGTCGCGCTTTGCAGACCGACTGGGTCGAACGCCAGCGGAAGCGCATCGCCGAGCTTGAAAAACAATTCGCCGCGACGACGAAGAAGTTGGAAACCGAAGTCGCGCGCCTCACCGCCGAAATCACCGACCGCAAATTCCGCGCGCAAGCGGAAAAATTCGGCGCTCGCCGCATGGCCAAAATTGAATCTGACGCGCGCAGCGAAGCCGACGCCGCCGTGCTCGATACTTTGTCTTCCTCGCAGGCCGACCTTGGCGCGATGCCGGAAGTCCCCAAGCCTGTCGAACCGGAGCTTCTCGCCGAAGGCATGCGCATTCGCGTGCGCGGAATGAAAGAACCTGTGATTCTCCGTCGTCACGACCTGAGCTTCGCCGAAATTCAGGCCGGCCCCATGCGCATGAAAATCCCGCTCGTCGATATTCTCGGAATTGAATCAGACGCAGCCGGGTCATCTGTAGGCAAATCGGGGGGCAAATCAGGAGGTCCAGCGCCGCAGCGTCACGTTACCGTGCACTCGACTCGCGCCGACGAGCCTTCCGCGCTCGAAATCAACGTCATCGGCAGCACGGTCGAAGAAGCCTCGCGCCGCGTCGATAAGTTTCTCGACGCCGCCGCGCTCGAAAACCTTCCGAGCGTCCGCATCATTCACGGTCACGGCACGGGCGCGCTTCGACGCGGCCTTGCGGAATTTCTTTCCGCGCATCCCCTCGTCGGTAAGTTTTACGCCGAAGCGGAAGATCGCGGTGGCACCGCCATCACCATCGTCGATTTGAAGGATTAGCACTTCGCCGCTTCCGTTTCTTTGGAGTGCGGCGGCTCGACGCCGCTTTGCTTCTTTGCGCTCGCGCTCGCCGTGCTTTCCACGAGCGACGTTTCATGCGGCGAGGCACGGAGCCCTTTCGTCAGTCCATGACCTGTCATTCCGAGCGAGGATGCGACCAGCATCCGACGAGGAATCTGCAGTTTCTTTTCGCGGCTGCCTCATCGTCGCAAAAAAAAATCAACGGTGCTATTTTTCACCAAGCTGTTAAAGTCCCGTCGAATGGATCATCACCTCGAAACCGAACGCCTCTGGCTCGCTCCATGGTCTCCCGCCGACCTCGCATCCGCCCGCCCGATCTTTACCGACCCCGACGTCATGCGTTACATCAACGGCGGCCGTCCTCGCACTGACAGTGAGATTCTCGAGTTTTTTTCGCGCCAGCAAAATCATCTTTGTTCGCGCGGGTTTTGCCTTTGGAAATTGCTCCGCAAGCCCGACGGCCGCATTATCGGCGACTGCGGCTTGCAGCCTCTCGAACTCGATGGCGCTTCGGAAGTGGAAATCGGCTGGCGTCTTGCGAAAGACCAGTGGGGCCGCGGCTTTGCCACCGAAGCCGCGATACTCGCTTTGCGCGACGCCGTCGAACGCGCGCACCTCTCTCGCGTCATCGCCATCGCCATGCCCGAAAATCGCTCCTCCCTGCACATCATGGAAAAACTAGGCATGACTTATGAGCGCGACTCCCAGAAAGACGGTTTTGCTATCGCCGTGTACTCCCGTCATTTCGCCGATCACACCTCCAGGAAAATATAACGTTGCGCCGCAATCATTATCGCTGATTTGAACTCTTTCGCCTGCCGCGCTACATTGAGAGGTCGACATTCCAATCGTCGAGTTTCGCTTTTCGATTTTCGTCCTTTCGTGGCTGAAGCCGGTTCATTCGCGGATCGCGTCAAGCAGCAGGCGGACATCGTCCGCGTCATCGGCGACTACGTTCGCCTGAGAAAAGCCGGCCAGAATTTCACCGGCCTCTGCCCCTTCCATCAGGAAAAAACTCCGTCCTTCTCCGTCCACGCGACCAAGCAGTTCTATCACTGCTTCGGCTGCGGCAAGAGCGGCGATGTTTTCAAGTTCGTGATGGAAATGGATAAGTCCACTTTTCCCGAGGCCGTCGGCACCGTCGCCGCGAAATGCGGCATCGCCATTCCCAAGCCGCGCGAGCGCTCTCCCGAGGAGCGTCGCCAAAACCAGCAGCGCAGCACGCTCGTCGAAGTTCACCGCGAAGCCGCCGCGTTTTTCTCCCGCGCGCTCAACCAGTCGCCCGAAGGCCAAGCCGCCCACGCCTATCTCGAAGATCGCGGCCTTGATGCGCAAACCATCGCCCGCTTCG